>DAOUAT010000448.1:0-36177 GCA_034433275.1 Anaerolineae bacterium
GTCTCATCGGTACATCGGAGAATCATATGAGCAACGACCAGTTCTTCTTCATGCGTGAGCCGTGGGCCTTCGACCCCGACTACCGCCGGCCGGAGCGGCCGGACGATGCCCAGGGGTTCGCCACGAAAGCTCTGCACGCGGGCTTCCGGCCGCTGGTAGATCACGGCCGGTTCAACTCCTTCACGCTGCCCATCGTGCCCTCGATGACCTACCCCTATGAGCGCTTCGACAAGATCCCGTATCCCGTCTACGGCCGCACCAAGACGCCTACGGCGGCCGTGCTCGAGGAGCGGCTGGCTGCGCTGGAAGGCGGCGAGGCGTGCGTCACGGCCGGGTCAGGTTCGCAGGCGCTGTTCAACCTGATCTTCACCATCGCGCGGCCCGGCGACAACATCGTGACCTCGCTCAACACCTTCGGCGAAGGCTACAAGCAGGCCGCGACCATCTTCCCGGAACGCTGCGGCATCCAGTTCCACTTCGTCGCCGATCCGGCCGACCCGGCGGCCTGGGATCGCGCCATAGACGAGCGGACGAAACTGGTCTGGGTGGAGACGCCCAGCAACCCGACCCTGTTCGTCACCGACATCGCGGCCGTCGCTGACGTGGCGCACAGCCGCGGCGTGCCGCTGCTGGTGGACAACACCACCGCCACGGCCGCGCTCCAGCAGCCGATGAAGCTCGGCGCCGACATTATCCTGCTCTCGGTCACCAAGTTCCTGGCCGGCAACGCCACGGTGCTGGGCGGCGCCATCATCGGCCCGGAGTCGCTCACCGAGGACATCCGTTGGAACACCACTGAGTTCGTCGGCGCCACCATGCAGCCCTTTGACTCGTGGCTGGCGGTGCAATATCTGGAAACCTTGCCGCTGCGCATGGCGCAGCACAGCGCCAACGCGCAGGCCGTCGCCGAGTACCTGGCCGGCCATCCCAAGGTGGTGCGGGTCAACTATCCCGGCCTGCCCGACCATCCCCAATACGACCTGGGCCGGCGGCAGATGACCGCGGCCGGCGGCATGTTGTCCTTCGTCGTCCGCGGCGGCATCCCGGCCGCGGCGCGCATGGTGGACAGCTACAAGCTGATCATCCATGCTGTGACCTTCGGCACCAGCCGCACGATCTGCATGCACCCGCGCACCATCACCCACGAGCACATGACCCAGGAGGAGCGCGACCGGGCGGGCATTGACGACGGCCTGATCCGTCTTTCGGTCGGCCTGGAGGATGTAGCGGACATCATCGCCGACCTGGAACAGGCGGTGGAGAAGGCGTGACGGTATGGCGACTTAGGATTGGACGCGGACGACGCGGATACCGCGGACGACGCGGACAGGTCCAGATTTAGTCCGCGTCCTCCGCGTAGTCCGCGTGGTCCGCGTCCCACTTTTCGGTCTCGGAGGACGAGCATGAATCACCAGGAGCACGATCACGGCATCTGCACCATCCGCGCCCGACCTGACCGGCGGGCTTACGGCATGGGGCTGGGCATCATCCTTCTGGACGACGTTTATCCCGGCTTCCCCGGCGACGTGCGCAACGCCAGCGGCTACCCGTTTCCGATCCAGTACGAGATCGCCGAAGGGGTGGATGTCCACGCCCTGGTGGTGGCCGAGGATAAATCGCCCTGCCTGGCGCCGGTGCTGGCCGCGGCGCAACGGCTGGAGCGCATGGGCTGCCGGGCCATCGCGGCCGAGTGCGGCTACTTCGCCTACTTCCAGCGCGAAGTAGCCGCTGCGGTGCAGGTCCCGGTCTTCATGTCCAGCCTGCTGCAGGTCTCCCTTGCGCAGCAGTTGATCGGCCCCGACCGGGTGGTGGGCATCCTGATGGCCGAGGAAACTTACCTCACCGAGCGGCATCTACGGTCAGCGGGCATCGTGATCGGCAGCAACTACGTGGTGGGCGGCGCCATGGATGCCGGCCGGTGTGTCGAGTTCAACCACCTCTGGACGGGCGGGCTGCGCACCGATCCGCCGGCCGCGGACTACGCCAAAGCGGAAGCGGAGTTCGTCGCCGTGGCCGTGGACTTCTATCGCCGCCACCCGGCCATGGGCGCGCTGGTTCTGGAATGCACCGGCTTCCCGCCCTTTGCCCGCGCACTGCAGCGGGCGATTGACATCCCGCTCTTCAGTTGGGGCACGCTGCTCGACTACGCCTACTCGGTGGTCGTCCACCGCGATTACTACGGGCACGTCTGAGTCTGATAGCAGGAGGCGTTCATGATTCAAACCAACTATTCTGACCGCGGGACGCCATCGTTCCGCGTGCTCACCGATGCGCAGTGCCACACGCTCTACCTGGCCGCGCTGGACTGCCTGGATCAGATCGGCGTGGAGGTGGCCAACGCGGAGGCGCGTGATCTGCTGCGGGCGGCCGGGGCGCGGGTCGAGGGCACGCGGGCCAGGCTGGCGCCGCACCTGGTGGAAGAGGCGCTGGCCTCCGCGCCGCCCGCGTTCACCGTGTGGGGCCGCGATCCGGGCCGCGAGATGCGGGTGGCGCCGGACCGCGTCCACTTCGGCCCTGGCCTCACCAATACTTACTTCATTGACCCCGACACCGGCGAGCGTCGGCCGTCTCGCCGGGGGGATCCCGCCATGACCGCCCGCGTGGCCGATGCGCTGCCCGGCATTGACTACGTCATGGGCCTGGCGTTGATCAGCGACGTGCAGGCCGACCTGGCCTCGGTCTACGAGTTCGCGGAGCTGCTGGCCAACACCGGCAAGCCAATCCTGTCGTGGGCCCACAAGCCCGCGAACGTGGCCGCGCAGATCCGCATGGCCGCGGCCGTGGCGGGCGGCGAGCAGGCGCTGCGGGAGCGGCCGCTGTTCGCCATCTTCTCGACCTACCCTTCGCCCCTGCGCCACACCGACGAAGACCTGGCCAACGTGCTGCTGGCGGCCTCCCACGGCGTCCCGGTGGTCTACCTGGGCGGCCCGACCGTGGGGCTGGAGTCCCCTGTCACCGGCGCCAGCGGCCTGGTGCTGCACCTAGCCGTGGCGCTCAGCGGGCTGACCATCGTGCAGCTCAAGCAGCGGGGCGCGGCGATGGCCGTGGGCGCGGTGCTGTCGGCCATGGACATGCGCACGCTCCGGCCGGCCTACGGCTCGCCGGAGATGAGCCTCTACAGCGCGGCCGCGGCCGACGTGGCGCGCTATCTGCACCTGCCGTTCATGGGCACGGCCGGCGCGACCGAGAGCAAGCTGGTGGACGCGCAGGCCGGGCTGGAAGCGGCCATCCAGGTGTTGATGGCCGCGCTCAGCGGCCCGGCGCTCGTACACGACGTGGGGTTCCTGGACTGCGCGGACATCGGTTCGTTGGGGATGCTGGTGCTGACCGACGAGATCATCGGCATGGCCAAGCGGATCATGCGCGGGGTCGAGGTCAACGCGGAGACGATCATGCTGGACTTGATCGCCGCGGTGGGGCCGGGCGGCTCGTTCCTGGATCAGCCGCGCTCGGTGAGCCGGGCGCGACAGGAGATCTGGGTGCCGTCAGTGCTCGACCGCGCGCCCCATGTGCTGTGGGAACAGGCGGGCGGCCTGGATACCGCCGAGCGGGTCATGCGCAAGGCCCGCAAGATCCTGAAGATCCACCGGCCTACACCGCTGGATCCCGCCGTCGCCGCGCAGATCGAGGCGATTTTGGCGGAGGTGGTGGAAGCGTGAGGCTCAGCTTTCGGTTTGGCTGGCATTTTTAGCCGGCAGCCAGCGCAGCAGCGGCAGCGCGATGAGCGGCGCCACGGCCGCGGCCGCGAACGCGGTGCGCAGCCCCCAAATATCGCCCACGCGGCCGACGATGATTACGACGATGGAGCGGAAGACGAAGCTGAGCGCCATGTAAAAGCCGTTGGCCAGCGCTCGATTGTTGGGGAAGCTCTCCTGCACCAGCGCCATGATCACCGGCGTGATGGAGAGCGACGTCAGTCCCAACAGCACCAGCAGGGGGAAGCGCACCCATCCGCTGGCGCCCAGGAAGATGAACATCAGGAGTGACGTGGGGGAGATGGACAGGAAGATCATCATCCGGCGGCCGAGCCGGTCGCTCAGCGTGCCGCCGAAGAAGGCGCCCACCACGCCGGCCGCCTGCAGCACCGACAGCGAGACGCTGGCCAGCCAGAAGGTTTCGCCCGCGTCGTAGAGCAGCACCGGCAGGTAGGTGACCAGGGCCGCGCTCAAGATCACGTGTACGGCCATGAAGCCCAGCAGCGGTGCGAGCAGCCGGCGTTTGCCCCGCAACTCTTCGCGCAGCGAAGTCCCCCCGCGCGCCAGCCCGCCCACGCTGCGACGGTCGGCCGGCAGGGCGAAATACAGGGCCACGGAAGCCACGATGCCGCCGATCATTAGCCACGGCATGCGCGCCTGGCCCAGCAGCGGGATGGTGGCGCCGATCACCAGCGGGCCGACGAAGCGGCCGAACTCCCCGCCCACCATCCAGATGCTCATACCCAGGCCCAGCTTCTTGCCCGCCACGTTGCCGGTCATCACCGGCCCGACTGCGTGTAAGCAGGCCGAGCTCACGCCGGCGATGGTCAGTAGGATGGCCAGGGCCAGGTAGCTGGGCGCCACGCCCAACACGCTCATGGCGAACGCGGTGACTGCCGGGGCCAGGATCACGAAGAAGCGGGCGTTGAACCGGTCGGCAAGGCCGCCGATGACCGGCTGCAGCAGCGAAGCCTCTTGCATGAACACGGAGAGCAGGCCGGCTTCGGTGTTGGATAGGCCCATGGTCTGCTTGAAGACGATGAGCATGGGGGCCAGGAACGCTGTGTAGCTGTCGTGAATCCAGTGCGCGACCGCGATGGTGCCGACCCGGCCCGCCTCGAAGCCGGACGCCTCGTGCGCTTGGGCCGGCGCAGCGGGCAGCGCAAGTGCGCTGTCTGGCGCGCGTTTGCCGATGATTGCCAAGAGTGCCTCCCGAAACGTACCATAATCCGCCGGATTGTGGGTGCGCAATCCAGCGGATTGCGGTACCGGGCTACGTTACCGGCTGCGGCCGGGAGGACGCGCCGCGCCACAGCAGCAGCGTCATGATGAAGCCCGCCAGCATGATCACCCCACCGCTGGCGAACGGCAGCCCGAGATTGATATCCAGCGCGCTGCCGGCCCAGATCGGGCCAATGACCTGCCCCAGGCTCATGAAGGAGTTGTTCAGCCCCAACGCGGTGCCCTGGCCCTGACCGGCCCGTTTCGAGATCATGCTGGAGATCATGGGCATGATCAGCGAGCTGCCCATGACGAACAGCGCGGTGACCAGGATGACGCTGCCGAACTGCTGTACGGCCAGCATGCCGGCATAGCCGAACGCACTGTAGAGCAAGGCCGCCCGCGCCACGGCAGGCTCGCCCCAGCGCCGCGCCAGGCGGCCCACGACGATGCTCTGCACGATCGCCGAGCCCAGGCCCATCACCATCATCACCGTGCCCACCTGGCCGGGCGTGTAGGCGAACCGGCGCATTGCGTACATGCTGAACACCGACCAGAAGTGCGACATCCCGAAGGTGAGCATAAAGCTGAGCAGGAAGAGCTGGCCCAGCGGCCCGCGCAGCGCACCGACCATCTCCGAGACCAGCGGCCTGCGGGCTCGCCCCGGTTTGACGCTCCGTTGCCGGGCTGGCCGCGATTCGGGCAGCACCACCCACGCGAAGACCAGCACCACGGCCGTGAGGCCGGCCGCCACGAAGAACGGCAGCGACAGCGAGTAGGTCGCCAGCCAGCCCGCCATGCCCGGTCCCACCATCATGCCGCCGTACATCGCCGCGGAGACCAGCCCCATCGCACCCCCACGCTCCTGCTCCGATGACGAGTCGGCCATGTACGCCATGGCCGTGGGCCACGCGGCCGAGCCGATGGCGCCAGCCAGGAAGCGGGCCACGAAGAACATCCACAGCTGCGTGGACAGCCCGTACATGGCCTGGGTCACCACCGTGCCCGCAATGCCGATCAAGATGACTGGTTTGCGGCCGATCCGGTCGGAAAGGTCGCCCCAGAAAGGCGAGAACAGAAACTGCGCGGCCGCCCAGGTCGCCACCATCAGCCCCAGGTCGCGGCCGCCGCCGCCCAGGTCGGTGATGACGAACGGGATGATGGGGATGACGATGCCGAAGCCGACCGTGACCATGAGCATGGTTGCGAAGAGGACGAAGATCTGCCTGCGGTTTGCGCTGTTCACCTAATTCTGGACTCCTTCTGCAACAGAAACCTCGCCCGGCCCAACTTCGTCGTCAACTTCGATGCGTGTCATACCAAAGCTGACGCCGCCGGTGACGCGCAGGCGTTTGCTGCCGCAGGCGCAGCCTCGGGCGATCGCGCGGGCCATGAGCACCTGGGGGCGGTCATCGGCCCACGCGCTCAGGTCGGCGGCCCCGCCGCAGTCCAGGCAGTGCATCTCCACGGGCAGCATTTCAAAGTGCAACTGCGCGCCCTCGGCCAGGGTGCCTTTGCTCAGGTGGTCGAAAAAGACCTCCACCGACGAGGGCACGATGGCGGCCATCTGACCCACGTGCAGGTAGATGTCGGTGACGCGGCGGCCGGCGGCTGCTTCCAGCGCCAGGTTGAGGAGCCCCTGGGTGACGGGCATTTCGTGCATTCCGCAGCCTTATCGTTGGGCGGGAGGACGCAGCAAGCTGCGACGTCCGATTCGCATCAGCGCGAGCCGGCCCGTTTGGCGGCCAGCCGGGCCCGGATCCAGTCCAGCCAGGCGTCCAGCCCTGCGCCGGTCAGGCAGGAGACCTCGAAGACGGCCAGGTCGGGGTTCACGGTCAGGGCGTTGGCGCGCAGTCGGGCTGCTTTGGCGGGGATATATGGCTCGAGGTCAATCTTGTTGATGACCACGGCCTGCGCCGCCAGGAACGCCATGGGGTATTTCAGCGGCTTGTCATCGCCTTCGGGCAGGCTGGCGACCACGACCTTTGCGTCCTCGCCCAGGTCCCAGCCAGTGGGGCACAGCAGGTTGCCGACGTTTTCGATGATGATGACATCGGCGTCGTCGAGGCTCAGGCCGCCCGGCCCCAGGGCCGCACGGATCATCCCCGCCTCCAGGTGGCAGCCGCCGCCGGTGTTGATCTGCACGGCCGGCACGCCGGCTGCCTCCACACGGTCGGCGTCTATGGTGCTGGTGGGATCGCCCTCGATGACGCCAATGCGCAGCTCGTCCTTCAGCCGCTCGATGGTGCGCTCCAGCAACGTGGTCTTGCCCGCGCCGGGCGACGCGACGATGTCCAGCACCAGCACGTCCCGCTGCCGGAAGTCGGCCCGCAACGCGGCCGCCAGCAGGCTGTTGGCTTCGGTGATTTCCTTCATGATCGGTATAACTTTAGCCATGGAATTCCTTGTCGTGGGTAAGCTCGCCGGACAAACCAGGTTTCTCCGAGAAACCTGGTTCCTCCGGCGAGATCGGTTCGCGCGTGCCCAATGGCTGCACTGTGATCGCATTATCGGGGCAAGTGGTCGCACACAACCCGCAGCCCCAGCACTTCGCCGGGTCGAACAGCACGGTTCGGCGCCGCTTGCCGTTCACCACCATCTTTGTCCCGTCATGGTAAAACGCGTCGAAGTGACACCGGCGCACGCACAGGCCGCACTGCTCGCACCGGTCCATATCCCGTTCGGCGATGTAGTGGCTGCGCGGCCACCCCCGGCTCATGCCCAGCTGCTGGCCGGCGCGGATGGGATAACAGTCGCACGCGCAGCAGTTGCAGAAGCCGAAGAGTCCGCCGTGCTCGCGCCAGTAGCGGTCGCCGGTGTGCATCAGGCCGTTCCGGTGGGCGTTGACGATTATCGCCTTCATTTCGTCTTTCGTCAACCGGCGGCCATGCCCGCGCTCCAGGGTGTTCCGCGCGCCCTCGTCCAGCCGGATGCAGGTTTCCAGCGGTCGGTTGCAGGCCATGACAATGGCTCGGCAGTCGCACGGCACCACCACATGCTCCGTCGCTGCATCCACCATTGCCAGCGCCTCGTCCAGCAGCAGCACATCGCGGTTGGGAATGCGGATGTACTTGTCGGGGTCCAGGCGCAGTTCTTCGACCACCGGCAGCCAGGCGTTGATGAACTCATCCAGCTGCCACTGGATCACCGCGTCCCGCGCATCGGCCGGCACGTCGCCCCAGTTTTCATACATGGACAGCGGATCGAGCCGGTGGTAGAAGGTGGCGGGGGTGTAGGTGGTTACGCCATCCTTTGTCTCACGGTTGACCACGTGGCGGGTGTACGCGGCCGCCAACAGCGCCTCGGTTTCTTTGGCTGACATCTGGAGCTTCGCGGCGACCTGGTCGGGCGTCAGCGGGCCGTCGCCCAACGCGACCACCAGCTCCATCTCGCGGCCCTGGACGACGAAATCGAGGTGCGGGACCATCGCACGGGGCAGTTGGAAGATGCGGATGAAGTCATCCAAGAGAATCATTGCCGCTAAGCTCCCTTCCTGATTCGCGCAAGCTGACGACACCCCGGGATGGTCAAGATGACATGGATGCTGTTCCGCTATTCGGGGTGATATGCGGCCCGGCAACATATACTGCCCTCGGGGGCGGATTGCGTTTCTGATGGCTGACAGTCGCGCACAGTATTTGTATAATACGGGCCATGACGATCCAATTGACCTTCACACCGGAAATCCAGGAAGCGCTGAACTACGAACGCTATCATCATCCCGTGCCGCTGGTGCAACGGCGCATGGAAGTGCTCTGGCTCAAGAGCCATGGTTTGGCCCATGAACTGATTGCGCGTCTTGCGGGCGTATCCGAAAACACTATGCGCGACTATTTCGGCTTGTATGCCGCGGGCGGTCTAGATAAGCTCAAAGAGGTCAACCTGTACCGCCCCACCAGTGCCCTGCAAGCGCACGCGACCAGCCTGGAGGCGCATTTTCGTGACCATCCGCCGGCGACCATCAAAGAAGCGCAGCATGAGATTGAGCAGTTGACCGGGATCAAGCGCAGCGAGACCCAGGTGCGTGAGTTCCTGAAAAAAAACTCCAGTTGCGCTGCCGCAAAGTCGGCATGATTCCGGCCAAAGCCGATCCCGAGCAACAGGCCGCCTATCTCAAACAAGAACTCGAACCCCGGTTAGCGGCAGCGCAAGCCGGACAACGCGCCGTGTTCTTTGTCGATGCGGCCCATTTCGTCCTGGCGCCTTTTCTCGGCTTCCTGTGGTCGCTGGAACTCTGCTTTCTGCCGGCCTATTCGCCCAATCTCAACCTGATCGAACGGTTGTGGAAGTTCGTCAAGAAGCAGAGCCTATATTCCAAGTATTATGCCGACTTCGCTTCGTTCAAGACGGCCATTGCCGACTGTTTGAGTCAGACGCATACCACCCACAAAGAGGCGCTGGATTCGCTGCTGACCTTACGTTTTCAGACTTTCGAGAAAGCGCAACCTATGACCGTGCGAAGTATATTAACCTTGTTCAGTTGTGAGCTCGGTGCACTTGGGGCAGTGACACCCGGCCAGGTGGCCGCGGGATGCTGAAACGGGCACCGGGCCGCACGCGGCTTCTACCAGACGCCGCACGTTTTCGTTGGCCAGGCGGTAGAAGATGTTGGTGCCATCTCGCTCGTCTACCAGCGTGCTGCCGTTGCGCAGGATGGCCAGCTGCTGCGAGACGTACGGCTGGGGCTTGTCCAGAGCGGCTGCGAGGTGACACACGCATTCATCTCCGCCGCGCAGGATGTCCAGAATCCGGAGGCGCAACGGGTGGGCCAGCAGCTTCAGGAGGGCAACTTGCTGTTCGTAGGCGGTCATATGCATACCTGGCTACATAGAAATTCTCGCATATTTATGCGGCCGGGCCGCCCGTTTGGGTATGACCTGCGTCATGTTGGCCGGATGAGTGTGGATGCCACCGCGCAGGCTATCTGGATCTACCGCTGCGGCAGCCCTTTGCCGCCGTGGACGTGGATGTTGTCGGCCGAACTGGTGCGAGACTTGATGGTTGTTGTATACTTGGGATTGGTCTGGGTCCAGGACCTTGCCCCCGAGATTTCGATGCGCGAGTTCCATGCCGGACCCAGTCATCGAGCGCATCAGATTCGTGGGGGCGGGGTACTGGATGCTCGTGAGTCCAGGAGGTTACCTTTGGAGAGTCTATCTGCTGCTATCTTGTTCAACGGCAGAATTCATACCAAGGACCCGGCGCAGCCGTTCGTTACCGCTTTGGCGATCCGGGACGGGAGGATCTGGTACGCCGGCACCGACTCAGGAGCCAGGGCGCTGGCTTCGTAGGTGGCAGGCAGCGCCAAGGCGGGCATCATTGATCTCAAGGGCGCGTGCGTGCTCCCCGGCCTGACTGATGCACATCTCCACCTGCTGCTCACTGCCAAAGGATTGGTACAGGTTCAGGCCGAGCAGCCGACCAGGCAGCAGGTCCTGGACATCGTCGCCGAGTTCGCCCGCCGCAAGCCCACCGGCGCCTGGATCACCGGGTTCGGGTGGAACCACAACGTGTGGGGTGGTCAGTTTCCTGCGGCCGCGGACCTGGACCAGGTGGCGCCGGCGCATCCGGTGCTGTTGTGGGCGAAAAGTGGGCATGCTACCTGGGTCAACTCTCTGGCCTTGCGGCTGGCGCACATCAGCGCACAGACTGCCGACCCGCCGAGGGGTGCGATCGTGCGCGATGCGGCCGGGGAACCGACCGGCGTCCTGTTAGAGGAAGCCGCCATCGAGCTGGTGGCGCAGCTGGTGCCGGAGCCGGGCCCGCAGGAGGCAGCGGAAATTTTGCACCAGGGTAACCAGGTCGCGCACCGGGTTGGATTGACCGGCGTCCATGACATGGACGGTGTCGGCTGTTTTCAGGGCTTGCAGGTGTTGCAGCAGGCTGGTCGGCTCACCCTGCGCGTCGTCAAGAGCATCCCCCTCGCGCACCTCGATGAGGCCATTGGCGTGGGGCTGCGCACGGGATATGGGAATATACTGCGAGCGGGCACAACTTGCGTTTTACCTTTCGTTATATAATGCGCTCATCCTGAGCGGAACGGAGCGGCGTTAGCGGCTTGCCGCCCACGTTAGTCACCTCATCCCGCAGGCCGCGGTGCACAGTATAGCACCGGCCAGAGGGAAATCGCCTTTGCCGGCGCGTACGAGGCGGCGCTGATCGGGGAGTTCGAAAAGCTGTTGCCGGACACGCCCTTCATGGCAGAAGCAGCCTATACGGGCCTGGCCTTGGGTTCGGGCCTGAGCCCGCATGAATTCAGCCGTGCGGGCCTCGGTGATCGCCGCGTAGCGGCGCGGCCGGCGTGTTGGAGGATGGAGCAGGGGCGTTGAGCACGCCGTAGGGCGCTATCACTTGCCGTATCCCCAAAATACAAGATATAATCTCGTCCACAAATACACAAAGCCGATCCACCGCCCCATATGATTATGCGGGAGCCTTCGCGCCGAACGCGCAAATAAGGAGCTGCGGCATAAATCCCGCGCGACGAAGTTCCAGAATACACTTCGCGTTATGGCAGGTCGGCTTCAAGGAGTCGAGAATGACAATCCAGGTCGCCATGCCCAAGTTAGGCCTGTTGATGACAGAGGGCGTTATCGTCAAGTGGTTGGTGGCAGATGGGCAATCTGTCACGCAGGACCAGCCGATTGTCAACATCATGACGAAAAAGATCACCTATCAGGTTGTTGCGCCTGGTAGTGGCATCCTCCATCATGCTGCTCAAGTCAACGAGAGAGTTTTGATCGGTGATCCGATTGCTTTCATCGCGGCCCCTGGCGAGCCAATCCCTTTCATCTGGCAGGCGGTGCACAGGGAAACACCGAAAGCGGCCATGCACATCACACCGCCGTCTCGGCCATCGGCCGGCCAATTCGTGTTGGCTTCTCCGTGGGCACGTCACTTGGCGCATGAACTGGGGGTGGAGCTGGCAAAGGTCAAGGGGACCGGCTTCGACGGCTGCATCGTGGGACGCGACGTGTCGCACGCCGCAGCCGCGCGCAACCATCCCCCCACCCACAAGCTCGCCCGGCCAACCGCGGACATTCACAGTGTCCCCTTCACCGGTATGCGCCGCATAATCGCTCAGCGTTTGACGGAAAGTCTGCACAACATGGCGCCGGCGACGCTCAACGTTGAGGCTGATATCACCGAGATGATCGAACTGCGGAAGCAAATCTATGCGCAAGCACCACCGACTCACACGGACGTAATGATCAAGGCTGTTACCATGGCCCTAAAAAATCATCCGCAGCTTAACGCGGTTTTGCTCGGTGATGAGGTTGAGCTGTTGAAGGAGATCCATATTGGTGTGGCGGTACAGCTCAAAGATGGTTTGCTTGTTCCCGTCATCAGGAATGCGGATCGGCGGACTGTGGCCGAGATCGCGACAGAAAGGCGCCGCCTGATCAAGGCAGCGCACGCGGGCACTTTGACTGTGGATGATGCGGCCGGCAGCACCTTCACCGTTACGGATCTGGGGGTGTACGGAATTGATTCCTTCGTCCCGATCATCAATCCGCCCGAAGCTGCCATTCTGGGCATAGGCCGGGTTGCCAAGAAACCGTTGATCTGGCGAAACGGGTTCGTCGCGCGCGCCACGGTGATGCTATGCCTCACATTTGATCATCGCGTGGTGGACGGCGCGCCTGCGGCCGCTTTCTTGCGCACGATTACCAGGTTGCTGGCCAGGCCACAAAGGTTGTTTGAGTAAGGAGCGCCAATGGACACGGGCCGGGAGGCAAGCTCTCATCCGCTTTTACGCATCCTTGTTGTGGGCCATGACGCACGCGTTGGCAGCCAGATCACGGACGCCTTGCAGGGTGAGTTCAACGTACTTGAGATGGCCGAACCGGGGAGTCCACGCCAACTGGAGCTGGCCCTGGCGAATGGCCGGTTTGATCTGGCATTTGTCGAGTGCCCGCTGTCCTGGTCAGATACCTTGGGTGTCATTCGAGCCATTCGCAACGCCCTGGCAGATTGCTCGATTATCGTAATCGCCGATGTCGAATGTGAAGGGTGGATCCTGGATGCCATTAAGGCTGGCGCGGACAGTTATGTTCTGAGGTCGTCTGAGAAGATCATGGGGGTGCTTGCCACGGTGCGCTTGGAGCTCCATCGCCAAAAGATCAAGGCTGCCGAGGAGTGCGAACGCCGGCGAGTCGAGTTAGCGTTGCGAGAAAGCGAGGAGCGCTTCAGAACCACCGTTGAGCAATCTCCTGTCAGCATCCAGGTGATGACGCCCGAAGGCTGGACAGTGTTGGTCAATCAAGCCTGGGAAAAGTTGTGGGGGGTGACCGTTGCCGATCTGCGCTATTACAATATGCTTCAGGATGAGCAAGCCAAGAGTCTGGGGCTGATGCCCTACGTCGAACAAGGCTTTGCCGGGGAGATCGTCGAGATGCCGCCGGTAACCTATGACACTCCTGACTCACTCAAGAATGGGAGGAAGCGCTGGTTTCAGGCGCGCATCTATCCGGTTAAGGATGAGCTCGGCAGGATTCGTAATGTCATTATGATGTACGAAGACATCACCGAGCGCCAGTGGGTAACTGAGGACTTGCAGCGTTTGTCGGCAGAGTTGATGAATGCCTACGAATCCGAACGCAAGCGCCTCTCTCAGGAGCTGCACGATGAATTGGGGCAAGCATTGACGGCTATACGGATCAACCTGACCAGATTGGAAAAGGACTTGTTTCCGGACTTTCCAGCGAGCCGCAAAAAGCTCTTCGAGACCAGCATGTTGGTGGATGAAACGCTGGCCCACGTGCGCGAGCTTTCGCACGCCTTGCGACCGACCATGCTCGACGAATTGGGCCTGGCCCCGACGTTGCGTTGGTATGTTACCCACTATGCTGAGCGGCTGGATATTCCGGTCGAGTTTGAAGTGGTGGGCCTGGAAGAACGGTTGCCGACAGAGATCGAAACGGCCTTGTACCGCATCGTGCAAGAAGCATTGACGAACATTGCCAGGCACGCCCAGGCGCGTCATGTGCGGTTGTGTCTATCATCCCAGTTAGCCAAAGTCGCGATTTTGATTGAGGATGATGGCGTCGGTTTTGACGCACGGCGAAAACTGACAGCAGACGTTACAGGCATAGGGCTGGTTGGGATCCGCGAAAGAGCTGCCGCGTTAGGCGGCTCGCTCACCATCCAGACAAGCCCAGGGCAGGGCGCCCGGTTATTCGTGGAGCTGCCCCTTCCGCCATCTCCCATGGAAGACGAGGCATGAGTATCATCCGTGTGCTTCTGGCTGAGGACCATACCATCGTCCGCAAGGGGTTGCGTGCGCTGCTTGATGATGAAGCAGGCATTGAGGTGGTGGGCGAGGCTGAACAGGGGCAGCAGACGATTGAGCTTGTCCGACGCTTGCTGCCCGATGTGGTGTTGATGGACATCACCATGCCGGTTCTCAATGGCCTGGAAGCGACTCGCCAGATCAAGAAGCTGTTCCCCCAGGTAAAAGTTTTGGTCCTGACTGTCCACTTGACAGAAGAATATGTCTACCAAACCTTGCAGGCCGGCGCCTCCGGTTACGTGGTCAAACACGCGGCGGTATCTGAACTGGTACAGGCCATCCAGACCGTATATTGCGGCGGCACCTTTCTCAGCCCATTTCTTTCGCGCAGGCCCATTGAGACATATGAGCGACGGGCTGAGACAAAGGAAGACAAGCATGGCCGCCTGACCGATCGCGAGAGAGAAGTGCTGCAACTGATCGCCGAGGGCCGTACCAATCGCGAGATCGCTCAACTCCTGCACATCACCGTTAAAACTGTGGAAGCGCATAGGGCGCATGTGATGGATAAGCTCAGCTTGCACAGCACCGCAGAACTCACGAAGTATGCCTTACGCAAAGGCATCATCAGCCCCGATTGAACGCATGTTTCTGGCAGTCTAAGATCAGGGTAATTACTAATTGCCAATGTTAGCCGTTTGCCATACACTGAAGAGTGGTTCACTAGTGATTCTCTCACCTGGAGAGGAGGTTCATGCTTAAAGCGGCCTTCATTTTCGTCGCGCCGGAGGTAGATCCGGCAGTTCACCGCGCACAGGTGGTCACGCCTGCTGTGGAATTGACAGTAGTGGCCGCGCAGAACTATGCGCAGGCTGAACAGGTTGCCCAAGACCTGGTTGCGCAAGGGGTCGCAGCCATCGAGCTGTGCGGCGGTTTTGGGCATGTGGGCGCAGCGCGTATCGCTCAGGCGGTGCAGGGCAAAGCCGCCGTCGGCGTCGTCCGCTTTGATTGCCATCCTGGACTGGCCGGCAAGAGTGGAGATGAGTTGTTTGCGTAGCAGATCTGGCTTCGTGCCTGACAACGGCATTGAGAAAGGAGGCATGTAAAGCGAGCAGCACGCGTCGCAATAGCGCCATCAGGGAAGATGGCATAGACTTGTGAGACAAGATGTCATAAGGAGGTGACAGATATGGAACTTGGTCTACAAGATAAGGTCGCCATGATCACGGGGGCCTGCCAGGGGATCGGCAGGGCCTGTGCTTTAACTCTGCTCCAGGAAGGGTGCCACATCGCCTTCTGTGACTTACGTCAGGAGGCAGTGGACAAGATCGCGAATGAGCTTGGCGCATTCGGCCAGGTCTTCGGCATGAAAGCGGATGTCACCCAACTGGAAGAAATCCAGAGCTTTGTTGCCAAAACAGCCGACAGGTTTGGGCGGATTGACATCTTGGTTAACAACGCCGGTACTGGACGCCTGAGCGACCTGCTCACCTGTCCCGATGACGAGTTCCAGCGCAATCTGGATTTGATGTTATTTGGCGTGATGCGTTGCGCCAGAGAGGTTGTCCCCTACATGCGCAAGCAGGGGTGGGGGCGGATCATCAATATCTCCTCAATCTTCGGTAAGCAGCCGGGCGGTCTGGTTGACTACGACGCCATTAAGGCGGCTGTGATCATGTACACCAAAGACTTGGCGAACTATCTGGCTAAGGATAATATCTTGGTGAATGCTGTCTGTCCTGGACCCATTTATACGCCGTTGTGGGATGGCCCTGGAGGATTGGGTGAGCAACTTGGCGCGCTCATCGGCATGTCCGGGCCAGAGGCTATCAAGTGGTTTGCCCAGCAGAATATTCCCCTGGGGCACCACGGCGCGCCGGAGGACATCGCGTACATGGTGGCCTTCCTGGCTTCTGACAAGGCCAACTTCATCACGGGCCAGGCGATCAACGTAGATGGGGGCATGGTGAAAGCGTGCATCTAGGTTTCTAGCACCGAAGGGAGGAACATAATGGCCGAGCTAACCAAGGATAAGCTGCTCTGGATCTATGAGCGGATGCAGCTCATCCGTGAGTTCGAGAACCGGGCAGCCGAGTTGTTTGCGCAAGGCGAGGTGCCAGGCTTCGTGCACTTGTACGCCGGTGAAGAGGCCATCGCCGTTGGCGTGTGCGCCCTGCTCACCGACCGCGACTACATTACTTCAACACATCGCGGCCACGGCCACTGCATCGCGAAGGGCGTGGACATCAAGGCGATGATGGCCGAGTTGTACGGCAAGGCCACCGGCGCGTGTAAGGGCAAGGGTGGCTCCATGCATATCGCGGATGTGGATAAGGGCATGCTGGGCGCAAACGGCATCGTTGGCGCTGGTGGCCCGTTGGCTTGTGGCGCAGGCCTGACGGCCAAAGTCAAGGAAACCGATCAGGTCGCTGTCTGCTTCTTTGGCGATGGCGCCGCCGAACAAGGCACGATGCACGAGTCCATGAACCTGGCTTCAATCTGGAAGCTGCCGGTGCTCTTTGTCTGCGAGAACAACGGTTTTGCCCAGACGACGCCAGCACACTATCACTGCGCGGCCGAGGACGTGGCCGACCGGGCGACGGGATACAACATGCCGGGCTTCAGCGTGGATGGCACCGACCTGTTCGCGGTCTACGAAGCTGCCAGTGAAGCTATCGCGCGGGCGCGACGCGGGGAAGGCCCTACGCTCATCGAGTGCAAAGCTTTCCGCTACTATGGCCACTTTCAGGGCGATAACCTGAGCTATTACACGGAAGATGACAAGGCCAGGCAAAAGGCACGCGACCCGATTGACAAATTCGTCCGGCGCGTCGTCGAACGCAACCTGCTGTCGCAATCTGAATTAGCCGAGATTGACGCCCGCGTCAAACAGGTGCTTGACGAAGCCGTCCAATTCGCCAAGCAATCGCCCTATCCCGCGTTGGACGAGATCCTGACCGACGTGTATGTGAGTTATTAGGAGGATTGCCATGACAACCCGGACAATCACCTATCGCGAAGCGATCAATGAAGCAATTCGGTTAGAGATGCGGCGGGATCCCACTGTGATCCTGATGGGCGAGGACGTAGCCGGCGGCGCGGGCACGCACCTGGAGGAAAAAGGCGAGGAGGCATGGGGGGGGGACCTGGGCGTCACCCGGGGCCTGGTGCAGGAGTTTGGCCGGGGTCGCGTCCGTGACACACCCATCAGCGAATCGGCCTTCATCGGCGCGGCCGTCGGCGCGGCCTCCACCGGGCTGCGGCCCATCGCCGAATTGATGTTCGTAGACTTTTTCGGCGTGTGCATGGATCAGATCTTCAACCAGGGCGGCAAGATGCGCTATATGTTCGGCGGCAAGGCCAAGGTGCCCGTGGTCATCCGCACGCTGTATGGCGCTGGCTTTCGCGCTGCGGCGCAACACTCGGCGGTGCTGTATTCGGTCTTCGTGCACATGCCGGGCCTCAAGGTGGTTGCGCCTTCCACGCCCGCTAACGCCAAAGGTTTGCTCACCGCGGCCATCCGCGATGATGACCCTGTGATCTTCATGGAGCATCTCGTGCTGCTGGACTCGTCTGGGCCCGTGCCAGAGGGCGAATACATCGTCCCGCTGGGCAAGGCCGAGATCGCTCGCCCCGGCAAGGATGCGACTGTGGTCGCCATCGGCCGCATGCGGTCGTTTGCCGTGCAAGCGGCCGAAGAGCTGGCCAGAGATGGCATTGACATCGAGGTGGTAGATCCGCAGAGCCTCTCGCCGCTGGATGAGAGCACCATTCTTGAATCAGTCAAAAAGACGCATCGGCTGGTAGTTGTGGACGAGGACAACCCACGCTGTAGCGTCGCCAATGATATCGTCACCCTGGCCGCGCAACAGGCCTTTGCCTACCTGGATGCGGCGCCGCGCACGGTCACTGCGCCGCACACACCGGTACCGTTCAGCCCACCACTCGAGGATGGTTACATCCCCAGTCCGGCCAAGATTGTCGCTGCTGTTCGAGCGGCTGTCGCGTAATATCGTGATCACATAACGGTTGCACGGGCGAGGCGCGACGCCTGCCGCATGCATTGCGCACGCGGCAGGCGCCCCTCGCCCGTGTTACTAAAGAGGCGCTTCATGTCGTGCGTAGGAATCATTGCCAACCCGGCTTCGGGCAAAGACATTCGCCGCCTGGTTGCTCATGCCTCGGTGTTCGATAACAACGAAAAGACCAACATTTTGCAGCGGGTGTTGCTGGCCCTGGATGCCGTTGGCGTTGAGCAGGCGCTCATCATGCCGGATTATTATGGCATCGGTGAGCGGGCGCTGGATGGACTGAAGCTGTCTGCGCTGCGTGTCGGCATTCTGGATATGCCTATGACGTCCACCGATCAGGATTCGACCATAGCCGCCGGTCGGCTATGCGCGCTGGATGTCGGCAGCATCGTTGTCTTGGGTGGTGACGGCACGAACCGTGTCGTGGCAAAAGGCTGCGGCGACGTTCCTATCGTCTCGATCTCCACCGGCACCAACAACGTTTTTCCCATGATGGTCGAAAGCACCGTTGCGGGGTTGGCTGCCGGCTTGCTCGCGTTGGGCGCGGTAGACACGCAGGCCGTGACCTATCGGGCCAAGCGACTGGAAGTGTGCATTGACGGCGAGTTTGCGGACATTGCCCTGGTGGACGTGGTGACCAGCTCCGATCTCTGGATTGGCACGCGTGCCATTTGGAATCCCAGCCACATACAAGAGATCGTCCTGGCGCGCGCCGAGCCGGGCAGCATCGGGCTATCCTCGGTGGGCAGTTGCTTGCAGGCGGTGAGTGTGCGCGATGGACACGGGATGTATCTGGCTATCGGGGCGGGCGGCACACAGGTGCTGGCGCCTATGGGGCCTGGCCTGGTCGCGCGCGTGCCGATCCGGGAACATCGCCTGCTCTCTATCGGGAGCGAGGTGACCCTGAGCGCCGACCCGCGCACGATTGCCCTCGACGGCGAACGGTACATCGAAGTGTACGGCCCACGGACGATTACCGTCCGGCTGACCCAGGCCGGCCCGCGCGTTGTGGACATCGCGCAGTGTATGGGCGAGGCCACTCGGCGCGGCGTATTTCAGCGGCTTGGCAGCGCGATAGAGGGACGCACCTGATAGAGGGATGTATCTATGGCAACTAAGATCATTATGCCCAAGCTAGGCATGGCGATGAGCGAGGGTGTTGTCGCCAAATGGAACAAGCGAGACGGCGATCCGGTGCAAAAGGATGAAGAGATCGCCGTCATTATGAGCAAAAAAATCACCTACAGATTAACGGCACCTGAAACAGGCATCTTGCGGATCATGGTGCGCGAGAAGGAAACGCGCCCCATCAACACGATCCTGGCCTTTATCACTGCGCCGGGTGAGCCGCTGCCAGCGATCGAAGAAGCCGTTACGCCCGCGCCGGCCGCCGCTTCAGTTTCCGGGCCAGCCGCCGCAGCGCCGTCTGCTCCGCCGGCACCAGCAGGCTTTGTGCTGGCCTCGCCCGCCGCACGCCGCCTGACCAAGGAAAAGGGGATTGACCTGGCCCAGGTCATGGGCACAGGGACGGATGGCATGGTGACCGAAGCCGACGTGCTGCGCTTTGTCGAAGAGGGCCTTCAGGCGCCCGCTTCCGCCGATGTGTTGGCGACCTCGACGGCACGCAAGCTGGCCGAGCAGCGTGGACTGAGGCTGGCCGAAATCCCCGGCGCCGGCGTCGGCGGGCGAATCACCGAACAAGACGTGCTGGATTTTGAGACGCGGGCGGCCTCGGTTGCGGGCACGCCAACGGCTGCGCTCGCGGCGCAGCCGCCGGCCGCGAGCCGCATCATCCCCTTTGTGGGAATGCGCCAGGCCATCGCCGAACACATGGTCGAGAGCTTGCGCACAATGGCCCAACTGACTTTGATGATCGAGGTGGATGCCACTGAACTGGTCAAGCTGCGCGAGCAGGTCAAGGCCGATTTCGATGCAACCTACACGGACTTGATGGTCAAGGCTGTCGCTAAGACGTTGAAGCGCCATCCGCAGCTCAACGCGACCCTTCTCGGCGAAGAAATCCACCAGTGGGAAGCCATTCACATCGGTGTGGCGGTAGCATTGCCGGAGGGGTTGATTGTGCCGGTCGTGCGCAATGCGGATAAGCTGACGGTCCAAGAGATCGCGCAAGAAGTGAGGCGACTGGCACAAGGCGCGCGCGCGAACACCCTCTCGGTGGATGAAGTGACCGGCAGCACTTTCACTATCACCAATTTGGGCAATTATGGCATTGACGGCTTTACGCCGATCATCAATGCGCCTGAGGCCGCGATCCTGGGTGTGGGGCGCATCGGTGAGCGCGTGGTCGTCCACGAAGATCAAATCGCGCGCCGTAAGATGCTGGTGTTGAGCCTGACGATAGATCATCGCCTGGTGGATGGCGCGCCGGCCGGCGAGTTTTTGCAGTCGCTCAAGGAACTGCTTGAGAGACCGTACCGGCTGTTGACGTAATTGCCAGGAGGAATTATGCCAGATGTTGTCATTATCGGGGGTGGGCCGGGCGGGACGGCTGCTGCTACCCGCGCCGCGCAGCTGGGCGCGCAGGTCACTTTGGTTGAACGCGCCGATCTGGGCGGCAACTGCGTCAACCACAACTGTATCCCGTTAACCAGCTTGCTGGCGAGCGTCGAGCTGTATCGGCGCATCGGCCAGGCGGGTGAATTGGGCATTGAGGTCGGCTCGGCCAGGCTCAATATCGCGGCCATGGCTGCGCGCAAGGACCAGATCGTGCAAGGCCTGCGGGAAGGGTTGGCGGGCCTGTTGCCGACCTTCGGCATTGAGGTGGTACAGGGTCAGGGGCGACTGGTGGATGAGAAGACGATCGAGGTGGATGGGCGACTTATCCGCGCGACGCGTGCCATCATTCTGGCGACCGGTGCACGCTGGGCGCCGCTTCCCACCGATGTGCAGGAAGCGCTGCGGCCCGATGAGGCCATCAGACTTGACGCAGTGCCGGGTCGGTTGCTTGTTTGGGGTGGGGGCGCGGTCGAAGTTGAGTTCGCCACGCTATTTGCCGCGCTGGGCAGCCAGGTCACGCTGGCCGTAGACGGACCGTACCCGTTACCGCAGGAGGACTACGAAATAGGCCAGCGATTGCAGGGCATCCTGCAAAACCAGAGGATCCAGGTGATGTGCCATGTACGCGTGCAGTCGGCGGCGCGCACAAGCGCCGGATTGCAGGTTGTCTTGGCCGGCGGAAAAGGTGAGACGCACATAACGGTGGACAGATTGTTGTGGGCGGGTCGCGTCCCCGTGACCGACAGCCTGGGATTGGAGCGGGTTGGCATCAGGCTGAACGAAGGGGCGGTGGCCGTGAACGACCGGATGCAGACAAATGTGCCGGGCGTGTACGCCATCGGCGACATCACGGGCGCGCCATTCTATTCATCGTTAGCCACACAAGGAGGGCTGGTCGCCGCTGAGAATGCACTGGGCAAAACGCGCCGCCTGGACCGCCGCGCCGTGCCCCGTTATGCGTTCTCCCTTCCGGAAATCGCGGCCGTCGGCCTGACCGAAGACGAGGCGACCGATAAGGGCTATGACGTTGAGGTTGCCAATATCGCCTACAACTCCAGCTCGCGCGCGCTGGGCCTGGGCGAGACCGAAGGCGGCATCAAGCTTGTCGCGGATCGGAAGCTGGGCAAGGTCTTGGGCGTACATATCGTCGGTTACCGTGCCACCGAGTTGATCGCCGAGGCGACGTTGGGGCTCCAGCTTGAAGCGTTGGCGGAAGATTTCGCGTGGTCCATTCGGATTCACCCGACGTTGAGTGAGAGTATGCTCGAGGCCGGCCGGGCGATTCTGGGCCAGGCGCTGTATGTGCCCAAGTTCTAACGGCGTATCCTCTCAATGTCACACGACCCCATCCAACTTGTGCGTCTGGGACGCATTCCCTATCGTCATGCGCTTCGTCTGATGCAACAGCTGGCTGATGCCCGGCGTCGCGACGAAGTGGGCGATACGCTGTTGCTCGGCGAGCATTCACCAGTCATTACCATGGGCTGCGCAGGCGGCAGCGAAGACCTGCGGACCCCTGCTGATCAACTGCGTCAACTGGGCATCGAGGTCGTTCAGACCGACCGCGGGGGCCGGATGACGTATCACGGCCCCGGCCAGCTTGTCGTTTATCCGATCTTGAAATTGCCTGCGGATGATTTACATGGTTACTTGTGGCGCCTGGAGGAGGTTGCCCTGAACGTGCTGGCCCAGTGGGGCATCGCCGGCGGCCGCGTTGAACGCCATCCGGGCGTCTGGATCGGACAGGATAAGATCGCGGCCGTCGGGGTGGCAGTGCAGGATCATGTGACGACCCATGGGCTGGCGCTCAATGTGGATCCCGATCTGACTCACTTTCAGTTGATTGTGCCGTGCGGCCTGGCCGACCGGGGGGTCACATCCATGCGGGCGGAATTGAATGCTCCGGTGGCTTTGGAAGCTGTCGAGCACAGTCTCGTGGCCGCTTTTGGCCGCGTGTTTGCGCGCGGAGTGACGCCGAGTCGCGCCCCGGGCCCGTGGCTGATGGCGCCTGCACCCCAGGGACAGACCGACCACGTCGAGCGCTTGCTCGCTGGACTGAGCCTGCACACGGTATGTCAGGAAGCTGCCTGTCCGAACATCGGCGAGTGTTGGGCGCGGGGCACAGCCACGTTCATGTTGCTGGGCGATGTCTGCACCCGTCATTGTCGGTTTTGCAACGTGATGGCCGGTCGCCCGCTGCCGCTTGATCCGGACGAGCCGGCGCATGTCGTAGAGGCGGCGGCGCAACTGCAACTTCAGCACATCGTTCTCACGTCGGTGACACGTGATGACCTGCCTGATGGTGGCGCGCGTCAGTTTGCGTTGACCATCAAAGCCATTCGTCGGCGCCTGCCCCGTGCGACGGTCGAGGTGCTGGTGCCCGATTTCAACGGGTCACTTGCAGCACTGGGCATCGTGGTCAACGCTAATCCTGATGTCTTCAATCACAATGTCGAAACAGTCGAGCGCTTGTCCGCGAGAGTGCGCGCCAAGGCTGAATATCGTCGTTCGCTGGCAGTGTTGACCTGGGCCAAGCAGCGTGGGCTGACGACCAAATCGGGGTTGATGGTCGGCCTGGGCGAGACCTGCGGTGAGGTGATCGAAACTATGCGCGATCTGCGCCGCGCCGGTTGCGACATTCTCACTATCGGCCAATACCTGCAGCCGACAAATCGGCAGCTGGAAGTCGTTGAGCATATACACCCGGCCGTGTTTGCGTGGTACCGTGATGTCGGTCAGAAGCTAGGCTTTCAAGCGGTCCTGGCCGATCCTTTGGTGCGCAGTTCGTATCATGCGGAACGAGTGTGGGTTGAGAGAGGATGAGCATGCCGGTGAAGCTATCAGGTGTTCCCGCCGATCGTGTGACCGAGGATGTCATTGAGCGCGAGTTGTATGCGCGCGATCTGGCGCCAGTCCCAGCCATCATGGTCAAGCCGTTTTTCCGCACCTTGCCCGATGCCATCATCCGGCCGGGCGATGCTGAGCAGGTCGCCGAGGTGCTGCGCCAGGCCGCGCACGCGCGCATACCGGTTACCCCGCGCGCCGCCGCCAGCACCAGCTACTACAACGCTGTGCCGGTGCGGGGCGGGTGGGTGCTCGATGTCAATGGCTTGCGCGGTGGCATCCAACTCGATGCTGTTGCGCAAGTCGTGCGCGTGCTGCCTGCCACGACCTGGGTCGAGCTGGACGATGCTTTGCAGCGCCAGGGTTTCGCGGTCAAGTCTTATCCGTCCAGCGCGGTCTCGGCCACGGTCGGCGGTTGGGTGAGCATGCAAGGACACGGCATGGGCAGCCTGAAATATGGCGGCGTCGGTGAGCAACTCAGCGGCTTGCAGGTCGCGTTGCCGGGCGGGGAGCGGATCGCCGTCACGCGCACCAGCGATCCGCCGCTGGATTGGTTTGTCGCGGCCGAGGGCACGCTGGGCGTGATTACGGAAATTGAGTTGACCATCCGCCCGCGACCGGAGCGCGAATCCCATCATCTGTTCGCCTGCGACGATCTTGATCTGCTCGGCCAGAACGTGGCTTCCCTTGCTCGCGTCGAGCCCCGTCCTTTCACCATCTTCTTCGCCGACAGCGGTTACCTGTGGCTGTTGGCCCGCGCTGGATTCAGCGTTCCCCTTGCTTTGCCCCAGTCGCGGTTGCCCATCAGCGAGCGGGGGGTGCTGCTGGTGAGTTTTCAGGGTGAGCCAGCCGAGGTCGGCCGCGGCAAAGATGCCTTGACGCGCGTCGTGGGGCAAGAGCTGCCAGCAGAGGCGGCGCTGGAGGAATGGAATCTACGGCTGTATCATCTGCGCGCCAAGCGGGCCGGGCCTTCGTTGTTAGCGGCTGAAGTGTGGCTGCCGATGGCTGGATTGCGGCACTACCTGAAGGCTGTCAAGCACCTGGCCGAACACCATCGCCTGCTGATCGGCACGTATGGCCTGGCCGTCACACCCGACATGGCGCTGGTCATGTCGCTCTACCCGGCCGATGAGCGTCGCCCCGTGACATACCTGGCTGCGATCGGGTTCACCAAGCGCTTGCACGATCTAGCCGCGCGCTGCGGTGGCCGACCCTATGGCGTTGGATTGTGGAACACGGCCTATCTGGCGCGTATCTTCAGTCGGACTCGATTGGCTGAACTCAGGCGCCGCAAGGCGCGGCTCGACCCGCTGGGTATCATGAATCCCGGCAAGTTGTATCATCCGGTATTTCCGTTGTGGCCGAGCACCTTTGGCTTAGGCGCTGGCGTGTTGGGCGCCGCGCATGTGCTGCTGGCATCCAGGGGAGAGCGGCCATGAGCAAAACTGTTTTTTTCAAGGGGCTTATAGACGAGGCGCTCATTTGCGCTTATTGCGGCTATTGTCGCGCAGTGTGCCCGACCTATGCGGCTGTCGGCTGGGAATCGTGCTCGCCGCGCGGCCGCATTCAACTGACGCGACTGTTGCTGGGCCGCACGAAGGGGGCGCCGCTGACTGCCAGCCAAATGGCGCGGCTTTATCACTGTACGATGTGTGGCCACTGCACTCAGGTCTGCCCGACACGGATTGATCTGCGCGAGTTCTGGCTGGCCGCGCGCGCGCAGGCGGCTCAACACGATTTATCGCCCCAAGGGGTGCGCGCGGCCAATGAGAATGTCGAGCGGACAGGCAATGTCTATGCCTACCAAAACGACGAGCGCGCCGGCTGGATCGAGTATATGGACGACGCCCCGGCCGATCTCTATCAACGTGAGCAGGCCGAAGTGGTGTATTTTGTCGGCTGCTCGTCCTCTTTCTCGCCGCGTGTCCAGCGCATTGCCGAATCGTTCGTCCGTGTGTTGACAGCGGCGGACCTGTGTTTCACGATCCTGGGTGAGGGGGAAGTATGCTGCGGCTTCCCGCTCAAGGTCGCCGGGATGCAGGATCGGGTCGCAGCGCTCATCGAGCACAACGTCGCGCGTCTCCGTGCAACTGGCGCAACAACCGTTGTATTCACCTGCCCCGCGTGCCGGATGATGTGGCAGGAGGAATACGCTGGCCACTTGCCTGATGTGCGGCTGCTTCACTCGACCGAGCTGCTCGCCGAGTTGGCGGCGGCTCAGCGCTTAGCGTTCACAGAGGTGCAGCAAATCGTCACCTACCACGACCCGTGCGATCTGGCGCGCAACGGCGGCGTGTATGATGCCCCGCGCCAGGTGCTGGCAGCCATTCCTGGCGTGCAACTGGTGGAGGTGTATGAGCGCCGCGAAAGGGGGTTGTGCTGTGGCGGCGGTGGCGATCTGGAGATGGTGGACCCGGCGCTGGCGCAGCGCGTGGCCGAGCGCGCCACAAGCAAGTTGACCGAGACGGGCGCCGAGGTTATCGTGACCGCCTGTCCCCAATGCGTGCGGACGTTAACGCGCGGTGCTGAGCAGGTGGCATCGGCCGTCCGGGTGTTGGACGTGGTAGAGCTTTGTGCTCAGGCATTAGCAGCTTAACGGTGGAGGTTGATGTGGCGCAAGTGGAGGCAATCCGATTACCAGATGAGCTGTACTACCAACCGGAGGATCATCTGTGGGTGCGCCTGGAAGGCAACCAGGCGAGAGTGGGTGTGGACGACCAGGCGCAGCGCTCTGCCGGCACCGTGAGCGCGGTGCGGCTCAAGCCGGCTGGCCGGCCCATCGCCAAGGGCAAGCCCTTTGGGACCATGGAGGCGGGCAAGTACGTCGGCCCGCTTAAGGCGCCTATCACCGGCCAGGTGATTGAAGTCAATCCGGAGGTCATGGAACGGCCTGGCCTGTTGAACGCCGATCCTTACGGCGCGGGCTGGCTGATCCTGATCCAGCCGGACGTGGCGACCCTGGCGCAGGATCTGGCCGAGCTGGTGCACGGCGATGCGGTACAGGCCTGGCTGGAGCAATCTGTCGCCGATTGGCGGAGACGGGGATTGCTGAAGGGGTAACGCATCGCCAGCGACTGGAGCGCGTAGCCCATATGGCCTGGGTGGCGCACGTGACGATACGGTCCGTCGCGGCGCACCGTGTGGCCGCGCTCGCTTTGGATGCAGACAGCCATGGAAAAGGGGGCGTTGGCGAGTCCACTTGCCCCGCGCTGTCTCGCAATCTCGGAGACCACTCTGGTTCGGGGGCTCCGGGACGCTCCGCCGCAAGGGCAGGTGTGGCCCAAACAGTCGGGCTAGATTTCATGGCCAACGCTCGGCCCATCAGCAGGATTGCACCGAAGAACACCCTGTGCAACTATTGCCATCGGCGCGTCCTCAGGCGGATCGGTGCCGCGGCAGCCAACGGCCGACCTGCGCTGCGTAGGCGTCGTATATAGCGCCGAAGGACTCCCGCAACTTTGGCTCTTCACAGTGAACGATAAAAGTGTGAAAGGCGATCGCGACCAGGGCCGCGTACAGCAGGAGCGCGCAGGCGGCCGCCGGCCGGATAGCCGCCCAACCCAATATGACGCTCAGCACGCCGAGATACATCGGATTACGCGTGTAGCGGTACGGCCCGCGCACGACCAGCCGCACCGGCGCAGCAAGCGGGAGCGGCGTCCCGCGGCCGAACGCGGCAAAATCCCACAGGCACCAGGTGTAGACGCCGGCGCCCAGGCCGATCAGTAGGACCCCGATGGTCAGCAAGAGCGGCTCTGACGTGACGCCCCGGCCGTGGGCGATGATCAGGGGGACATACGCCGCAACCGTGCCCGGCACGAGTAGGGTGAACAGCAGGTTCTTGAGCAGCAGGGTGATCATCTGGGCGTCCGGTCAGTTTAGTGGATGAGGCTGGGCAACGCGCGCCAGCTCCGGCGCGACCAACCGCGGCTTGGAATAGCTGCGAGCCTCACCAAAGCAGCAGTTTTTGTCTCCAGGTCTTCGGCGTCCGATAGGCATGTCGAGCAGGCAGCGCAGTATTCTCGGTTCGATATGCATCCAATCATCCCCGGTCGGCCCATCATGCCCTCCGCGTTGGGTTATGGGACCGGTGTCGGCGCAGGTGTCATTGGCGGTATCGGGGTCAGTGTCTCAGTGGGAGTCGGCGTCGGCGCCACCGGGATGAACCGCACGCTGGCAATGAAGGCCTCAATCTGCCTGGCCAGCCCTCGCCGGGCCGGCAGCAGGCTAGTACTACAACCGCAGTTATGGTGACTGGCCGCCACGGATGAGGCCAGTCAGATTGCGCAGTAGCCGGTGACGGCGATGACTGCGCCGAGCCTGCTGCCGCTTGGCACGGCGCCAGTCCGACCAAGCGAGCCGCAACTCCCAGGAGCGCGGTGGCAACGGCAGGGCCACCTCAAGCAAGCGCCGGACTTCGGGCACCGTCAGTTCGGCCAGGAACGGTTCGCGCGCCCCCCTTTTTTGACCGCCTGGCTGCGGATCGAGGCCAACCAACAGATCGGCTCAGTAGTGCGGACCGCCAACACATACCACCGCCTGCTGCCCGCCCCGACCTCGCGCAGCGCGGTGGACTCGCCGTACACCTCGTCGCCGCACATCCAGCGCATGGGGACCCCGTGCGCCCAGGCAGACTCGAGCATGGCGATGGCCTGCTGCGGTTTGGTCTGAAACGCCACGTCCGCCGGCACTTTGGCCTGGGCGCGGCGCTCAGGGTCGGCGCTCCACTCTTCCGGCAGATACAGCCGCCGGTCAACAAAGACATGCCCGAACGCACTGGCGTAGCTCAAGAACGTCCCGATCTGGCAGTTCTCAACCTTGCCCGCGGTCCCGCTGTACTTTCGTTTCACCCCCACCGAATGGCTGCCCTTCTTGATGAACCCGTTTTCATCGACCACGCCGATGCCAGCGGCGTCACCGAACGTCTCGCACACAAATTGCACGTACACATCGCGCGCCGCGGCCGCATCCCACTCGGCCTGGTACAGCTGGCGCTGCACGGCATCTGGGGTCTGATCCCCCATGACTTCCGCCATCTGCCAGCCGTTCTTGCTGGGGATCGGCGCCAGCAAGGCGCGCAAGTACTTGACGACCTGTTCGCGCGGCTCGCGACGTACAAACAAGTGGGCAAAGCGAGCATGGAAGGCGGCGAAGTCGTCCGCCCATTGATCCAGGTCTTCGCTTATTATGGGTCCTCCGGCGTAGTGGGTTCACCTCCATTATCGCCGGATTGCCCGTTTTGGCAAGTGCGGTCGTAGTACTAGGGGCAGGGAAGTAGAGCTCATACATCCAGCCATCATGCACGACCCAGATCCTGCGCCCGCCGCCGGCCGAGATCCGCTCCACCGCTGGTTCGCCTCCTACGGTTTGCAGGCGCTCGAACTCTCCCATGAAGGCCATCCGCGCCGACCTGTCCGCCGGCGGCTGGCCGGTGCAGAGCAGCATTGGCGGCAGGCTGCGGTCGATCTGATCCACCAAGTCAATCGCCTCGTGCAGCGGCAGGATCGCATCCCGGCCCGCCAGCGCTAGGTCGGCAAAAACGTGGGCCGTGCAGGTGGTGTTGATGATCCGGCTGCGGCACGGCTGGCTCGCGCCGCCCGCGATGGGATCGCACGGCACGCCGACCACGGCCTGGAGCAGCAGCGACGCCGCATGCTCGGCCTGCTCCGGCGCGCCGCCAGCCATTGCTACCGTCCCGGCCGCGGCCATCGCGCCGCAGATGCCGGTCTCGCCGGTGCAGCCGGTCACTTCCCCGGTCGGCTCCAGTCTGACGCGTCCATCTCGTACTGAATCGCTGTCTCCGCCAGCGACAGCCCGCGCTCCGCAGCGATCTCCCGCCAGCGGACCATGGTGTCGAAAAGCTGCGGCTTGCGGTCGGGCGTATCCAGCACAGGCAGCACCGGCGGCAGCAGCGCCACGCGGCAGCCCGGCAGCGCGCGGCGGATCGCGTCCAGGTCGGGCGGCTGAGAGAGGCGCGCCCAATACAAGGTGTCGCCTGCGCTCGTCCCGATCTCAACCAGCCCCGGCAGTCCGGCAGCCACGCGCTCGAATGCAGAAGCAAGGAAAGGGGAGCCGACAGAACCGGGACGCGGACAACGCGGACTACGCGGAGAACGCGGATCAGTCTTATGTTTGTTCCGGCAATCGTCTGGAGTTGATACTCGTCTGTCCGCGTTGTCTGCGTCCTCCGCGTCGTCCGCGTCCCCGTTGAAGACCAACAACACGTACGCGTCTCCCACCGTGCGCAACTCGTAGCCATCCACCACGCGCGTCTCGATCATGCCGCCGCCGGTGGAGTCGGCCACCAGCGACACGGTTCGGCCGTCTGCGGCGGCCAGCATAAACTTCACCGCGTTGGGGTGCTGGCTCTCGGTGATGCGGCCAAACTCGAAGCGGTAACTAATCCCGGCCCGCTCTGCGATGGCGAAGGCGTCGAACAGCCGCTCGTCATCCGGCAGGCAGCCCAGCGCGCCGGCCACCATGGCCCGATCCTCTGCCATCACCCCGAAGGCGCCGGCAAAGGAGCCGTTTGCATCCAGCAGGACATGAATCGCGTGCAGATCCTCTCCCAGCAAGCCGCGCGCCAGGTAGCCGATGCGGCACGGCCCGGCCGTGTGCGAGCTTGACCCCGGCTGCATGATGGGGCCGAAGACGTCGTTGAAGAATTCTGGGTATCTTGGGATGGGCATGGGTGGCTCGTGATGCGTGTTGCGTGTTGCGTATTCCGTATTGCGTACTCCGCAGAGGAGAGTTCACCGTTCAGCAGAACTCGCGCGAGTCTACAAACACGTTGATGACGCCCGAAAGGTGTGTCTCCTGCGGGAAGCCGAGGTGTTTGTGGACAACCTCCAAGTGTGTGCGCCAGATCGTTTCGGAGTCTGGCCCCTGCATCTCCTCGTCGTTGGTGAAGTACAGGAAGACCAGCCATGCCTTGGCGCCGGCCCGGCGCAGAAAGTGCAGGTGCGCCAGCCGGTTGGCGTACTGGTAGTAGCCGGTCAGCCAGTCTGCCCCCGACGCCGCACCGAAGGCGGCCTTTGCCTCGTTCAGCGCCGCTTCGATCCGAGCACGGGACTTCGGTGATGCCTGGCACGTCGAGGCCATCTCGCCCAAGTGGGCTTTTGCTTCGAATAGGTAGATTCTGCTGCCCGCATCCCGCGCCAGGCCATCCCATTGCGGACCGCCGCGCGGCCAGAAGTCCCTCAGCGCCGCAGTGAGTTCGGGATGCCCGATCCGGTGCAGGAAGGCCGCGTCGCGATACTCGGCCCAGCCATCGTCGCGCCGAGGCGACAGCCAGTGGAGCGAGCCTCCGTCCGGCAGCGCGCCTTGCGCGCGAAGCTGCGCATTGCACAGGTCAGGCCGCCGCTCCGCCAGCGACTGAATCCATTTGAGGCTCCCGCGGCGCCCGGTTGGTTGCACGACTCGCATCGAAGTTCCCCTGCCTATCGCGGTATCGGAATCGAGCCTTTAGGCGGTCTGGTGCGCAGATGAGAGTGACCGGCTGGCACGCACCACGCAACACGTAGTACGTCCTACCTCGCCTGCTCCACAATCTCATCCACCTTCCGCTGCACATCCGCCGGCAGCGGCTCCGGCTTGTGCGTCGCCAACAGCTTCAGGGCGCGCTCGCGGGCGCGGGCCCGGAGGGTCTTGGCGCCGGCTGCTTGCCAATCCTCGAACGGCCGGCGGTCGAACAGCTTGGGATACCAGTCCGCGCGGTAGTGACGCCGCGTGTGATCAGTGCCCATCCAGTCGCCGTGCGGGCCAAGCTCGTCAATCAGGTCGAGCGCCAGCGTCTCCTCGCTGACCTCCAGCCCCTTCATGAACTGCCGCGTGTAGGCGATGAACTCGTCGCACATCACGATCTGCTCGATGGAGTTGCACATGCCGCCTTCCAGGTAACCGACATCGTGCATCATCTGCGCGCCGGCCAGCGATTCCAGGATCAGGGAGAACGCGGCTTCGGCGGCGGCCTGCTCATCCGGCACCTTCGAGTCGCTGCAGCCGCCCAGGCCGAAAATGGGCAGGTCGTAGCGGTGCGCCAGCTCCACCAGCATGACGCGGTTGTTGGGATCGGCGTAGGCATCCACGGTGGTCCGCATGTCGAGCATGTCGTTGACGCCGCCGGTGAGGATGATCGGCGCGCCCTCGCGCTTGAGCTGGGCGATCACCAGGCCGGCCAGCTCGCCCGCGTTGGCCAGGGCGATGGCGCCGGCCGCGGTCACCGGGCCGTTGACCCCGCGCAGCACGACCGGGGTGTAGGTGGTGGGCAGTCCCTTGCCGGCCATGAAGAGCAGCTTTTGCAGCGCCTCCTCGTTGTGGCGCAGCGCGCTGGTGACGTTGATGTAGAGCGCGCAGATGGGGTTGCGCCGCAAGGCTTCTTCGCCGCCGGCCACCGCCTCGGCCATCTTGATCACGTCCACGCAGCCGGGGAACTCGGTGGTGACGAACAGGATCGGCTTGGTGCTGTTCATTAGCATGGCGCGCATCTGATAGCGGTCGGAGATCTCAGCCGGGATGTCGGACGCGATGCAGAACGACATCAGGAAGTCAATGTTGGGCAGCGCATCGCAGACCCGGGCCGCGTCGGCCACGTCTTGCAGCGTCCCGCGGCGGCGCTCGCCGGTCTGCACGTCAATGACGTTGGGGCAGTCGGAGCCGGGGCCGAAGAAGACGTTGTTGCGCTCCAGCGGCATCACCCGGCGGCCGTTGCGGTCGCAGATCACCGCGCGCTTGGGCGCGACGCTCAACGCCCACTCCACCAGGCCGGGCGGGATGCGCACGCGGTTGCCCGCTTCCACGTGCAGACCCTTCTTTTGGAGCAGCGCCAGCGCCTCCGGCTCGTACAGGCACACGCCGGTGCGGTCCAGGATCTCCAGGCTGGCATGGTGCAGCCGCTCGATCTGGTCGTCTGACACTTTGCGGAAACGCGGGGTGTCGTAGGAGGTGTAGTTGGATTGTAGGGGCATGGAATAATCTCCTCGAAAGCATTACGTACTGCGTGTTACGTGTTGCGTGTTGCGTGGTGCGTGAAGGCTTTCTGCGTTTCGGCATAACTGAAACGGATCACGCACTACGCACCACGAGCGCGCTCCGCCGCCATGCCCAACGCCTCCTCCACCAAGGCCGGCAGGATCGCCAGGCGGTACTCGCGGGAGGCGCGGTGGATACTGCTGCGCGGGTCGGCGCTGTGTTGGGCCAGGCGCGCGGCTTCGGCGAAGGCCTCGGGGCCGGGCGCGCGGCTGATCAGGGACGCCTCGGCCTCGGCGGCGCGGTGCGGGCAGGATGCGACCGGGCCGAGCGCGATGGCGGTCTGCGTGATGCGGCCTCCGTCGGCGTCCAGCACCAGCTTGACCGCGCAGTTCAGGGTGGGCAGGATCAGCGAGGGCCGCCGGCCCGCGCGGCGCCAGGCGGTGCCCCAGGGCGTCGCTGGGATCGGGAAGCGGATGGCTGTGATGATCTGCCGCGTCGGGTCAATGGTCGAGCGGCCCGGCCCCAGGAAGGAGCTGAGGACCGGCAGCCAGCGTTCGCCTGCGGCATCGGCCACGTGCAGCTCCGCGTCCAGCGCGATTGCGCTGATCGCGCCGTCGGCCGCGGGCATGGCCTGCACCAGGTTGCCGCCCCACGTCGCCGCCGCCTGGATCGGCGCCGCGCCCACAGACGCGGCCGCCTCCACCAGCGCATGGACGTGCTGCTGCAAGTAAGGGTGCTCGCGCAGCATGGCAAACGTCACCGCCGCGCCAACTGTGATATAGCCACCTCCCCGATAGGCAGTCAAGTGGTGCTCCGGAATCGAGGCTTCAGCCGGTTGCTCCCGTGAACCAGAGAGACCGGCTAAAGCCTTCAATCCAGTTTGCGAGTCCTGGAGATTTAGTTCTATCCTCGTTAGCTCCGGGATGCGCGTCACATCCACCAGGCAAACCGGCTCGTGCTTGCCCTTGCGCAGGTCCGGCAGCACGTCGGTCCCGCCCGCGATGATGCGCGCCCGGCCGGCGTGCGCCGAGAGCAGGTGGATGGCTTCTTCAATGGTATTGGGTATCAGGTATTCGGTCATATCTTCTGTTTCAACAATGGGCTGTCACCCTGAGCGGGTTACCGACTCAACGCTCACTACCGCTCAACACCAGCGAAGGGTCTCTACCCCAGGCACGGGACGAGATGCTTCACTGGCGACTCGCCGCGATGTGTTTTGAGCGACAGACCCGTTCAGCATGACATCATCGGTCGTCCGTCATTCGTCGTTCGTCATCCATCGTTCGTCGTTCGTCATCCGTCGTCCGTCGTCAATCGCCCGCAACACCCGCTCCGGCGTGGCCGGGATCTCACGCAGTCGGACGCCGATGGCGCGCGACATGGCGTTGATGATCGCCGGCGTGGCGGGGAGCATGGCTGCCTCGCCCAGGCCCTTAACGCCGTGCGGGCCGTGCAGGCCGGGCACTTCCACCAGGATGACGTCGGTCTGCGGCATGGATTTGGCGGTGGGCAGGTAGTAGTCGGTGAAGCCGCGCGTGTGGCCGGGCAGCAGCTCCTCCATCAGCGCCGCGCCCACGCCCATGAGCATGGCGCCCTCGATCTGCCCCTCGGCGTCCAGCGGGTTGACCACGCGGCCCACGTCGTGTGCGGCGGCCATGCGCAGGACGCGCGCCTGGCCCGTCCGCAGGTCCACCTCCACCTCGGCCACGTGCGCGCCCGTGACGAAGAGGGGGACATATTCGGGCTTGGCGCCACCTACCCCCGGACCCCCTCCCTGCGCGTCACCCACCCCCCGACCCCCTCCCTGCGAGAGAGGGGGAGGCTTCTCCCCCCTCTCCTCGCAGGAGAGGGGGGCAGGGGGGGTGAGGTACTTGTCGGTCAGATCGAAGAACCCACGGATTCGCCGCGGCTTGCCGATGCGGTCGAACTCGGCCGCGATTTCGGCCAGGCTGATGGTTGTGCCGTCCGGCGCTGCCACTCGATCTGCCTCGACCCGCAACGTGGTCGGGTTGCGATCCAAATGTTCGGCCGCCATGCCCAGGATCTCGCGCTTCAGCGCCCGCCCGGCCGCGGTCACCGCGCCGCCGACGAAGTAGGTGGCCCGCGAGGCGCCCTGGATGGCGCTGTCGGGGACGCGGGCGGTGTCGCCGTTGACGACCTCGATGCGGCCCCGCGGCACGCCTAACGCATCGGCGGCCATCTGCGACATGACTGTGGCGATGCCCTGGCCGTAGTCGGCCGCGGTGCAGTAGACCACGAAGCGGCCGTCCGGTGCCAGTTCGGCGTGCGCCTCGATGCGCAGCGTGCCCGACTTGCCGAAGCGGTACCACATGCCGGCGAGGCCGACGGCGCGAACAGCGAATGGCGAATGGGCGAATGGCGAATCAGCGAATGGCGAGTTGGCGGAGTGGGCATCCTCAGATGCGAACGACTCGGCCGCGGATGACCCTGGAGTCGAGGCTTCAGCCGGTAACTCGCGTTGACCCGAGAGACCGGCTAATCCTAAAGGAGGCTGGCGCACAGCCTCCACTCCGGAGTTAAACGCCTCCGCGTCCGCCAGGTACGCCTCGTAGTGCGGCCGGATGGCTTCGAGCACTTGGGGGAAGCCGATGGTTTCGGCCACGGGGTAGCCCAGGAAGGAGGTTTCGCCGGTTTTCAGCGTGTTGCGCAGGCGGAACTCCAGTGGGTCGAGGCCCAGCCGCTCGGCCAGCTCGTCTAGAGCGCACTCGGTCGCGAAGGTTGATTGCGCGGTGCCGAAGCCGCGGTATTGGCCGGATTTGGGGCCGTTGGTGTAGACGGTCCGCGCGTGCGCATCCACGGCCTGCCAGTGGTACGGCCCGCCGCTGGCGGTGACCGCGTAGTTGGGGATGTACTGGCCGCCGCCATCGTAGCCGCCGGTGTTGGCGTCAATGCGCACCCGGATGCCGGTCAGCCGGCCGTCGGCGCTCGCGCCGATCTTGCTCCGGACGACATACGGATGGCGCTTGGGCGAGGCGTCGAACGATTCAGTGCGCGAGTAGACCAACCGCACCGGCCGGCGGGCCGCCTGGGTCATCAGCGCGGTGGCGATGAACGGCCAGGGATCCTGCTTGCCGCCGAACGAGCCGCCGGTGGTGGGCATGATCACCCGCACCCGGTCGAGCGGCAGCGCCAGCGAGTTGGCGATGTACTTTTGCTGGTAGAACGGCTCGTGGCAGCCACCGGTGACGGTCAGCCGGCTCTCGTCGTCGTAGCAGCCCAGCAGCGTCTCCCGCTCAAGCGCCGAGTGCTCCAGGAACGCGGTGCGGTGCTCCGTTTCGACGACCGCCGCCGAGGCCGCGAACGCCGCGGCCAGGTCGCCGTGTTTCACCTCGTAGGTGGTTAGGACGTTGTCGGGACGGCCGGCGATATGGATGGCGTCGGGGCGTAACGCCTCCTCGGTCTCGAAGACGTGTAGCAGCACCTCGTAATCGGCCCGGATCGCGGCGAGGCCGGTCTGCGCCGCGGCGAGCGTCTCTCCGACCACCAGCGCCACCGGCGCGCCGACCATGCGCACCGTCGCGCCGATGGGGCACAGCACCGGCTCCTCCTGGCTGTAGTCGCCCAGGCCGTTCTCGCCGGCGATGTCGGCCGCGGTCAGCACGGCCAACACGCCCGGTGCGCGTGCCGCTGCGGCCGTGTCCAGCGC
>DAOUAT010000449.1:0-4290 GCA_034433275.1 Anaerolineae bacterium
CAACCGGCTAAAGCCTCGATTCCAGAGCGCGGTTGAGGTAAACATTATGGAACAGTACGACCTCTTATTAACCAACGGCGCCGTCGTCACCGGCGGGCGGATGTTCCGCGCAGATGTCGCCGTGCGCGGCGAAACCATCGCGGCCGTGGGGCCGGAGCTGCCGCGGGAGGGCGCGGGGCGGATCATTGACGCGGCGGGCAAGTACATCTTCCCCGGCATCATTGACGTCCACGTACACCCGGTCTACCTGGACGACGTAGAGCACAGCGCGCGGGTGGCGGCCTACGGCGGCACCACGACGGTGCTGCACTTCGCCTATGCGCGCACCGGCGAGAGCCTGCTGCGCGAGGTTGAGAAGATGCTGGCCGACGCCAGCGAGCGGTCGCCCCTGGATTTCGGCCTGCACGGCGGCATGTTCGAGGCGCCCAAGCAGGTGCCCGAGATCCCCGCGGTGATGCGGCTGGGCGTGCGCACCTTCAAGTTCTTCCAGACCTACCTGAAGCAGGGCTGGTACACCGACGACTACCAGCTTATTAAAGGTATGGACCTGATCGCCGAGGGCGGCGGCATGGCGATCGTCCACTGCGAGAACGGCGGCGCGATTGACTACCTGGAGGACAAATACCTCAAGGGGCCGAACGCCTCCGCGAAGTTCTTCAACGCTTCGCGGCCGCCCGCGCTGGAAGAGGAAGGGGTCTTCCGAGCCATCCGCCTGGCCGAGGTGGCCGGCTGCAAGCTCTACATCCCCCACGTCACCACGCGCCGCGTGCTGCGTCACCTGGTTGATGCTCGCACCGCCGGGCTGCCCGTCTACGGCGAGACCTGCCCGCAGTACCTCAACCTGACGCAGGACATCCTGGATACGCGCGGCGCGCTGGCGAAGATCGGCCCGCCCATCCGCTCGGAGGAGGACCGGCTGGCGCTGTGGGCTGGGCTGCGGGACGGCACGCTGTCGGTGGTGGCCTCGGATCACGCGCCCAAGAGCAAGGACGTCCACGGCGACTTCCTGGCGCAGGGCTTCGGCTCGCCGCAGATCGAGACGCTGCTGCCCATGACATATCACGGCGGGGTCAACGAGGGTCACATCGGTCCGGTGCGGCTGGCCCAGGTGCTCAGCAAGAACCCGGCGCGCATCTTCGGCCTCTACCCGCGCAAAGGCGCCATCGCCCCCGGCTCGGACGCCGACCTGGTGGTCTTCGACCCGAACCGCGAGTTCACCATCCGCGCCGAGAACCAGCACTCCAAGGTGGGCTATACCCTCTACGAAGGCCACACGGTGCTCGGCTGGCCGGAGCTGTCGTTCCAGCGCGGCAAGCCGGTGCTGCAAGGCGGCGAGGTGGTCGCGGTACCGGGGCAGGGACGGTTTTTGGCGACGATGGCGGGGGTGGGGGAGCCGGTGAAGTGACCAATGCTACGTACTGCGTATTGCGTACTGCTGTAGTTAGGTCATGTATTCGTATCTGCAGACAGTAATCCGTGCTGTTCATGCGAAGGGAGAAGTTTCCATGAAGAGACTGCGACGCACGATGCACATACTATTCTCGGCTATCTTAGTTTCTTCCGCATTGTTGGGTTGTGTACTACCAGGTTCACCCACAGTGACCCCCACCGAAACAACCCCGATGCTATTGCAGCGCGGTCCTGACCTACGCGGGACCATCACAAAAATCTACTCTCAAGGGCAGAACACAACAGGTCTGTATGTCGAAGGTAAGAAAGAGGCAGATACCTCCTACGACAAAGCTCGGGTGGGCATAACTAATGACACACGCATTTTCGACAAGCAACAAGGGGAATATGTCATGACCACCGCCATTCAACTCCGAGTAGGACAGATCGTAGAGGTTCTGTTTGTGGGTCCTGTCCTGACCTCCGATCCTGTTCAGGCAAATGCCCAGGAAATAGCCATCGTAAAGTAAAGAGGGAAGAGGAAGGATGATCTCCATAAAAAAGCATTTTGCGTTCGCCCTTGGCCTTGTCGTATTGATAGGACTTACGCTAGGCTCGCTGGGACTAGCCGGAGACGAAGTCAAAGGAGATGCGGTTTCACCAGCACAATCACAATCCAATAAAAGAATTGTTGGCTTGTCGAGTTTTCAATCTCCGCTTCCAACTCCGTCAGCCTCTCCCACGCCGACCAGGGAAGTTGGCCGGGACTGTCGAGAGCTTAGGGCAGGAATACCTGATGGTCGAGTTGTCACTCTGTCAAGTGATTGCCAGATCAACGACTTCGAGACACAGGCCCAACTGCTGGCGGACAAATACGGCGACCCAACTGATCCTAATCGATTCTTGCTACCTTTCAATCCACACGCTCATTCTCGCTCTAAGTTCAGCGTTGCACCGGATCGAATCATCGGCTCGGATGACAGAATCAAAATTAGTGATACCACTGTCTTTCCCTGGACGGCTATGGTCAAGATACAAGGGCAATGGAATGACTCTGAGACCTTTTCATGTTCGGGTTGGATGCTGGGGCCAAGCACTTTGGTCACCGCTGGACACTGCGTATATAGCTCTGGCGGTGCAAATACCTATGCCTACAACGTTACGGTGACACCGGCGTTGAACACAGACGCGCCAAATCCACAGCCATTTGGCGTTTGTCGCGCGCTCAGAGGATGGGTTCTCTTGCCTTGGTATGATAATGCTGATCCTGGATACGACTATGGTGTCTATGACCTGGGATGTAGGATAGGCTATCAGACCGGCAATCTTGGCATGAAGGTGATTTCTGGCAGCGCCAATGGCACCTATGAAGCGGTAGCCGGTTACCCTGGAGATAAAGGGGCAACAACCCTGTGGTCGGCTGGCGGCACGATCCAGACATCGCAGACGCGCCTGTTCTTCTATGACAATGACATGATGCCAGGACAGAGCGGAGGGCCCGTCTGGGTAACCGATCCGGCATGCAATCCATGCGCAATAGCAGTGAATGCACACGAATATGCGCCACCAACTTTGAACTCCGGGGCACGCATTACTCTGGAAGCATTCAACTTCTTCCTGGTAAGGCGCGAATTTATTGCACGGCTGGCATATCTACCTTTGTGTCTGAATGAGTAGGAATGGCGACTCTGTACGCAATCCGTAGTACGAAATGCAATCGGGAGGCGAACTTTGGCAACCAAACTATTGACCGGCAACGAAGCCCTCGCCCTCGGCGCGCTGCACGCGGGCATCACCATGGCGACCGGCTACCCCGGCACCCCCTCCACCGGCGCGCTGGCGAGCCTGCTGGACATGCAACCGGCCGGCGTCCACGTGGAGTGGAGCACCAACGAGAAGGTCGCGTTCGAAATCGCGGCGGCCGCGGCGTGGGCCGGGCAGCGGGCGCTCTGCACCATGAAGATGTCGGGCCTCAACGTGGCCTACGACTCGCTGGTCTCGGCCGCGCACTCCGGCGTCACCGGCGGCCTGGTGATCTACGTGGCCGACGATCCGGGCGCGAACGCGGGCATGGTGGAGCAGGACTCGCGCGGCTTCGCGCTGATGTCCGACCTGCCGATGCTCGACCCGGTCAGCGTGCAGGACGCCTACGACCTGACCCGCGCCGCGTTCGACCTGTCCGAGGCGGTCGGCTCGCCCGTCTTCGTGCGCCTGGTGACGGCCAATTCGAGTTCCTTCTCGGTCATCGAGCTGCCCGATGAGCCGCCCGTCTGGCCCGAGCGTCAGCCCAAACTGGTGCGCGACATCAACATCTACACCAAAGCCGGCGCCGCCATCGCCCAGGCCCAGCACCGGGACGTGATCCGGCGGCTGGAACGGGCGGAGGGGTGGATTGGGGAGCGCGGGTTGAACGAGTTGCGAATCAGCGAATCTCGAATCAGCGAATCAGCGAATCTCCAAGAGCCTCACTCGCCATTCGCCCATTCGCCATTCGCTCATTCGCTCGGCCTCCTCGCCGCCGGCATTACGGCCGCGTACCTGGATGAGGGGTTCGAGATCGCGGCGCGGTACGGGTTTGACCCGGCTGCGGCGTCGGTGCTGCGCATTGTGAGCGTCCACCCGCTGCCGCACGAGCAGATTCGGGCGCTGCTGCGGCATTGCGACACGATCCTGGTGCTGGAAGAGCTGGATCCGGTCACCGAGAACGCGGTCTACATCGAGGCGCAGCGGATGGGCTGGCAAGGGACGATCATCGGCAAGCGCAGCGGCCACTTCGAGCGCGTGGGCGAGTACGGCGTGCGGCATGTCGTCCAGGGCATCGCGGCCGCGCTGGGATTGGACATCCCCGCCGACCTGTTCCGGGGCCAATCCGAGGCCGAGGCGCTGGCCGCGGCCCGCCCC
>DAOUAT010000450.1:0-16011 GCA_034433275.1 Anaerolineae bacterium
GACGCGCATAGACGCCGGCATCACGAGCGCCCTGCCGGCCCTGCGCGCCCGCGTCGCCGCGACCGCGGCCGACGAGCTGGCCTGGGCGCAGGCGCAGATCGCGGCCATCCCGCTGGCCGAGCCGCCGCCCGACGCGGCGCCGTGGCGGGCTGAGGCAGCAACTCTGTACCCGCGGCGCCTGCACCCCGGCCCGATTGACGTTGACCTGGCCCTGCAGGCGGACCACCCCGACCAGTTGCCTGCCTATCGTGCGCTGGTGGAACGGGCCGGCGCCGCGCTGCACGACCAATCCGCCCTCTGGCAGTACTGGGCCGACGGCCAGCACACCATCGCCGAGATCGCCGACCTGACCGCGCTGGAGGTCAACGCGGAGCCCGCTGACACCCCGCTGGCCTACTTCAAGCTGCTGGCCGAGGCGGGATTGGTGATGTTTGTTTGAGGTTGGAGGTTGGATGGACGATGTGGAATGTGGGATGTGTAGAGTGTGGAATGTGTAAGCTGACGCCTGACCACTGACGCCTGAGCCATGAATCAAGTAGACTTGCACATCCACACCACTGCCTCCGATGGCAGCTTGACGCCGGCGCAGCTCGTACACCGGGCGGCGCGGCTGGCGTTGAAGGTGCTGGCGGTCACCGATCACGACACCACGGCCGGAGTCGCTGAAGCGACTGCGGCCGGCCGGGCGCTGGGTGTGGAGGTGATCCCCGGCGTCGAGATCAACACCGACGTGCCGCGCGCCGAAGCTCACGTGCTGGGCTACTTCGTGGACCCCGGCCACGATGAATTGAACACGCAACTGGCGCGCATTCGCGAGGGTCGCGTGGGCCGGGCGCGCAAAATGGCCGAGGTGCTGACGGCGATGGGCGCGCCGGTGCGGTTCGAGCGCATCCTGGAGATCGCCGGCGAGGGCGCGGTGGGCCGACCGCACGTGGCGCAAGCGTTGGTGGAAGCCGGCCACGCGCACGGCTACCAGGATGCCTTCACCCGTTTCATCGGCCGCAACAGCCCGGCCTACGTCGAACGCACCAAGTTTACGCCGGCCGAAGCGTGCGCGCTGATCCGTCGCGCCGGCGGGCTGCCGGTGCTGGCCCATCCGGTGTTCTACGACCGGTACGGGGCGATCCAGGCGGCGTTCGATCTGGATGTGATGCTGCCGGAGTTGATCGCAGCGGGGCTGGCCGGCATCGAGGTGTATTATCCGCGCCACGATGCGATCACGGTTGAATACCTGCTGGGTGTTGCGCGGCGCTATGGCCTGTTGTTCACCGGCGGCACCGATTTTCACGGCATCCGGCCCAACGAGCCCGACCTGGGCGGCATCTATGTGCCGATGAAGGTCGTGCGCCGCCTGCGCGCAGCATGGATGGCCACTCGTGGCGCCGCTCCCTGATCCCGACCGCCTGGCCCATTTCATCCTGCGGGATGTGCAGCGCGCGCTGCGCGAGTTCGCCATGCTGCGGCCGGGCGACCGGGTGGCGGTGGCGGTTTCGGGCGGCAAAGACAGCCTGGCGCTGCTGGATCTGCTGCGCCGGCTGCCACGCGTCTGGCCCGCCCGCTTCGAGCTGGCGGCCGTCCACGTGCGCGGAGACGCGACCGGCATCCTGGCGCCGCACGAGCCGCTGGAAGCGTGGCTGGCGGCGCAAGCGCTGCCCTATCGGGTCGTGCTGCCGGAGATGGACGAGGGCGAAGCGCGGCCGTTGGGCTGCCAGCGCTGCACCTGGCTGCGGCGGAAGGCGATCTTCACCGCGGCCGATGCGCTGGGCTGCAATGTGGTCGCCTATGCGCACCATGCCGACGATGCCGCGCAGACCACGCTATTGAACTTTCTGTACGGCGGGAACGTCTATGGCCTGGCGCCGGTCGCCGATTACTTCGCCGGCCGCTTCCGGCTGATCCGGCCGCTGATCTACATCGCCGAGGCCGAGTTGGCCCGTTTCGCCCGTGCCAGCGGCTTCCCACCCCCGCCACCGCGCTGCCCGCGCGCCGATGGATCCCGGCGGCTGACTGCGGCGAACATGCTGCAGCTTTTGGGACGTGACTACCCTAAACAGGTGCGACCCAACCTGATCCGGGCTGGGCTGCGTGAAACGGGATGCGATCAGGCATAACGATACGTGCATCACACCCCTCACGCAGTACGCAATACGCAGTACAAGGAACACCTTTGGACACAACCACTCGCGAATTTGCCATCGCCCTGGCGCACCAGGCGGGCGACCTGCTACGGAGCATCCTTGAGCGCGGCCTGGATGCCAGCCGCACCCGCACCAAGCAGGGCCATTTCGATATCGTCACTGAGGCCGACCTCGCCTCGGAACGGCTGATCCTGGATGCACTGCGGGCGCGGTTCCCGGCGCACGCGATCCATGCCGAAGAAAGCGCCGGCGGCGGCTTGCCGGCCGCCGAATGGGTGTGGCTGGTGGACCCGGTTGATGGCACCACCAATTTCTCCCACGGCCTGCCCATCTTCGCGGTGAACCTGGCGCTGGCCTGGCACGGCGCGCCGGTGTTGGGCGTCACCCATCACCCGGCCACCGGCTGCACGTTTTGGGCCGAGCTCGGTGGCGGCGCCTGGCTGCGCTGTGATGGCCGAGACCGCCGCCTGGCCGTGTCCGCGACGCCAGAGCTTGAACGGGCGCTATTGGCTACAGGGTTCATCCACGGCCGGGCGCAAGGGCCGGGCAGCAATCGGGCCGAGTTCTGGGCGCTGGATGCGCAGGCGCAATCGGTGCGTCGCCTGGGCTCGGCCGCGCTGGTCATGGCGTGGATAGCGGCCGGCAACCTGGAGGGCTACTGGGAGGCCGGCCTGAAACCGTGGGATCTGGCAGCCGGCTGGCTGTTGGTGACCGAAGCCGGCGGCCGGGTGACAGAGTACGACGGCGCGGCGATGCGCCTGGACAGCCCGACCATGATCGCCAGCAACGGCCAATCCGGCATTCACGATGGCATCAGCGCCACGGTTGTCCGGGTCAAGGCCGAAGAGAAGCGCCTGTTTTCGGAGTCTTACTGATGCTGATTGACCGGCGTTACCGGGGGCGCAAACGGCGTTCCCCCTGGCCGACCATTTTTCTGATCATACTCCTGGCGCTGCCGGGAATCTACTTCCTGGCCACGCAGACGCGCTTTTTCGAGAACCCGTTCAACCCGTTGCAGCCCACCGCCACACCGACGCGCTCGGCGGTCAGCTTTCTGGCCGAGGCGGAGGACAATTACCGGGCCGGCCTGTTGGCCGCGGCCGCGGCCGGGTATCAACGGGCGGTTGAGTTGGAGCCGGAGAACGATGAAGCCCTCAACCGGGTCGCCTGGCTGTGGATCTTGCGCGGCCATCCCGATCGCGCCATCGAACCTGCGCGCCAGGCAGTAGCGCTGAACGAGAGCGCCTGGAATTTGACCATCCTGGCCAAGGCCCTGGACTGGGCTGGGGACTACGATGAGGCCATCAAAGTCGCGTTGCGCGCTGTGGATGCGGACCCCCTCTCGGCCGAGGCGCACGCGGTCTTGGGTGAAGTCTATGCCGATCGGGGCAACTGGACGCGCGCGCTGGAAGAGGTCCGCCAGGCCGAGAAGCTGAACCCCAACAGCGCGTTCGTGATCCGCAACCTGGGCTACGTGCTCTCCACCCAGGGCCGCTATGAGGAGGCTCTGGAGATGTACGCGCGCGCGGCCGAGTTGGAGCCGCACCTCGGTTATGTCTACACAAGTGCGGGCGCGATCCACCTGGCGCTGCGCAACTATGATGCGGCCATCGAACAATTCAAGAAGGCAGTGCGAGCCAACCCGGATACGCCCACCGGCTACGATGCCCTGGGCCACGCCAGCGCGCTCAACGGCGACCCGGATCGCGCCATCGCCACTTTAAGGAAGGCCATCGAGATCGATCCGGAGTTCGCCCTGGCGTATGCACATCTGGGCCGGGTCTACTACACCCTGCTCAACTGGGAATCCGCCATCGAGTACTTTACCAAAGCGTTCGAGCTGGGCTTGGAGAATGAGGAGTACTTCTATCAACTGGGGTTAGCCTACACCTATCTCGATGACTGCGCGAACGGCATCGTATGGTTCGAGAAGACGCTAGACTTGAACCCCGAATCCCAGCCCGCGCTGCAGGGGCTGCGCCGGTGCCAGTGACCTCAAAGGCGCTCGTCCACGACAGCGGAACAAAACGCCTTTGCCGGGCGTCTGTTCTGAGTCCAGTTTGGGCCGGGGCAACTTTATGCTATAATTTTCACCGTTTGAATCTGCTCTCCCAACGCGGCGCGCCCGCGTGGCGGCTGCCACCATTTCACACGAGGTAGATCCTGAATGCAACGTAGAATCACCCTGTTCATTGTGCTGCTGGCGGCCATTGCACTGGTCACCGCATGTGCGCAACTCAGCCCGACCGCGGCTCCGCTGCCGCCCACCAAGACGCCGAAACCAACGTTCACCGCGACCCCGGCGTGGACCCCCACACCGGTCGTCTTCCCGACCGAGACGCCGATCCCCGCCACCCCGACACCGGAGGCCACCGCAACACCTGAGGTCCCGCCCACGGCGACACCAGAACCGGTGGTCCGGCTGACGGCCAACCAGAACGTCAACGTGCGCAGCGGCCCTGGCACCACCTACCCGCAGATCGGCACGCTGCGCGCAGGCGACAGCTACGAGGTCAAGGCGCAAAACCCCGAGGGCTCCTGGGTGCAGTTCGACCTGAACGGCCAGATGGCCTGGGTCACCGCGAACCTGGTGAGTCTGAGCGGCAGCCTGGAAACGGTCGAGATCGCGCAGAACATTCCCGCGCCGCCGGCGCCCACCGCCACCCCGCGGCCGCGCGCGACGGCGCCGCCACCGCCGCCCACCGCCGTACCGCCGACGGCCGCGCCGCAGTTTCCGTTCATGCTGCTGAAAGGCGTGGAACGGTGCGAGCCGAACGCCGGCTACAGCTACTACGAAGGCTTCGTGCGCTACCGCAGTAACGCGCTCCGGAATGGCGTGTGCGTACACACGGCGTTCTATGGTCCGCGCGTCACCAAGTGCTCCGGTTGTGATGGGGTGGGTGACGGCATCTGGGGCTTCTCGCCCTTCGGCGGCCCGGCGCCCGCAGGTATGACGGTCGAAGTATACGTTGTCCAGTGCCCGGGACCCCTACCGCTTGGCGGCATCACTCTGGACACTCCTGGCGGGTTTAGCACCAGCAATTTGACGCCGCTCTCGGAAAAGTGGGTACACACGTTCAACCGGAGCGAGCAGTGTACGGGCATTACGTTTGTAGGGGATTGACGCCACTGACGCGATAAGCCGGCATCCTGAGCGGGTCGGCAAGTCAAAGCACTTAACGAATGCTCACCAGCCGAAGGATGCGGTCTTCCAGGCAACGTCGCATCCTTCGACTGGACACTCGCCGCCGCGGGGATAATCTCGTTAACCCGCTCAGGATGCTCACTTTGATTTGCTGAGGGTGTTCGTAAAACATACGGCATGAAACGCTCCCCCCATCGCCGATCCCTTTCGTGGCTGGCAGCACTGGTGCTGGCGGCCGCGTTCATCGCGGGCGTCTTCAGCGCGCGGGGGCCGCTGAATAACCTCCTCTTCAACCTCACCGGCGAGGAACGCCTCTTCGCGCAGCTCAAGGGCCTGACCGACCTCAGCGCCGACCTGTTGCGGCCGCGGCTCCACTTGGCGCCGGAGGCCGCCGTCCGCCACACCGATGTCAGCCCGTTCGGCGTCAACGTGTTCCTGAACCAGGAGGTGGAGCCGGCCAAGCGGGAGCAGACGGTGAAGCTGGCAGCCGCAGCCGGATTTCACTTCCTGCGCCAGGAGTTCCCCTGGCAAGACATCGAGATCCACGGCAAAGGGGACTTCGAGGACCGTCGCCACGAGCCCTATCGCTCGGCCTGGGAGAAATACGACCAGATCGTGGACCTGGCCGACAAATACGGGATGGAGCTGATCGTCCGGGTCAGCACGCCGCCCGCGTGGAGCCGGGCGCAGGGCGACGAAGTCGGAACCTTCGCACCGCCGGACAACTACAACGACTTCGGCGACTTCGTCTACACGGTGGTGGACCGCTACCGGGGCCGCATCCGTTATTACCAGCTCTGGAACGAACCCAACATCTACCCGGAATGGGGCGCCTACCCGATCAGCCCGGAGCAGTACACCGATCTGCTGAAGATCGGCGCGACGCGGGCGCGGGCGGCCGACCCCGACGTTGTCATCATCGCCGGCGCGCTGGCCAGCACCATCGCGCTCCAGCCGGCCGCGCCGCCGCCGCACAACGCGCTCAACGACCTGGTCTTCCTGCAACGCATGTATGACGCGGGGGCCGCGCCCTACTTCGACATCATGGCCATGCAGGCCTATGGCCTGTGGTCCGGCCCCACCGACCGGCGCATGCACCCGCGGGTGATGAACTATGGCCGGCCGCAGTTGGTGCGCGACCTGATGGTGGCCAACGGCGATGCGGCGAAGCCGATCTGGATCAGCGAGATGGCGTGGAACGCGGTGCCCGACGAGATCGCGGACAAACGTTTCGGCCAGGTGACGTTGGAGCAGCAAGCGCGCTACGCAGTCCTGGCCTACCAGCGCGCACAGGCCGAATGGCCCTGGGCCGGGGTGATCAACACCTGGTACTTCAAGCGCGCCACCGATGAGTGGTTCAAAGAGGGGAAACCCGAGGCCTATTTCCGCCTGGCCGACCCCGATTTCACCTTGCAGCCCGTCTACGAGAGCCTGAAGGCCTACATGACAACCGAGCGGCCCGCGCTCTACCCCGGCGTACACGAGCCGGCCGGGTGGGGTGTGACAACTGAGGGGGCCTGGCAAGTTGATGCTGCCGAAGCCCTGCCGTTCGGCCGCGCCTGGTTGGCTGCCGCACCCGACGCGGCGCTGACCTTCACCTTCCACGGCGCCGAGCTGGCGGTGATGCCGGCATCGGGCACACTGCGCGTTACCGTGGACGATGGGCCGCCGGTCACGGTGCCAGCCGGCAGCCCTGCGTTCCAGGTCGTCGCGCGGCGTCTGGCCGATGGCGCACACCAGGCCCGCATCGAGGCGGTGACCGAACGATCCGGCATTGCCGCCGTGCGCGTGCGCGCCCGCACCTGGTGGTAAAGCTATCACCGTGATTCACAGCCGGTTTCCAACCGGCTTCCACCTTCTGAGCCGGTCGGCTTCAGCCACCGGCGGGCGTGCCGACGACGAGCGGCAGCCATATCGGCGAAAGGCGGCACAGCATGAAACGCACTGCCCGCTACGACACCTACCTGCTCTTCCTGGTGCTGCTGCTGATCCTGGCCCTGGCGACCGTGCTGCGTTTCTACCAACTCGGCACCCAGAGTCTCTGGTCAGACGAGGGCAACAGCGCCGCGCTGGCAACGCGCAGCTTCGCCCAGATCGCGCGCGACGCATCGGCCGACATCCATCCCCCGCTGTATTATTGGCTGCTGCGGTTATGGACCCTGGTCTCTGGGACCAGCGAGGCCGGGCTGCGCTTGCTCAGCGCGTTCCTGGGCATACTGCTGGTGGTGGTCACCGCCAACCTGGGCCGCCGTCTCTTCGGCCGCGGGGCCAGCCTGGTGGTCGCGCTCATCGCCGCCCTCGCGCCGTTCCAAATCTATTACAGCCAGGAAGCGCGTATGTACCTGCTGCTGGCGCTGGAGGCTGCGCTGGCCGTACACCTGTTTTGGTGGCTGGTTGACCAAGAAGATCGCGCGCTGGATAGAACCGACGGCGCGACAGCGACGCTGCTGCCGTGGGCGCCCTTGCCCGCCGTTCTGCTGGTCCTCACCTGGGCGCTGGGCCTCTACACACACTACGCCTTTCCACTCCTGATCGCCCTGCTCAGCCTGCTCTACCTGGCCTGGCTGCTGGTCACTGCGCGCCGGGGGCACGTCCTCTGGCGGGCGGTGCGGTGGGGCGTCTGGCTGGCCGCCACCCTGCTCCTCTACATCCCCTGGCTGCCGACCGCGCTCCGCCAGCTCACGGCCTGGCCCGGCCCCGAAACGGCCCGCGGGCTGGCCGACCAGGTCCGCCTGCTGCTGCTCACCCTGGGGTTGGGTCCCGTGGCGCAAGCGGAGACTGCACGGTGGTGGGTCTGGCTGCTGCCCGTCCTGGCCCTGATCGGCGCGCTGCCGTGGCCGATGACCGGCCGGGCGGATCAAACCGGCAGCGTGCGGCTGAACTGGCTGCGCGTGCTGATCCCACTGGCCTGGGCGCTGGCGCCGCTCGCCATGATCCTGGGCCTGGGGCTGTTCCGCGAATCGTACCTCAAGTTCCTGCTCATCGGCAGCCCGGCGTATGTGCTGCTCCTGGCGCGCGGGGTGGAAGGGGTGGCCAGTTGGATATCATCTCGGCCCGCAAGTACACCGCCATCCGTCCCTGAGCTTGGGCCTTCTGTCCCCCTGCCCGTTGCCAGGGGCAACGCCGGACAAGGCATCCTGGCCACCTGCTGGATCGTGCTGACGCTTTCCACGATCATCACCCTCTCCGCCATCACGCTGAACCGCTACTACAACGACCCGGCCGTGGCGCGCGACGACTACCGCGGCATCGCCCAGTTCATCATGGCCACCGCGCAGGCCAATGACGCGGTCTTGCTGGATGCGCCGGGCCAGGCTGAAGTCTTCGATTACTATTACTCCGGCGATCTGCCGATCTACCTACTGCCCCGCCAGCGACCGGCCGACCCGGCCACCACAGAGCCCGACCTGGCAAAACTGCTGGACCACGACAAGGTCTACGCCATCTACTGGGCCACCCAAGAGGCCGACCCAGATGGGCTGATCCAGCACTGGCTCGATAACCGGGGCTACAAGACGCTGGATCAATGGCGCGGCAACGTGCGCCTGGCGGTGTACGTCATGCCCGAGCGCCGGCCTGCGGACGAGACCGTAGAGGCGATTGACCTGCGCCTGGGCAATGACCTCACCCTGGTGGGCTATCGCGGCTGGAAGCTGAGCCCGACGGCCGGCGAAGTGACCCAGTTGCAGATGCTGTGGTGGGCCGACCGCACGCCTGACCGCCGCTACAAGGTCTTTTTGCAGTTGCTCGACTCGCGCGACCAGGTGATCGCTCAGCGCGACGCCGAGCCGGCCGGAGAAAGCCGGCCCACGACCAGTTGGCAGGCCGGCGAAGTGGTGCAGGACAACCACGGCCTGCTGATCCCGCCCGGCACGCCGCCCGGCACCTATCGCCGCATCATCGGCATGTATGATGCCGAGACATTGGAGCGGCTGAAATTGCCCGATGGCAGCGATTTCGTCAGCCTGCCACCGGTGACGGTGGCGCGGGCCAAGACGCCGCCGCCCCTGGCCGCATTCAACATGGAATTCACCCAGCAGTTCGACTTTGGCGGCATCACCCTGCTGGGACACGATCGCTACAAACGCGGGTTCGGCCATGCGCCCACTACGCCGCTCTATCCCGGCGACCTGCTGCACCTGACCTTTTACTGGCAGGCCAACGTGACCCCGCGCGCCGATTGGTGGTTCGAGCTGACCCTGAACGACTCGGCCGGCCACGCCATCACCCGACTGACAGCGCCCCTGGTGGGCGACACCTACCTGACGCCCCTGTGGCAAAAGGGCGAGATCGTGCGCGGCGAACACGACCTGCTCCTGCCGGCCGATCTACCGCCGAACGCCTACCGGCTCAGCCTGGTGCTGCTGCCCGACGAAGACACACCCACCAGCAGCGCCTACCTGGGAACCATCAGAGTCCAGACCCCGCCGGAGAAGTGACCCGTGCTGGAAATCCTCCCTGTCGGCCCCTTGCAGGTGAACTGCTACGTGCTCGGATGCCCGCGCACGCGGCTTGCCGTCGTCATTGACCCCGGGGACGACGCGGCCGATATCCTGGCCGTGCTGAAACGGCACACCCTGCAGCTCGACCGCATCCTGGCGACCCATGCTCACTTCGACCACCTGCTCGGCGGCCGCGACCTGCAACAGGCCACGGCCGCGCCGCTCTACCTGCACCCGGCCGACCGGCCGCTGGTGACAGCCGTGCGCCGCACCTGCCTGGCCTGGCTCGGCTACGATCCGGGCGAGCCGCCAGCGATCCACGGCGACCTGACACCGGGCGAAATCGTGCGGGTCGGTGACATCGCGCTGGAAGTGCGCCACACGCCCGGCCACTCGCCCGGCGGCGTCACCCTGGTGGATCACACTGCCCGCCGCGCGTTCACCGGCGACGCGCTCTTCGCCGGCGCCATCGGCCGCACCGACTTCCCCGGCAGCAGCCTGAAAACGCTGCTGGACAGCATCCGCCGCGAGATCCTGACCCTGCCCGACGATTACGCAGTCCTCTCCGGCCACGGCCCGGCCAGCACGGTGGGCCACGAGCGACGGGGGAATCCGTTTTTGGCGAGGTAGGGGCTAGATGTACGATGTACGATGTTCGATGTTCGATGGTGTTATGCTGAGTTCCGCACTCCACCGCGGAACGGCGGGATGCGCCCAGTCAAAAACATGACAAGAAGCTGGAATCGAGGCTTTAGCCGGTCACTCTCTCTGAGCGTCAAACCGCCTGACCCTGAAAGGGGGCTGCGCACAGGCTCGATTCTGTTAAGCCGCCATGTTCCAGGCAGTGGGTCAACAAGTCAAGCTTCATTGCGGCAAGCTTCCAGCGAAGCATCTCTGATTCTGCCTGCCACCCTTGCCGCGGCGATCGTTGATCATGCGCGAGCGTGTTACCCGGACGAAGCGTGCGGCCTGGTGGCCGGGCGGGAGGGGGTGGCGGTCGCGGTTTATCCGGGCCGCAACATCTCGCAGACTCCGCGCGTCGCCTACGAGCTCGATCACGACACGCTGGCGCGGATGATAGATTTCGAGGACGCGGGGTTGGCGTTGGCCGCGATCTACCACTCGCACCCCCGCGGCCCGGAGACCCCCTCGGCCACCGACGTAGCGCAGGCCTACTACCCTGAGGCGGTCTACCTGATTTGCAGCCTGGCCGATCCGGCGCGGCCAGTGTTGCGCGGCTTTCGCATCGCGGCAGGCCGGGCGCGCGAAGTGCGACTTGACATCCCCCGCGCAATCGCATAAACTGACCTCTGTCTGAAAAGCCACCTGCCTGGCTCCTATGCCGGGCGCCCCTCTTCAAGTTTCAAGGAAGGAGGTGCGCGTATCTCGATTCCGTGAAACATAGCGTTCCTCGCATCGTTCGCTCTGTCCGCCTGTCCACTGATTCAAGGAGGGAAACCATGAAAAAGGGATTTGCTTTCCTGGTCGTGCTGATGGTCATCAGCATGGCGCTTGGGGGCTGTGTGCCCACCGGCGGCGCACAAACCATCAAGGTCGGCGTCGTCGCAGAGTTGACGGGTGATATCCCCGCGGTCGGCGCATCGTGCAAGAACGCCGCTGAAATGGCGGTGAAAGCGATCAACGATGCCGGCGGCCTGGAGGTCGGCGGCAAGAAGTATCAGGTCGAGCTGTTCATCGAGGACAACGCCGGCAAGGCCGACCAGTCAGCCTCGGCCGCGCAGAAGTTGATCACCCAGCAGAACGTTGTAGCGATCATCGGCCCCAACGCCAGCCGCTACGCCATCCCCGCCTCCGAGATCGCGGAAAGCGCCAAGGTCGTCCTGATCAGCCCGTGGTCCACCAACCCCAAGACCACGTTGGACGCCAAGACCAACGCAGCGAAGAAGTACGTCTTCCGCGCCGCGTTCATTGATGACTTCCAGGGCCGCGTGGTCGCCCGGTTCGCCATGGATAACCTGAAGGCCAAGAAGGCGGCTGTACTCTACGACGTGGCCTCAGATTACAACAAAGGCATCGCCGAGTTCTTCAAGAAGACCTTCGAGGAGAGTGGCGGCACGGTGGTCGCCTTCGAGACCTACACCACCAACGACAAGGACTTCTCGGCCCAGCTCACCAAGATCAAGAACGCCGGGCCGGACGTGGTGTTCCTGCCCAACTACTACAGCGAGGTCCCGCTGCAGATCCAACAGGCCAAGCGCCTGGGCATCAGCGTGCCGTTCCTGGGCAGCGACTCGTGGGGCAGTGAGGAGCTGATCAAGCTGTGCGGCGCCGACTGCGAGGGGTATTACTTTAGCACCCACTACGCGGCCGACAACGCCACACCGGTCGCCAAAGGCTTCATTGATGGCTACAAGGCCAAATACGGCGCCACCCCCGACGACGTCGCGGCCCTGACCTACGACTCCTTCGGCCTGCTGTGGACCGCGCTGAAGGCTGCCGGCAAGGTTGACCGCCAGGCCGTGCGCGATGCCGTGGCCAAGATCCCCAAGTACGAGGGCGTCACCGGCACCATGCAATTCCAAGAGGGCTCCGGCGACCCGATCAAGAGCGCCGTGATCCTGCAGATCAAGGGCGACAAGTTCGTCTGGTTTGCGAACGCGAATCCGTGACACGCTGACACGGGGATGGCGAGATAGGGAGATAGGGAGATAGGGCGATGGGGAAACACGGTGAATCATCTCCGTGTCTCCTTGTCCCCGCGTCTCCGTGTCTCCTTGTCCCCGTGTCCCAGTGTCCCAGTGTCCCAGTGTCACCCAATGAGGCCCCGCCATGACCTATTTCCTCCAACAAGGCCTGAACGCACTGCAACTGGGCAGCATCTACGCGCTGATCGCGTTGGGCTACACCATGGTCTACGGCATCCTGACCATGATCAACTTCGCGCACGGCGATCTGTTCATGGTGGGCGCGTTCGTGTGCTTCATCGCGGCCGTGGTGCTCAAGCTGCCGTTCGTGCCCACCCTGCTGATCTCCATGGCGGCCGTGGCCATGCTGGGCGTGCTGATCGAGCGGCTGGCGTATAAACCGCTGCGCAACGCGCCGCGCGTGTCCGCTATCATCACCGCGTTGGGGGTTGGCATCTTCCTGGAAAACTTCACCCTGGCGCTGGACCCCTATCCCAAGCACATCCCGCCGCTGATCCCCAACATCGTCTGGAATCTGGGCGGCGTGTCCGTCTCGTCGCTGCAAGTCCTGATCATCCTGCTCTCCATCGCTTTAATGCTGCTGCTGGATTTCATCGTGCGGCGCACCATGGTGGGCATGGCGATGCGCGCGATCTCGTGGGACAAGACGGTGGTGCCGCTGATGGGCGTGCCGCTGAACCTGGTCATCTCCATCACCTTCGCCATCGGCACCAGCCTGGGCGCGGCCGCCGGCACCATGTACGGCCTGGCGTTCCCGGTCATTGACCCGTACATGGGCATCATCATCGGCTGGAAGGCGTTCATCTCGGCCGTGGTGGGCGGCATCGGCAACATCCGCGGCGCGATGATCGGGGGCTTCATCCTGGGTGCGGTGGAGGTATTCGTGGCCGCGTACGGCCGGTCCACGTATCGCGATTTCGTGGCGTTCGCACTGCTGCTGATCCTGTTGATCTTCCGGCCGTACGGGATCCTGGGCAAGCCGCGGCCGCAAAAGGTGTGATGAAAACTCAGACGGCAAGCACCATCGCTCAGCTGAATTCCGACGCGATTGTCCTCGGTGAATTCCGAACCGCAATCCAGGCGTATCTCGTTGAGCCGCGCCTGCGACCGCTCCTGCTGTTGGGTGATGCCTGCCAGGTGCTGCGCGAGCTACCCGACGCGTGCATTGACTGCGTTATGACCTCGCCGCCTTACTGGGGCAAGCGCGAGTATGCCAACGGGGGCATCGGCCTGGAGATTGACTATCTTCAGTACGTTGGCCACCTGGCAGCGGTGTTTTCGGAATTAAAACGCGTCCTGAAGCCCACAGGTTCTTTCTGGCTCAATATCGGCGATAGCTACCAGAACAAGAATCTGGTCGGCATCCCGTGGCGCGTGGCATTCGAGCTGACCGACCGTCAGGGATGGATACTGCGTAACAGCGTCATCTGGAACAAGATCAAGAGCGGGATGGACAACACCAAGGATCGCCTCGGCAACATCCATGAGATTGTCTTCCACTTTGTAAAGCAACCAAACTACTACTACGACGCCGATGCGATCCGCTCCAAACCCCGTGAGACCAAAATCGTAAACGGCGCGGTAGTCTCAGCGACCGGCGTGTCCGGTGTGCGCTATAAGCGCCAGATCGAGCTTTCGACGGCGCTGAGCAAATCGGAGCAGGCAGAGGCGCTCACGGCGCTCGACAGCGTACTGGCGGATGTCGTTGCCGGCCGGATTTCCGATTTTCGGATGATCATCCGAGGCCAACAACGCGCGACGCACTCAGACAGCGAGAAGGTCTCAGGTCGTGCCAAGGAACTCAACGATAAGGGCTTTTACATTCTTCGCTATCACCCCAATGGTAGTAAGCCCGCCGATGTGTGGGACATCATGCCTGAAGATACGCAACACAGAGATGCGCACTTTGCCCCGTATCCGGTCGATCTGTGCAGGATACCCATTCTTGCTACCTGCCCGGAAGGAGGCGTCGTCCTTGATCCATTTTGCGGGACAGGGACAACCCTCCTGGCAGCCCTGAACCTGGGCCGAAAGTCGGTGGGAATTGACATCTCGCGCCAGTATCTCGAGATCGCTCACGAAAGGTGTGCAACCCTGCTATGAGCACAATCGTTGAGCTATTCGGCCTTTCAGTAGAACAGCCACGCGAGAGCTGGAATCAAATCATCTCCGATCAACAGTGCCCGTTTCTTGGCAAGAAGTGCTACAAGGTCAGGAAGAGCAAACCCTCCGTATCCATTGGATCATGCACCGTTCTCTATGGGCGCCGCGCTGAGCCGCTTGTCATTTGTCCAGCGCGCCTGATCGAACGCGGGCAGGTTTTCACCGATTGCTTTCATCTGCTCACCACCCACGAACCCGGCAATGAGCTCCATCTTCTTCCCGAGATTACGATTCCCGGTGGAAGCGTTGACTATTTCCTCGTATCTGTGCGCGAGGGCAAGGTGAAGGATTTCGTTGGGATCGAGGTTCAAGCGCTCGACACCACGGGCACGGTTTGGCCGGAACGGCAGCGCTTGCTTGCAAGACTTGGAGTCTCATCCGAGGATGAAAACCCGAGCAAGCCCTACGGCATGAACTGGAAGATGATGGCCAAGACCACGTTGGTTCAGATGCACCACAAAATCCAAACCTTCGAGCATTTGAACAAGAAGCTCGTCCTCGTCATTCAGGACAGGCTATTAACCTACATGGCCCGGCAGTTTAGCTTCGGGCACGTCAAGAATCCGGCTGTCATCGGCGACTCGATGCACCTGCACGCTTACCGAATGGTTCAACGCTCCACTGGTTCTTTCAAGCCTACAATGCAGGCCCGACTGAGCACCGACGCTGAAGGGATTGGGATCTGTCTTGGGCTACAGGGAGAGCCCAGGGTCGAGCTTGAGGAAATCCTGCGGGCGCTCCAGGCCCGGTTGTCGCCGGCCACGCTTTTCGTGCCGCGTTTCTGAGCCAGATCGCACTTGCGAGTACACTGAGCACATCATTGAGGACACCGCCGTGACCCATCCACCTCCTGTCAAACCCACCTGGCGCACGCGCTGGGACGCGCTGCTGGCAAGCCGCAGGGCGCTGCCGATCTTGCTGGGCGTTGGCCTGGTCCTGTCGTTCGCCATCCCCGCGTTCGGCCTGCTCGACCAGTACGTGCAGCTCATCCTGATGTACGTGGGCATCAACATCATCCTGGCGACCAGCCTGAACCTGGTTAACGGCTACATGGGCGAGTTCTCCGTGGGCCATGCCGGGTTCATGGCGGTGGGCGCGTATGTCGCCTCCATCCTGACGGTGCGCGTGTTCCCGGCAGGCGCCGAAACCTTCCTGTTCCCGGCCGCGCTCATCGCCGGCGGCGCGGTGGCCGCGCTGGCCGGGCTCATCGTGGCGCTGCCGTCGTTCAAGACGCGCGGGGACTACCTGGCCATCGTCACCCTGGCGTTCCTGATGATCGTCAAGTCGGTCATCGAGAACATCGAGGCCATCGGCGGGCCGCGCGGCTTCCTGGGCATGGCCAAACTGACCACCCTGCCGTGGACGTTCGTCTGGGTCGTGATCACGCTGTGGGTAATCCGCAACTTCATCTACTCCAACTACGGCCGCGGGGTGATCTCGATCCGCGAGGATGAGAT
>DAOUAT010000451.1:0-1536 GCA_034433275.1 Anaerolineae bacterium
CCTGGGCCGGGCCACGCGCCAGACCGCACCCTACTTCGGCGCGGCCACCGGCGTCTACCAGCCGTTGGCCGCCGGCGCTTGGGCCGGGAAGACCACAACGACCGCCTACGACGGGCTGGGCCGGGTGACGCGCGTGACCGCGCCGGACGGAACGTGGGCCGACACCGTGTATCACGGCCGGCAGACCGCGGTCCTGGACGCGCTGGGGCGCCAAACCATCCAGGAGGTGGACGCGTTCGGCCGGCTGGTCAGCGCCAAACAGTATAGCGGCAGCTACCCCAAGAACCCGCCGGCGCCGGCCTGGCACGCGACGCCGTATGCCCAGGCCGACTATGGGTACACTGTGACCGATCACGTGGCGCAAGTTGCTGGCCCCGATCCGGATGGCGCCGGGCCGCAAGGACGCGCTACGGTCGGCTTGACGTATGATCGGCTGGGCCGTAAGACCGCCATGACCGACCCGGACCTGGGCACGTGGCGTTACACGTACGCTGCAGGCGGCAATCTGGTGACGCAGACCGACGCGCGGGGCGTGACCCTGTGGTTCGGCTACGATGGCCTGGGCCGGTTGACCGAGCAGCGGGCGGGCAGCGCGGGCGGCCCGGTGCGCGTGCGCCATGTCTACGACGAGGCGCAGGCCGGTTACAGCCACCTGGGCCGGCGCACACGGGCCGAGGCCTACACCTACCCGGATGAATGGAGTGGCGCGCCGCCGGTGGTCAACACCCTGGCGCCGCGCTACGATGCGCGCGGCCGGGTCGTGGCCACCACGCGCACCGTGGATGGCGTCAGCTACACCACCGCATACACCTACGATGCGGCGGAGCGCGTCACGCGCAGCAGCTATCCCGACGGCGAGCACGTCACCACGACCTACGATGCGGCCGGCCAGCCCAGCCGCCTGACCTCCAACCAGCTGGGCGTGTTGGCCGACACCACCAGCTACGATGCCGCGGCCCGGCTGACCAGCGTGCGCTACCCGGCCGGGGGCGGTCTGGTGCGCCGCCAAGTCTATTACCCGTGGACGCAGCAGGGCGGCCGGTTGCAGCAGCTCCTGGTGGGGACCAGCGCAACCACCGCGGAGCGCCTGAACCTGGCGTACAGCTACGATGCCGTCGGCAACCTGGCAAGCAGCAACGACGCCGGTGTCGTGAGCAGCTTCCAGTACGACGCCCTGGACCGCCTGACCGCGGCCTACGGCCAGAATTTCGCCTACGATGCGGCCGGCCGGTTGACCAACTTCGCCAGCCTGGCCTACACCCACGATAGCGGCCACCCGCACGCCGTGAATTTGGTGAATGGCGTTGACCGCTATGACTACGATCTCAACGGCAACCAGATCCTGCGTCACAAAGGCGTGGCGAACCAGGAGCAGTATCTGACCTGGGACGCGGCCAACCGGTTGACCGGCGTGACCTACACCCACCGGCCGACGCCGGGTGGGAGCGGTCATCCACCGCCGACCACCTGCAACGGCGCGCCCTGCCAGCGGGTCTACCTGCCGTTCGTCACGAGCCAGCGGCCGCACGAGCAGTA
>DAOUAT010000452.1:0-7947 GCA_034433275.1 Anaerolineae bacterium
TTCTACTGATCATCATTCTCTTGTTGATCCTGGCCTGGACTATCTGGCCCGCGGTGTTGGTTGCGGTTGCCGGTTCCCTCGCTTCGGCCAACGGCTGCCAGCTTGACGAGGGATCGGTGCATCCTTGCATCGTGAACGGCCGCGACATGGGGGAACAGTTATACGGGATGGGCGTGATGGGCTGGTTCATGCTCGTCACCATCCCCACCGGCTTGTTGGCCCTGGCGGCCTATGGCGTCATCTTGCTGGCGGTTTGGCTTGTGAGACGGGCGCGGCGGCGCCGAAGGGATGCCCAGTCAACTTGACCGCACGGCGTTGCGACGCGCGATCCGGCGTGGCAGCCGTTCAAGAGATATCAGGGGAACCGGTTCCGTAACGCTCACCGTAACGATCCGAGGACGTTTCCTTGTTATCATCAGCTCGTAACCTGAGAACGGAGTTCACATGCGTAATCCATTCCGTGGACTGACCCAGCGGAACAGCCAGCGACCTTCGACTGCGCCAGCACAGATGGCTGACGCCCGGCCGGAGCAACCTGCGCCGAGCGCCGAGCTGCTGTCGCTGGACATTGCGCCCGATGATCCATTGCTGGCATATCTGCTCAGCGCGCGCGGCCCGGTGGAGATCGAGCGGCTGGCGCTGGACTCGCCGGCCCTGCGCGGGCTGCGGGCCGCGGGTGCCAGGCTGGTCGCGCCGTTGGTGGGCCAGGGCGAGCTGATCGGCCTGCTGAACCTGGGGCCGCGGCGCAGCGAGCAGGAGTACACCAGCGACGACCGCAAGTTCCTCGACGACCTGGCGACGCAGGCCGCGCCGGCCGTGCGCGTGGCGCAGCTCGTCCGCCAGCAGCAGATCGAGGCGCAACAGCGCGAGCGCCTGGAGCAAGAATTGCGCGTCGCCCGCGTCGTCCAACAGACCCTCCTGCCTAAAGAGCTGCCGGAGCTGGCCGGTTGGAAGGTCGCGGCCTACTGGCAGCCGGCGCAAGCGGTCAGCGGCGACTTCTACGACTTCATCAGCCTGCCCGGCGGCAACCTGGGCATCGTCGTCGCCGATGTGACCGGCAAGGGCGTGCCCGCGGCGCTGGTGATGGCGACCGCCCGCGGCATGTTGCGCATCGCGGCCGAAAGTGACCCGACATCGCCCGGCAAAGTCCTGGCGCGCGTCAACGACCTGCTCTGCCCCGACATCCCGCCCAACATGTTCGTCACTTGCCTGTACGGTGTGCTGAACCCGACCACCGGCCGCTTCGTTTTCGCCAACGCCGGCCACAACCTGCCCTCCAAGTGCACGGCCGAGGCGGTGGTCGAGTTACGCGCCACCGGCATGCCGCTGGGCCTGCTGCCGGAGATGACCTATGACGAGCACGAGGCCATGCTGGGTGCCGGCGAGAGCATCCTGGTCTACTCGGATGGCCTGGTGGAGGCGCACAACCCCCAGGGCGAGATGTTCGGCTTCCCGCGGCTGCGCACCATGGCCTGTGGCCTGGGCCACGGCGCCGAGCTGATCGAGCACCTGCGCGGCGCCCTGGCCGACTTCACCGGCCCCGGCTGGGAACAAGAGGATGATGTGACGTTTGTGACGGTGGAGCGCACCTCTCCCCCCAGCCCCCTCCCCTCCGAGGGGAAGGGGAGTATGGTGACCGACTTCCCCCTCTCCTCGCAGGAGAGGGGGCCAGGGGGTGAGGTGCTTGCCGACTTCACCATCCCCAGCGCGCCGGACAACGAACGGGAGGCGGTGGCGCAGGTGGCCGCCGCCGTAGTTGAGTTGGGTCTGCCTGCCGAGCGGCTGGAGCGGCTCAAGACCGCGGTGGCCGAAGCGACCATGAACGCCATGGAGCACGGCAACCGGTACGATCCCGACCTGCCGGTGGCCATCCGGGTGCAGACGAGCGCCGATGAGCTGAGCGTCAGCATTGCCGATCACGGCGGCGGCCAGGAGATCCCGGAGGCCGACGCGCCCGACCTGGAGGCCAAGCTGGCGGGGCTGCAATCGCCGCGCGGCTGGGGGCTGTTCCTGATCCGCAGCATGGTGGATGACATGCGCGTGACCGACGATGGCGTGTGCCATACCGTCGAACTGGTGATGAAACGATGAAAATTCTGGAGACCGATCGGCTGATTCTCAGGCATCAGACGCCGGCCGATTTGGAGAGCCTGTGGGCGCTGTATTGCGACCCGGATGTGCGCAAATACATCCCTGATGCGCCGCGCACTTACGATGAAGCGCGCGAAGAACTTGAATGGCACATGCATGGACATCCCCGGCGGCCTGAGTTGGGGCTCTGGGCGACCATTCATAAAGAAACGGGCAGGTTCATCGGCCGGTGTGGCTTGCTCCCGTGGACGATTGACCAGCGCGAAGAAGTCGAAGTGGCCTATTTGCTGGCCAAAGCGTATTGGGGCCAGGGACTGGGTACCGAAGCCGCGCGGGCGATCGCTCGCTACGCTTTCGATGAGCTGGGCCTGTCACGGTTGGTGTGCCTGATAGAGCCTGAAAATCATGCTTCGGCGAACGTAGCCCGGAAGATCGGGATCACCTTCGAGCGAGAAGCGCGGGACGAGATAGGGCCGTTTCTGTTGTATGCCGTAGAAGAAGGAGAACGCAATGCCGGATCAACCGTTTAAGGCCAGTGTGCGCCACCAGCCAGCCGCCCAGCCGCCCGCGGCCCTCATTGACCTGCGCGGCGAGATCAATGCCACCGCGGAGGCGAGCCTCAGCGCGGCCTACACCGAGGCCGAGTCATTCAACCCGTCGACGATCGTGCTCAACTTCGGCGGGGTCAGCTACATCAACAGCACCGGCATCGCCCTGATCGTCGGCCTGCTGGCCCGTGCCCGCAAAGCCAAGCGCCGCCTGCTCGTCGTCGGTCTCAGCCCGCACTACCAGGAGATCTTCCAGATCACACGGCTGGCCGACTTCATGACGATCTACCAGGATGAAGCCAGCGCACTGACGGGAAACAGATAGCGAATCAGAGGACAGACGAAGGACGAACGACGGAATACACAGTACGAAAGGTAATCCCATGGCTCCCACCAAACTCACAATCACCGTGCGCAAGATCAGCGCGAAGACCAACATCCTCGACATCCAGGGCGAGGTCACCGGCTCGGCCGAGAGCGTCTTGATGGACGCTTACACGCGGGCCACCGCGGCCGGCGCGCAGGCGATCATCCTGAATTTCAGCGGCCTGGAATACATGAACAGCTCCGGCATCGGCCTGCTGGTGACGCTGCTCATCCGTACGCAGCGCCAGAAGCAGCGCCTGCTGGCCTTCGGGTTGACCGAGCACTACCGGCAGATCTTCGAGCTGACGCAGCTCGACAAGGCCATCGGCATCCACGTCTCGGAAGCCGGCGCGGTGGCCGCGGCGGGGTGATGACGAATGGCGAATGACGAATGACGAATGGCGAACCGCACCCAATGACGCAACACGCAGGAGTCTCCCATGCCCGAACCAACTAACCAACCCGCCCCCCAGCCGTCCCGCGATGCGGCCAACTGGGCGCAGCCCGTGGACCGGCTGGCGGTTGCCGGCACACCCGAAGGCGCGGTCAATCTCAATGTTGCGGGTCGCCAGCTTGCCGGGCCGCTCAAGGGCTTTGGCCAGATGTGGCAGAAGACCTACAAGATCCGCTTCGCCGGCGCCGCGGTGGCGCCGGCCGACGTGGTCAAGGTTTGGAAGGCGAGCCTGCCCGACCTGATGCCGCCGGAAAGCCGGTTCTACCCCTCGTTGAGCGGCGTCAAACCAGGCGAGGTCGTGCTGATCAATGCCACCATCCCCGGCCTGCCCGGTGGCTTGCCGATCTCGACGGGTGTGCTGGTGCTGTATGCCGATGACGAGGCGTTCACCGTGATGACCCCCCAGGGCCATCCGCTGGCCGGTTGGAATTTCTTCAGCGCCTTCGACGACGAGGGGACGACCGTGGCCCAGGTGCAGGGGATGTTCCGCGCGTCCGACCCGATCTATGAGTTCGGATTCCGATTCATGGGCGGCGGCAAGGCCGAGGATGGCATTTGGGTGCATGTGCTGGAATCACTGGCTGCCAGGTTTGGCGTCAGCGGCGAGGTCAGCATCCGACAAGAGTGTCTTGACCCCAAACTGCAATGGGGGTATGCTAAGAACATCTGGCACAATGCCGGCATCCGCACCTTGATCAACCTGCCGGTGCGGTGGGTGAAGAGGGCGTTCAGACGTGACGCGTGAGATGAGGCATGACCCAACGCAATCGCTATGACGCCATCATCGTCGGCGCGGGGCCAAATGGGCTGGCCGCCGCCATCACCCTGGCGCGCGCTGGCCGCTCAGTGCTGGTGCTGGAAGGCGCAGACACCGTAGGCGGCGGGCTGCGCTCGGCCGAGCTGACCCGGCCGGGATTCCTCCATGATCCCTGCTCGGCGTTTCACCCGCTGGGCATCGCGTCGCCGCTCTGGCGCACGCTGCCGTTGGCCGAGCATGGCCTGACATGGATCCATCCGCCCGCGCCGGTGGCCCACCCCTTCGACGATGGCACGGCGGTGGTGGTGGAGCGAGATGTGGCCGCAACGGCGAGCCAGCTCGGCGCGGATGGAGCCGCATATCGGCGTTGGCTAGGGCCATTCGTTCACGACTGGGAACGGATCATTCACGAGTTTCTCGGCCCGCTGCGGTTCCCGCGCTATCCGTTGTCTTTGGCTCGCTTTGGCCTGGCTGCACTGTGGCCTGCAACCACGTTTGCCCGAACTGCCTTTCGTGGTGAACGCGCCCGCGCCGTGTTTGCAGGCATGAGCGCGCACTCGATCATGGCCCTCGAACAACCGGCGACGGCCGCGTTCGGCTTCATGCTTGGCATCCTGGCGCACGCTGTGGGCTGGCCCATTGTCGCCGGTGGCTCGCAGCATTTCGCCGACGCACTCGCGTCCTATCTGCGCGCACTCGGCGGTGAGATCCGCACCGGCCACTACGTCCGCTCGCTGGCCGATCTGCCACCTGCAACCGCGGCCCTCTTCGACGTGACCCCGCGCCAACTCGTGCGCATCGCGGGCGACCGGCTGCCGGCAAACTATCGGCAGCGGCTCAGCCGCTATCGGCACGGGCCGGGGGTCTGTAAGGTGGACTTTGCGGTGGATGGCCCCATCCCCTGGCGCGCCGCCGCGTGCCTGCGGGCGGGCACGGTGCATGTGGGTGGGACCCTGGCGGAAATCGCAGCCGCCGAGCGCGCTGCGTGGCAAAACGCACACCCCGAACGACCGTTTCTGATCCTGGGGCAACAAAGCCTTTTCGATCCCGGCCGCGCGCCGGATGGAAAACACACGGTCTGGGCCTACTGCCACGTCCCCAACGGCTCAACCGTGGACATGACCGATCGCATCATCGCACAAATCGAACGCTTCGCGCCCGGCTTCCGCGCACACATCCTCGCCGTACACACGCGCACGGCCGCCGAGATGGCTGCGTACAACCCCAACTACATCGGCGGCGACATCAACGGCGGCGTGCAAGACCTGCGCCAGCTTTTCACCCGGCCGATCGCCAGCCTGAATCCCTACGCGACGCCGGCCCCTGGCCTCTACCTCTGTTCCTCTTCGACGCCACCTGGCGGCGGCGTCCACGGCATGTGCGGCTATTGGGCCGCGCAGGCAGCACTCCACCGCACATAGAGGTGTGCGCCTGCCCGGTTGGAACGCCTGCAAGGGTGCGTCCTACGCTCCCGGCAACTGCTCCGGCACAAATGCGTCGGGCAACAACTCGGACAGGCGATACCGCCGCTGGTTCCCGGCCGCATCAGCCACGATCACCAGCATGTTCGGGCCAAACTCAGCCAACACCTGCCGGCACGCGCCGCACGGCGTCACACCGTTCTCAGTGACCACAGCAACGGCCTCAAACGCCCGGTCACCACAGCGCACCGCGTGCGCGACAGCATTGCGTTCAGCACAAATGCCAAGCCCATAAGAGGCATTCTCGACGTTGCAACCGCTGTAAACCGCTCCGCCACACGCAAGCAAAGCTGCGCCCACAGCAAAATGAGAGTAAGGCGCGTAAGCAGTTGCTTGAGCCACTTGCGCCTCACCCACCAACTCAGCGATGCGAACATCATCCAACACAACAACTGATTGATTTTCGCCTTCACGCATAAAGCATCCTCACTTTACATCTATGTGACTTCGCTCAATACAGGCTTAAGAACGCCAAAAGGCCCGCTGAGCTGTTGCTGCCTACCAGCTCGACCTTGCTCAGTGGTTTGGAACTGGCTGAAGTGACCTCATCAGTATCCAGTTGACGCGCGCGCACCTGCTTGATGCGCCGTCCAGCCACGGATAGAACCTCGAACGTTATGGCGCCAAACGCGATCCGATCGCCCACGGCTGGCACTTTGCCGAGTTGGCTGTAGATAAAACCGCCCAGCGTGTCGCCACCTTCGGTTGGCAGTTGAATCTCGAGCAGCTTGTCCACCTCAGCCAGTGGCACTCGCGCGTCAAAAATGTATTGCTGTTCCCCCAACGCCTCGACAGTCGGCTCCTCGGCGTCAAACTCATCCTGGATCTCGCCGACAATCTCCTCAAGCAGGTCTTCAATGGTCACCAGGCCAGCCGTGCCCCCATACTCATCCACTACGACGGCCATGTGAACCTTGCGCTGCTGTAACTCCTGCAGCAGTTCATCCACCTTTTTCGACTCCGGAATGAAATAGGCCGCGCGCAGAATCTTGTCCAGGGGAACGTCGGTTCGGCCATCACGCAAATAGCGCAAGAGGTCTTTGGCATAAAGGATGCCGACCACATTATCAATGGAGTGCCGATAGACGGGGATACGCGAGTGGCCCGCCTTGAGGATGATATCCAACGCTTCCAGCATCGGCATATCCACCGGCACAGCAGACACGTCAATGCGTGGCACCATCACCTCCCGCACTAACTTATCCCCAAACTCGAAGATGGAAGCAATCAGCTCCTTCTCCTCCTCCTCGATCCCCGCCTCCTCATCACTGGCGTTCAGCAGAAAACGTAAGCCATCCTCACTGAGGAAAATGCTCTCAACCGCCCGGCCCTCGGGCAAGGCGCCACGGCCGATCCGCTGCATGACGGCCGTCACAGGAGAAAGCAACAAAGCTAGAAGCCTGATCAGCGGTGTGAGGGCAACGGCCCATCGTTCTTCATGGCCGATTGCCCATGCCCGCACTGACAATTGCACCAGGATAAGGGCCACGCCCGCGCCCACAAGCCACCAGACCAGATAAGCCTGAAGGCCGAGGCGCTGGGCCAATAGAAGGGCGCTGGCGGCGGCCAGCAAAGCACCCGTGACCTTAACCAGCAGCAATGTGGAAAGCAGACGAACAGGTTCAGCCAGCAGCGCCTCGGCCGCCTGTGCCTGCAATTTACGCCCTCCGAGCAACTGGCGTAACTGCGTGCGATTTACAGAGGCAAACGAAATCTCGGCTGCCGCGGCCACCCCGATCAACAAAAGGGCCAAAACCCCGGAGCCCACTAGCGGCAGCGCTCTTATTAGTGAATAACCATCAATATCCAAACCGAACCACTCCCGAAGCTGTCAAACATGGACACAAGACTCCATCCGGCATGACGAGCGCAACACATTGCCCCCAATAATGACTTACGATCACATCCATGTCTGTTGTGACGGGCGCAAAAAAACCAAGGGTTGGCCCATGATCGCTGTGGCCATCCCTTGGTCACCTTGCTCCTCAATGACACGAAGCTGTGTCGCCATGATGTACTACGTGCCCGCCAACTATCACCTACGCTCATTATTGTAACATGAATAGAAGTTCAAAGCAAAAAAGCTGCGTTCCTCACCCATGGTGAAAGACGCAGCTTCGATCAAGTGCATAAGGTTTAAAGAAGCTCTGTTGGCGATGACCTACTCTCGCAGGGGCCTGCGCCCCAACTACCATCGGCGCTGGCGAGCTTAACTGCCGGGTTCGGGATGGGACCGGGTGTACCCTCGCC
>DAOUAT010000453.1:0-18343 GCA_034433275.1 Anaerolineae bacterium
GGCCGGGGATGATATCGGTGTAGGAGTTGGCGATGGCGATGAACGGCTTGTTCCAGTCGTCATCGTTTTGGATCACGCCGGTGGCGCGCAGCAGCGACCGGTGCGGCGCGCGCTCGAAGCCTCGTTTTACCATGTCGGAGCGCATGGGGCGGTTGGGGTTGTTTGACATGCTCAAGTTACTCCCAGGAATGTTATTGTCAACGCGCCGAAAGACCTTGTGTCACCAGATCTCGAAGTTCAGTCATCAACTGGGCTGGTGTTTGAATCCGCAGGCCGCTGTGCGCGGCGACCGCGGGCGTGAAGTGGCGTGTGTTCAGGGTCAAGAACCGATCTACCCCGGCCTTGACTGCGGCGCACAGGATCGGCGCGTCGCTGGGATGGATGATCGTGGTCCAGGGCTTGACTTCGGCTGGCGCTGGATCGAGCAGGATCTCCAGCATTAGACGAGCCATCTGCGCCGCGAAATTGGGCAGCGCCCGCGGTAGTTTATCGCGGAGATTGCGCTCCGCCTCGTCCAGCACTTGTCGCGACACGACAAGCTGAAACAAACCGACTTCGGCCAGCCGCAAAATGGCGTTGCTGGCGCCGGAGGTCGAATCGGCGCCAGCAATCAGCACATTGGCATCCACGAAGACTCTACGCATGATCGGCTTGGCGCTCATGCCAGATTTGTTCACGGGTCTCTTCGAGGCCCTGAAGAAGGTCGGCCAGGCTGACGCCTTCTTCCTTCATTATCGCAGTGAATTCCTGGGACAATTTCGGCAGCAGGCTCGGTCGGCGGGCGAGCACCGCCAAATCATCAATCTGCACCAGGTTGAGGATGTCTCCTTCATCTACGGCCAGATTGCGGCGAACGGCTTGCGGCAGCGTCAACTGACCGCGTTCTCGCAGACGAACGGTGTAGGTGGCTTGCATATTGGCCTCCGCAGTTTGCCAGTAAGATAATCTGATTTTCTCACATTCGCATCATACCACGACGGCGCCGCGACCGCAAACGCACTTTTCTACGCCGTTATCCTCTCTGCTCAATCGGCACAAAGGCCAGCCCCATGTCGCCGATATACTTCGACGTGGGCCGGATCAAGCGGTTGTCGGCGTACTGCTCCATGATGTGCGCGATCCAGCCGGCCGTGCGCGAGGCCGCGAAGACGGCGGTGAAGTACTCCGGCGGGATGCCCAGGGCGTGCTGCACCGTGGCCGAGTAGAAGTCCACATTGGGATAGATGCCCTTGGCGTCCATGACGGCCTTCTCGATGCGCTGCGAGATCTCGTGCAGATGGCTGGTGTTGTGCGCTGCGCAGAGCAGTTCGGAGTACTTGAACAGGTGCCGCGTGCGCGGGTCTTCGGTGCGATAGACGCGGTGCCCGAAGCCCATGATCTTCTTTCTGTTTTCCAACATGCCCGCAATGTACGCCTGCACCATCGCCACATCGGGGATGTCCAGGATCATCTCCATGACCTTCTGGTTGGCGCCGCCGTGCAGCGGGCCCTTGAGCGCGCCGATGGCGGCCGAGAGCGCCGAGTGCATGTCCGACAACGTGCTGGCGACGACCCGGGCCGTGAAGGTGCTGGCGTTGAGCTCGTGATCGGCCAGCAGCACCAGCAGCACTTCCATCGCTTTGGCTTCAAGTTCATTCGGCGGGACGCCGCGCAGCATGTAGAGGAAGTTGGCCGAGACGCCGAATTTTGGGTCGGGCGAGAGCGGCGGCTTGCCGGTGCGGATGCGGTGCAGATCGGCGATGATGGTCGGCACCTGGGCCACCAGGCGCCGCGCCTTGCGCCAGTTGGCCTCGGGCGAGTTGTCGTCCACATCGGGGTCGAAGTTGCCCAACATGCTGACCGCGGTGCGCAGCACCGACATGGGGTGGCTGTTGGGCGGGGTCAGCCGCAGCATCTCCACCACCTGGCTGGGCAGCCGCATCTCGGCCACGGTTTCGGCGCGAAACGCATCGCGCTCCGCGCGGGTGGGCAGCCGGCCGCGCCACAGCAGGAACACGGTCTCGGTGAACGTCATGTTCCCGGCGATGTCGTGGATGTCGTACCCCTGGTAGAGCAGGCGGCCGCGGATGCCGTCCACGTAGGAGACGCTTGACTCCGCCGCGATGATGCCTTCGAGCCCGCGCACCGGGGCTTTCTCTTCCGGTAAAACAGACATTGAACAAGTCCTCCCTGAAAATTGGCGTTGGGATTTGTTTTTATTGTGAGTCAGATGAACTTTCGGGATTCGCGATCCGGATTGGAGGCTTCAGCCGGTTTCTCCGGCTTACAAAAGCGACCGGCTAATCCTAAAGGAGGCTTCGCACAGCCTCGATTCCAGAAGATTGTTAGCATTCAGCGATCTGCGCGACGACCTGATCGCCCATCTCGGCCGTGCCCACCAGTTTACAGTCCGGCGTGGCGATGTCGCGGCAGCGGTAGCCGTCGGCCAGCACCGCATCCACCGCGGCTTCCACCGCATCCGCCTCCGCGTTCAGGCCCAGCGACCAGCGCAGCAGCATGGCGCAGCTCAGGATGGTGGCCAGCGGATTGGCCACCCCCTGCCCGGCAATGTCGGGCGCGCTGCCGTGGATGGGCTCGTAGAGGCCGAACCTCACCCCCGGCCCCTCTCCTGTGAGGAGAGGGGAGTTTGGCTCCCCCTTCCCTGGCCGGGAAGGGGGCTGGGGGGTTAGGTCACCCAACGACGCCGATGGCAACATCCCCATGCTGCCCGCCAGCATCGAGGCCTCGTCGGACAGGATGTCGCCGAACATGTTCTCGGTGGCGATGACGTCGAAATCGGCCGGCCGGCGGATCAGGTGCATGGCGCAGGCGTCCACCAGGATGTCTTCCATGGCCACGTCGGGGTAGTCGGCCGCGACCTCGTGCGCGACCGTGCGCCAGAGGCGTGAAGACGCCAGCACATTGGCCTTGTCCACCGAGGTGACCTTGGGTGTACGGGCGGGGTCTCCCCGCCCCTGCGCCCGGCCGCGTGCCAGGTCGAACGCCAGGCGCATCAGCCGCTCGACCTCCATCTCGGTGTAGAACATGGTGTCCACGCCGGAGCGATTGGGCCGCTCGCCCGATTGCCCCTGCGGCACCCCGAAATAGAGGCCGCCGGTCAGCTCGCGCAGGATGAGCAAGTCCACGCCGGCGACGACTTCTGGTTTCAGCGTGGATGCGCTGAGCAGCGCGGGATAGACCTTCACCGGCCGCAGGTTGGCGAACAGGCCCAGGCCGGCGCGCAGGCCCAGCAGCCCCTGCTCGGGCCGGACGGCCGCGCGGGGGTCGCTCCACTTCGGCCCGCCGACCGCGCCCAGCAGCACGGCATGGCTGGCACGGCACGCAGCCAGGGTCGCATCGGGCAGCGGGACGCCCGTCTGGTCAATGGCGATGCCGCCGATCAACGCCTCGGTGAACGCGAACGCGTGGCCGAAACGGCCGGCGACTGCCTGCAGAACCTTGACGCCCTCAGCAACAACTTCCGGGCCGATGCCGTCGCCGGGCAGAAGGGTGATTTTGGCTTGCATTTGAGAGTCCTCTCGTATTGTGTATTGCGTATTACGTGTTCCGTCGTATTCTATAACTGCACTCCGCACCCAATTCGCAGTACGGTTCACGCATCACATATCACGCACCACGCACCACGCATCACGTATCACGCATCACGTATCAAGCAACGCATACTCCATGCTATCCGCCAGCGCCTGCCACGACGATTCGATGATATTGGGCGAGCTGCCGACGGTGCTCCAAGAGCGTTTGTGATTGCGGGTGTCAATGATGACGCGCGTGGTGGCTGCGGTGGCCGCGTCGCCATCCAGGATGCGCACTTTGTAATCGGCCAACTGGATGCTGGCGAGCTGCGGGTAGTGCGGCAGCAGCGCCTTGCGCAGCGCCCGGTCCAGCGCGTTGACGGGGCCGTTGCCCTCGGCTACGGTGTGCATGATCTCGGCGCCCACCTTGACCTTGACGTTGGCCTCGGCGAAGATGCCGCGGCCCTGGCGGTGCTCCACCACCACCATGAAGTCAATCAGCTCGAAGGGGCGGCGGTAGTCGGGCTTGAGCCGGTGCAGCATCAGCGCAACCGACGCCTCCGCGCCCTCGAAGTAGAAGCCGCGGCTCTCCAGCTCCTTGACCTGGGCCAACACCTGCTGCGCCTCTTCTTTGCTGGCGTCCACGCCGTATTCCTGCGCCTTGTAGATCAGGTTGCCGCGGCCGGAAAGCTCGCTCACCAGCACCCGCTTCTCGTTGCCCACCAGGGTCGGGTCAATGTGCTGGTAGCTGTGCTCCACCTTCATGATCGCCGCCACATGGATGCCGCCCTTGTGCGCGAACGCGCTGGCGCCCACGAACGGCTGCCGCGGGTTGTGCGCCACGTTGGCCGCCTCGGAGACGAAGCGGGAGAGCTCGGTCAGGCGGCGGAGTTGCGCGTCCTCCAGGCAGCGCAGGCCCAGCTTGAGCTGCAGGTCGGGCACGACGGTGCAGAGATTGCAGTTGCCCACCCGCTCGCCGAAGCCGTTCACCGTGCCCTGCACCTGGGTGCAGCCCGCGCGCACCGCCGCCAGCGCGTTTGCCACCCCCAGCCCGCTGTCGTCGTGGGTGTGGATGCCGAGGCTGTAGGGGCGGGGCGACCCCGCCCCTACAGTCGGCCATAGGGGTTGTTGCAGCGGATTGTCCCCGGCCGCCGCGAGATGCTCCCGCGTGGCCCGCACGACCTCCTCCACCTCCCACGGCAGCGCGCCGCCGTTGGTCTCGCAGAGGACGATGGCTTCCGCGCCTGCGGCCTGGGCAGCCGTCACGCAGGCCAGCGCGTAGTCCCGGTTGGCCTTGAAGCCGTCGAAGTAGTGCTCGGCATCATAGAAGACGCGGCGGCCCTGCGCCACGAAGTAGCGGACGGTGTCGCCGATCATCGCCAGGTTCTCTTCCAGCGTGGTCTCCAGCACGTGATGGACGTGGAGATCCCAGCTCTTGCCCACCAGCGTGACCACGGGGGTGCCGGCGTCCAGCAGCAGCTTGATCTGCGGGTCGGCCTCGCAGGTCGTGCCGGCCCGGCGGGTCGCGCCGAACGAGGCCACCTGGGCCTGCTTCAGCGGCAGCGAGCGGACGCGCTGGAAGAACTCCATGTCCTTGGCGTTGGAGCCCGGCCAGCCGCCCTCGATGAAGTGGATGCCGATGTCGTCCAGCCGTTGGGCGATCTTGAGCTTGTCCTCCAGCGAAAAGGTGATCCCCTCCCCCTGGGCGCCGTCGCGGAGGGTGGTGTCGTAGATGTGGATTTGGGTCATCGGATGCTCCTGTGGGTTGGTGGATTGGGAAATTGGTAGATTGGCAGATTGGGCGCTACACAGGGCAGCCGATCGAGTGGGCGACAGGGATGGCTGTCGCCCAGGGGTCTCTCCGGGTGGGTTGGATTGGTTGCATAGGATGATGCCTGTCAATTGCCTGAACAATTGTCTCTGGAGTCGAGGCTTCAGCCGGTTACGTTGACCGAGCGCCAGACCGCCTAAAGGCTCGATTCCGGTCCTCCGGGGTTGCTTCGCAAATCATGGGTGCGCCTGCTCATACGCGGCGATCTGCGCCTCGTGCTTGAGCAGGTACCCGAGCTCGTCCACCCCTTGCAGCAGACAGGTCTGCGCGAAGGGATCAATCGGGAAAGCAGCCGCCGTGCCGTCGGGCAGGGTCAGGGTGCGGGTCGCCAGGTCAACGGTGACCTGTGCGCCCGAATCCGCTGCAACCAGGGCGAGCAACCGACGGTGGGTCGCGGCGTCCACGGCCACGGGCAGCAGGCCATTTTTCAGCGCGTTGTTGCGGAAGATGTCCGCGAACGAGGTGCTGATCACGGCCCGGAAGCCGAAGCCGGCCAGCGCCCAGGGTGCGTGCTCGCGCGAGCTGCCGCAGCCGAAGTTGTCGCCCGCCAGCAGCGCCTGGCAGCCTTGCGCCTCCGGCCGGTTGAGCGCGAAATCGGGCCGCGGCCTGCTGTCGGCGTCGTAGCGCCAATCGGCAAACAGGTTATCGCCCAGCCCGGCCTTGTCCGTCGTCTTCAGGAATCGCGCCGGGATGATCTGGTCGGTGTCAATGTTGTCCAGCGGCAGGACAACAAGGCGGGAAGTAAGAGTGTTAAAGGGTTCCATGCACTATCCCTTTTCCATTTGGGGAAAGTATTCTGGATTCGAGGCTTCAGCCGGTCATTTGCGCTATGGACCAAACCGCCTGAAGGCTCGATTCCGAAACTGTTGTCAACCTGGATTCGAAGCTTTAGCAATCTTCTTGTTCGATGTATGTATCACGCCACCATCGTCCTCGGATCCGTCACACACCCCATCACGGCCGAGGCCGCCGCGGTTAACGGGCTGGCCAGGAAGGTGCGGCCGCCGGGGCCTTGCCGGCCCTCGAAGTTGCGGTTGCTGGTGCTGACGGCATACTGGCCGGGCGCGAGTTGGTCGCCGTTCATCGCGATGCACATGCTGCACCCCGGCTCTCGCCACTCACAACCGGCTTCCTTGAACACGACATCTAGTCCCTCAGCCTCAGCCTCAACCTTAACCTTCTGCGACCCGGGCACCACCAGCGCGCGCACATTGGGGTGCACCTTGCGCCCAAGCAACACCTCCGCGGCCTGGCGCAGGTCGCTCAGGCGGCCGTTGGTGCAACTGCCGATGAAGACCACGTCAATCGGCTGGCCCACAAGCGGTTGGCCTGGTCGCAGCGCCATGTAGGCCAGCGCTTTTTCCAGCGCCTTGCCATCGCCGTTGGCCGCCGGGTCGGGCACGCGGCCGGTGATGGGGATGCCCATGCCGGGGTTGGTGCCGAAGGTGATCATCGGCTCCAGCGCGTCGGCAGCCAGGCTGACGTGCTTGTCGTAGGTCGCACCATCGTCACTGGGCAGCGCGCGCCAGCGGGCCAGCGCCGCGTCCCAATCGGCGCTTTTCGGCGCGAAAGGCCGGCCGGCCAGGAACTCGAACGTCGCGTCGTCCGGCGCGATCAGCCCGGCCCGCGCGCCGCCCTCGATGCTCATGTTGCACACGGTCATGCGTTCTTCCATGGCGAGCGCCCGGATGGCGGAGCCGGTGTATTCGATGACATGGCCGGTGCCGCCGCCCACGCCGATCGCCGCGATCACGGCCAGGATGATGTCTTTGGCTGTCACCCCCGGCCGGATCCGACCCGTCACATCCACCTGGAAGGTTTTGGGGCGAGCCTGGAGCAGACACTGGGTCGCCAGCACGTGCCCCACCTCGCTGGTGCCGATGCCGAAGGCCAGCGCACCAAACGCGCCGTGAGTCGCGGTGTGGCTGTCGCCGCAGACGATGGTCATGCCCGGCTGGGTGAGCCCCAATTCGGGCCCAATGACGTGGACGATGCCCTGGCCGCCGCTGGCCGGGTCGTAGAGGGGGATGCCGAAGTCCCGGCAGTTGGTCGCCAGCTGCGCGATCTGCTTGGCCGCGAGGGCGTCGCGGATGGGCAGGCTGCGGTCGTGGGTCGGGATGCTGTGATCCACGGTCGCCACGGTCTTGTCGGGCCGGCGCACCGGCAGCCCGCGCTCGCGCAGGGTTTGGAACGCCTGGGGCGAGGTGACCTCGTGTACCAGGTGCAGGTCAACATAGAGCACAGCCGGGCTGCCGGGCGCCTGTGCTACGATGTGTGTATCCCAGATTTTATCGAATAAGGTACGAGTCATAAGCTCCTCATCTCAATAGGGTGCTTTCATAAGGTAGTGACGAGCACCCTTCGACTACGGGCCGCGTCCTTCGACTGCGCACTGTGGCGCTCCGCTCACGCAAAGCGTGCCAGCCCTCTGCTCACGCAAAGCCGCTCCGCCGAAATCTGCCCCAAACGTGACCCCCCCTTCCAAATACGGATTGACAGTCGAGGGTCGGTGACTTATAATCGGGTTCAGTAAGTGCTCGAATACATGGAGTCGCTCGATGGACACACTACTCGAACGCGAATTGATCTCTGCGACCAAAAAGCTTCCCACTCGGGACCAATGGATGGTCGTCGGCTATGCCAAATCGCTTCAGACCGCCCCCGATCCCGCTGCAGCCGGCCAGGCATACCTGGAGATGCTGCGGGAAAGCGGCGCCTCTGGAGTCGAGATCGCGCGGGCCGCTCAGGCTGTCCAGGCAGTCGAGCAGCGCTATGCTGAGCTCGGCGCCGAGGCCGCGATCCGCGATCTCGAATATCGCACAGAAGCGCACATGCGGGTCTGGCTCAAGGAACGCGGCCTGGACTACGATACGCTGACCGATGATCAACTTTATGATCTCACCAACGAACTTCTGCAACGTCATCGGCAGCAATCGTGATGCGCGCTGTTCCTGACAACAACGTCTGGCTTGGCGCGATCATCAGCTTTGGCGGCGCCCACCAAATCCTGCTTCGAGCTGAGGTGGGCCAGTTTACAGCCTTCACATCCAATCCCATACTTCATGAATTGATTGGTGTGCTGCGCACCGATCTTGCGCGCGACGATGAATTCGCCTATGAGTGGTGGAAACGTCTGACAACAGCTTGCCAGGTCATTCGAGTCACCAGCCTCCTGAATGTCATCGAGCGGGATTTTGACGATAACAGGCTCATCGAATGCGCACTGGACGGTCGCTGCGACTACATCGTCTCGCAAGATCTCGATTTGCTCGATCTCGGCCGTTACGCCCGTATTCAAATTGTCAAGGTTGGCAGGTTTTTGCGGTTGCTTGAGTTGGTAGACAAGTAGACAAGGATACAAGGATACAAGGATACGGCCCGGTTTCCCTGTTTCCTTGTCTACTTGTTTCCTCATCTACTTTCCCCTCCCGCCTTCATCACCGTCAACAACTTATTCAACGCGCTGGTATACGCCTTGGCGCTGGCGACGATGATATCGGTGTCCGCGCCGTGGCCGCTGTAGGTGCGCGAGCGCGGGCCGGCCTGGGTCAGTGTGTAATCGCCGTTGCCGCTGCCGCGAGTGGTCGGCTCCAGGCGGATGGTAACCTCGCCTACCGCATCAATGCCCTCGGTCACCGCCTTGATGCTGAACTCGGTGAGCACGTTGGGCACCTGCACGATGCGGTTGATGGCTTTGTAGACCGCATCCACCGGGCCGGTGCCGATGGCCGCATCTTCGCGCGGCATCCCATCGGGCCCGCGCAGGCGCACGGTGGCCGTGGGTCGGAGGCCGCTGCCGCACGACACCTGGATGTGCTGCAGCCGCCACAACTCCTGCGGCTGGTACACCTCATCGTTGATGACGGCCTCGATGTCGGGGTCGCTGACCACCTTCTTCTTGTCGCACAGGTCTTTGAACCGCTCGAACACCCGGTTGAGCTGCTCGTTGGTCAGGTCGTAGCCCAGCTCCAGCACCTTGGTTTGGAACGCGTGGCGGCCGCTGTGCTTGCCCAGCACCAGCCGGCTCTCGTTGATGCCCACGGTGTCGGGCCGCATGATCTCGTAGGTGAGCGGGTTCTTCAGCATCCCATCCTGGTGGATGCCGGCCTCGTGGCTGAACGCGTTGGCGCCGACGATGGCTTTGTTGGGCTGCACCACCATGCCGGTGTACGCGCTGACCAGCCGGCTGGTGCGCATGATCTGCGTGGTGTCAATGTTGGTGCGCAACCCGAAAACCGTGGGCCGGGTGTGCAGCGCCATCACGATCTCTTCCAGCGAGGTGTTGCCCGCCCGCTCGCCGATGCCGTTGATGGTCACTTCGGCCTGCCGCGCGCCGTTCTGGATCGCGGCCAGGGTGTTGGCTGTCGCCAGGCCCAGGTCGTTGTGGCAGTGCGCGGAGATGATCACGTCCCGCGCGCCCGGTACGTGATCCCGGATGCCCGCGATCAGCGCGCCGAACTCGGCCGGGGTGGTGTAGCCCACGGTGTCCGGGATGTTCAGCGTGGTCGCGCCGGCCTTGATCGCCACTTCCAGCACCTGGTGCAGGAACGCCGGGTCAGAGCGGCCCGCGTCCTCGGGCGAGAACTCGATGTCGGCGCACAGGCTGCGGGCATAGGCCACCATTTCGCCCACCCGCCTGACGCACTCCTCCCGGCTGATCTTGAGCTTGTGCTGCAGGTGGATGTCGGACGTGGCCAGGAAGGTGTGGATGCGCGGCCGGCGGGCGGGCTTCACCGCGTCCCAGGCCCGGTCAATGTCAGCCCGGTTGGCGCGCGCCAGCCCGGCGATGATCGGCGCGCCCTCTTCCCCGCCGACCTCGGTCGCGACCCGGCGCACGGCCTCGAAGTCGCCCGGCGACGCGATGGGGAAGCCGGCCTCGATGACGTCCACCCCAAGCCGCGCCAACTGCCGCGCGATCTCCAGCTTTTCATCCATGTTCAACGTCGCGCCCGGCGATTGCTCGCCATCGCGCAGCGTGGTGTCGAAGATGCGGACGATGTCGGTTCCATCCATATGAGCCTCTCCTTGGGGTGAGGTTAAGGCTGAGGTTAAGGTTAGGACCTGAGCGTCAGCCTTAGCCTCAGCCTCACCCTACGGGCGTCTTGATGATCTTGTTTAGATCGAAGATGGTGGCGTCTATGAGTTCCTTGACCTGTTGAAAACCTTCAGGTGAGAGATAACCGAGGTCCTTGGCGATCAGGCTTTGGTCTTCAACCTCGTAGAGCGAGCCACGCGAATTGTAGTAGAACTGCGCCTTGTCGCGGCTGTGTTGTCTACCGAAACCTTCGGCGATGTTGCTGCTGACCGAAACAACTGCTCGGCGAATCTGCGACGTCAGCGCATACAGCTCTTCTTTTGGGAATCCATTCGAAACGCGGTACATCAAAAGCACCAATTTGTGCGCCGACTGCCAAACCGGCATCTCCGTGAAATGCTGATACGCCATGCTCTCCTCCTCGGCCTTAACCTCAGCCTCAGCCTCAACCTCGCCTCACGCTCCCCCCTCACCCGGCTTCACTTCCTTCGGATTCAACCACGGCATCATGCGGCGCAGCTCGCGGCCGACTTGCTCGACCTGCGAGGTGGTCCCTTCCTGGCGCCAGCGGTTGAAGTTGGGCCGGCCGGTCTGGTTCTCCTCGATCCATTCCTCGGCGTAGGCGCCGCTGCGGATGTCGGCCAGGATCTGGCGCATGGCCGCGCGGGTCTGGTCGGTGATGATCTTGGGGCCGGCGGTGTAGTCGCCGTGCTCGGCTGTGTCGCTGACGCTGTAACGCATGTAGCTCAGGCCGCCCTGATACATCAGGTCCACGATCAGTTTGAGCTCGTGCAGGCACTCGAAGTAGGCGATCTCGGGCTGGTAACCGGCCTCCACCAGGGTGTTGAAGCCGTTTTCCACCAGCGCGCTGACGCCACCGCACAGCACGGCCTGCTCGCCGAAGAGGTCGGTCTCGGTCTCCTCGGCAAAGGTGGTCTCCAGGATGCCGGCCCGGCCCGCGCCCAGCGCGGACGCATAGGCCAGCGCGTTCGCCTTGGCCTGGCCGCTGGGATCCTGGTACACCGCCAGCAGCGCGGGCACGCCCTGGCCGGCGAGATAGGTCTCACGCACGCGGTGGCCCGGCCCCTTGGGCGCGATCATACTCACGTCCACGTCGGCCGGCGGCACCACCTGGCCGAAGCGGATGCTGAAGCCGTGCGCGAACATCAGGGTTTTGCCCGCGGTCATGGCCGGCGCGATGTGCTCCCGATAGAGCTGCGCCTGGCCCACGTCGGGGGTGAGGATCATCACCGTGTCTGCGGCGCGCGCCGCCTCGGCCACGGGCAGGACCTGCAGCCCCGCGGCCTCGGCCTTGGCCCACGACTTGCTGCCGGGATAGAGCCCGACGACGACGTGTACGCCCGAATCGTGCAGGTTCAGCGCGTGCGCGTGCCCCTGGCTGCCGAAGCCGATGATGGCGACGGTTTTGCCTGCCAACCGACCCAGGTCGGCGTCTTGATCGTAGTAGATGTTTGCCATGATGAGATGAGCTCCTGGTAAGATATCTTCTGGAGTCGAGGCTTTAGCCGGTCACTTGCCATGCCCAAAGAAACCGGCTAAAGCCTCGATTCCGGATTGTCAGGGTTGGATCCCTATTCCCTTGTCTGGATTAGAGGCTTTAGCCGGTCACTCGCCATGTCCAGAAAGACCGGCTGAAGCCCCGATTCCGGAAAATTCACTGCTCCGCGTAAATCGCCGCCTTGTCGCTTGCCCCGTTCCCCTCAACCGGCGGCAGGCCCGTGAAATAGCCCGAGCCGCGCACCATGGCCACCAGGCCGGTGCGCACCATCTCCAGGATGCCGTAGGGCGCCAACATCCCCACGATGGAGTCAATCTTGGCCTCCGGGCCGGTGACCTCGACGATCACCGAATCGGCGCAGATGTCCACCACTTTCGCCTTGTAGATGTCCACCATCTGGTTGAGCTCGAACAGCGTTTGCGGCGTGGCCTTGACCTTGACCAGCGCCAGGTCGCGCATCACCGATGGTTCGTGAGTCACATTCTGTACGTCAATCACGTTCACAAGCTTGAACAGGTTGTTGGCGACCATGTCCGCGCTCGTCTTGCTGGCGTCAACCACGATGGTCATGCGCGAGATATCGGGGTGCTCGGTGTGGCCCACCGTGAGGCTTTCGATGTTGAACCCGCGGCGACGGAACAGGCTGGCGACGCGGGTCAGCACGCCCGGCTTGTTTTCCACCAGCGCCATCAACACATGGGTGGACTTTTTTGTGTTGCCGTTAGAACGGTCTACGAGAGTCATGGTTCTTGATCCTTTCTGGAGCTGCACTTGGCACATCACGTACTGCGTACTACATACTGCGTATCATTCTGCAGTGCAACACGCAACACGCAGTACGTTTACAACCCACTCGCGATCCGTTCGTTCACGGGCCGCCGCAGCATGTCGTTCAGCGCCTTGCCGGGCGCCACCATCGGGTAGACGTTCACTTCCCGTTCCACCACGAAGTCCAGCAGCACCGGGCCGCCGTGCGACCGCGCCTCCGCGATCACCTCGCTCACCTCGGCTTTGGTCTGGGCGCGCATGCCCATGATGCCGTAGGCGCCAGCCAGCTTCAGCAGATCGGGGCTGGCGATATCCACCTCGGAATAGCGATGGTTGTGGATCAGCTCTTGCCACTGGCGCACCATGCCCAGGAAGCCGTTGCGCATCACCGCGATCTTGATCCGGCGCTGCTCCTGCAAGACTGTCGCTAGCTCGGGGATGCTCATCTGGAAGCCGCCGTCACCTACGACGACCCAGATCTCGTCGTCGGGCCGGGCGAAGCTGGCGCCGATGGCTGTGGGCACGCCGAACCCCATGGCGCCCAGCCCCCCGGAGGTCAGCAGGCCGTTCTTGCGCTCGGTGCGAAAGTATTGGGCGGTCCACATCTGGTGCTGGCCCACGTCGGTGACGACGGTCACGTTCTCGCTGCCCGCCTGGCGCTGGATCTCGCTGAGCACGAACGGCACGTGCAGCGTGTCATCGTCCTGGCCCAGGATGTCGCGCGTTCGGGCTTCATTCTGCCATTCTGCAATGGGCGCGAACCACGCCTCGCGCGCTCGATATTCGATCAGCGGCATGAGCTGCCCCAACACCTGCTTCACATCGCCCGCGATGCCCACGTCAGCCAGCACGTTCTTGTTGATCTCGGCCGGGTCAATGTCCACGTGGATCACGTGTGCGTGCTTGGCGTAGGAGGCCAGGTTGCCGGTGACGCGGTCATCGAAGCGCATGCCCAGGGCGATCAGCAAATCGGCGTTTTGGATCGCCTGGTTGACCCAGGCCTCGCCGTGCATGCCCATCATGCGCAGGTTCAGCGGGTGCGATTCGGGGATGCTGCCGATGCCCAGCAAGGTGGTGGAGATGGGGATGTTGCCGCGCTCGGCGAACTCGCGTAGTTCGTTGTGGGCGCCGCTGAGGATGACGCCGTGGCCGGCCAGGATGATGGGGCGTTGGGCGTTGTTGATGTACGTTGCGGCCTGCTCGATCTGGCGATCGGCGCCGCGGGAGCGGGGGCGGTAGCCGGGGAGGCGCACGGTGATGGCGTCGTAGTCGAAGTCAGTGGCGGCGAACTGGACATCTTTGCAGATATCCACCAGCACCGGGCCGGGGCGACCGCTGCGTGCGATGTAGAACGCCTCCTTCATCACCTGGGGCAGCTCCCGCACGTCCTTCACCAGGTAGTTGTGCTTGGTCACCGGCAGCGTCACCCCGGTCACATCGGTCTCCTGGAACGCGTCCGACCCGACAAAGACGGATGCCACTTGGCCGGTGATGGCGACCAGTGGCACCGAGTCCAGCATCGCGTCCGCCAGGCCGGTCACCAAGTTCGTCGCGCCCGGCCCCGAGGTGGCCATGCACACGCCCACCTTGCCGCTGGCCCGGGCATAACCGCCGGCCGCAAACGCGGCGTTCTCCTCGTGCCGCACCAGCACATGGTGGACCGACGGATAGTCCAGCAGCGCATCATAGGCGGGCATGATCGCCCCGCCGGGGTAGCCGAACACCACTTCGACTCCTTCCCGTATGAGGCTCTCCCAGATGATTTGTGCGCCTGTTCGTTGCATTGATAGCCTCCTAAAATGAGTGCTGCAAAAGAAACGCCCGCCACCTGCACGGCGCTGTGCATGGATGGAGGGCGTCATTGCCTGGATTACGCCACCGACGGCGTTTATTAGTTGTTACTCTGGAGCACCAGGGCCAGGGCATGAAAAAGGGCCTCCTGGTTGGGAGGCCCTTCTGGTGGTTTCAGGGTTTACGCTGGCTCTACTCCGGCCTGGCACTCCTCCCAAACGGCGGTAGCTCCTTGATGACAAGGAGCTTGCTAATGACGATAAGTGCCAGGCCGATGTTGGGAGTCATTGTGGGTGCTTTCTCACAAGATGGCGGGGACTGTAACACAGGTTCGCAAGCTTGTCAATTCTCGAAATCGACGCGTAAGTCCCGATGTCTGCAAGGAGTTATCTATGCGAGGCCATTCTCTGCAATCACGCGTTGATACCACTTGGCGCTGCGCTTCAGGATACGCGCCTGGGTGGCGTAGTCGGTGTAGACGATGCCAAAGCGTTTGCTGTAGCCGAACGACCACTCGAAGTTATCCATTAGCGACCAGACGAAGTAGCCCCGAAGCGGCACGCCCGCAGCGATGGCGCGGCCGGTCTGCTCGAAGTGCGTCTGTAGATAGGCCACCCGCTGCGGGTCGTCCACCTGGCCGTCTGGGCCCATCCGGTCGGGATAGGCCGCGCCGTTTTCGGTGATGTAGTAGGCGGGGAAGCTGTAGTCGGCCGCCAGCCGGACCAGGAGATCGTATAGGCCCTCCGGGTAGACCTCCCAGCCCATCTCGGTGGGGTTCGGGTTCAGGAAAACCGTGCGCGGCGCGTTCTGGCTTTCTGGGAGCGCGGTGCTGCGCGCGATGTTGCGCATGTAGTAATTCACGCCGAGGAAATCCATGGGCGCGGCCATAGCCGCCAGGTCGCCGGGCCGCATGAACGGCAGCTCCCGCCGGTAAGCCGCGACCGCGTCCTGGGGATATGGGCGGCCGGCCAGCGGATCGAGGAACCAGCGGTTGAGCTTGCCATCTTCCAGCTGCGCGGCGAGTGCGTCTGATTCACTGGGTGAGGCCGGCACTTGCGGGCTCAGGTTCAGCGTGATGCCGGCCTGGCAGCCGGGGCTGTTGCGGCGGATCACCGGCATCGCCCAGCCGTGCGCCAGCAGCAGGTGGTGCGCGGCCGCCAGCGCCTCGCCCAGATCGCGATGCCCCGGCGCGTGCTGGCCGAGCAGATAGCTGAGGATCGAACTGCACCACGGTTCATTGAGGGTGATCCAATCTTTGACCCGGTCGCCCAGGTGGCGCGAGACGATGTCGGCGTACTCGACGAACGCCTCAGCCGTGGCGCGCGCGGGCCAGCCGCCCCGATCCTGCAAGACCTGGGGCAAATCCCAGTGGTAGAGGGTGGCAAACGGCCGGATGCCCGCGGCCAGCAGCTCGTCCACTAGCCGGCTGTAGAAACCCAGGCCAGCAGGGTTGACCTTGCCGTAGCCGGCCGGTAAGACGCGCGGCCAGGCGATGGAGAAGCGATAAGCCTGCAGCCCCAGGTTGTGCATCAGCGCGATGTCTTCACGCCAACGGTGGTAGTGGTCGCAGGCGACATCGCCGGCTTCGCCGTTCAGCACCTTGCCGGGCGTGTGCGAGAAGCGATCCCAGATGCTCTCGCCTTTGCCATCCGCTTGCCACGCGCCTTCGATCTGGTATGATGCAGTGGCCGTGCCCCATAGAAAGCCTGGGGGGAATCTGTGAATGGACATGAAAGCTCCTTTGCGTTGTTTTGAACGTGCCTGACGGTTGCATTTTACATCAAACCGGATGAACATCCCCAATTGTGGCGTGCGACAATTGCCGCCCCCCCGCTTCCTGTGGTAAACTCAGCGCATCACACTTGTGCGAACTGGTCAAGGAGGCCGTCATGGTGCAGGCATTAGCACAGGCTTATCTGACCCCGGAAGAGTACCTGGCCCTGGAACGGCAGGCGACGACCAAGAGCGAGTACCTGCGCGGCGAGGTCTTTGCCATGGCGGGCGCGAGTCGAAAACACACGATCATCGCTGCGAATGTACTATCGCAGTTGGTCCTCCAGCTCAAAGGACATCCCTGTACCGTTCACGGCAGCGATCTTCGGGTCAAGGTGCGTCCCAGCGGCCTTTACACCTATCCCGATGTGGTGGTCGTCTGCGGCCGGGCGCAGTTTGAAGATCGCCACCAGGACACCCTGCTCAACCCCACGGTCATCATGGAAATCCTTTCACCATCCACCGATAGCTATGATCGCGGGGCCAAGTTCGCACACTACCGCACCCTGACGTCCCTCTCCGACTATCTGCTGATCGCCCAGGCCAGCGCCACGGTGGAGCACTACGCGCGGCAGCCGGATGGCAAGTGGCTGCTCAGCACTTACGATGGGTTGGAGGCGGTGGTCCCGCTGCCAGCCCTCGGCTGCGAGCTGCCCCTGGCCGAGCTTTACGACAAGATCGAGTGGCCGGGAGAGGTGCTCATTTCGACCTCGCTGCGCCTCGTGCGCGAACCGGCGGCGTCCTATGAATCCGACGAGGCCGAGTTCGCCCTGCGCCCTGGCCCGCCGGCCTGGCCCCGGTAAAATGCCACCTTCTACTTTCCGCGCGCTGCGTCATCGCAACTATCGCCTCTGGTTTTTCGGCCAGGGGCTCTCGCTGATCGGCTCGTGGATGCAGATGATGGCCCAGCAGGTGTTGGTGTATCGGTTGACCGGCTCGGCCGCGGCGCTGGGCGTGATCAGCGCCATCGGGCTGATCCCGCTGGTGCCGCTGTCGTTGTGGGGTGGCTCCATCGCCGACCGCATCCCCAAACGGACGGTGATCTTCATCGCCCAGATCGTGATGATGGCGCAGGCGTTCCTGCTGGCCGCGCTGACCTGGACCGGCGCGGTGCGCATCTGGCAGGTGTACGTGCTGGCGCTGATATTGGCGGCGGCGCAGGCGGTGGATCTGCCCGCGCGACAGGCGTTCACGGTCGAGCTGGTCGAAGGCCGGGGCGATCTCACCAACGCCATCGCGCTGAACTCGGCCATGTTCAACGGCGCGCGGGCGTTGGGGCCGGCGCTGGCCGGCACACTGGTGGCTGCGCTGGGCGAAGGGCCGGCGTTCCTGCTGAACGGGCTCAGCTTCGTGGCTGTGTTGATCAGCTTGTTGTTGATGCGGGATCTGCCCCGGCCCAACGGCGCGCGCCACCGGGCCAGCCTGGCCGGCCACATGGCTGAGGGGTTGCGCTTCATCCGGGGCCAGCGGTCGATCCTGGTGTTGATGAGCCTGGTGGCGGTCAGCGCGTTCCTGTCCATGCCCTACAGCACCCTGATGCCGGTCTTTGCCAGCAAGGTGCTGGGCGGCAGCGCTCAGCCGGTGGTACACTTCTTGTGTGATGGCCCGCAGCCGTTGATGCGCTGCCGCGCGCCCGATGCCCTTCCCCTGGGCATATTGCTGACCACCGTCGGCGTCGGCGCGTTGGTGGGCGCGTTGTGGGTGGCGTCGTTGCCCGATCACATCCGCCGCGGCCGGTGGCTGACCGCCGGCAACCTGGGCTTCCCACTGCTGCTGCTCGGCTTCGCCGCCTCGCGCTCGTTCCTCGTGTCGTTGGTGCTGCTCTTCGGGGTCGGGATCGCGTTCGTGATGCAGAACGCCCTGGCAAACACCCTGCTGCAGATCGTCACGCCCGACGAGGTGCGCGGCCGGGTTATGAGCGTTTATACACTGGCCTTTCAAGCGTTCATGCGTGGGGGCGGTCTGCAGGCCGGGCTGGTTGCCGATGGCATCGGCGCGCCGCTGGCGATCGGCCTCGGCGCGGCGGTTTCACTGGCGTATGGGCTGTTCGTGGCGGTGCGGTTCCCGCGGGTGCGAGAGATGGCGTGATGGGAGCGGGGGAGATGGGGAGATGG
>DAOUAT010000454.1:0-8008 GCA_034433275.1 Anaerolineae bacterium
TCGCCCTGTTCGTGGATCGGGCGCAGGCCGCCCGGCACGATTTCGCGCTCACCGCAGAGAACGCCCCCGCGGTGGCGGCCATCTGCCGCAAGCTGGACGGCCTGCCGCTGGCCATCGAGCTCGTCGCGGCCCGCACCCGGCTCTTCCCGCCCCAGGCGCTCCTGAGCCGCTGGCAAGGGACGTGGGTGCTCTCCACCGATGGCATGCAGGATGTGCCCGAGAAACAGCCGACGTTACGCCACGCGCTGGACTGGAGCTATCGGCTGCTGGCGAAGGGGGAACAGCGTCTGCTGCGCCGTATGGCGGTCTTCCCCGGCGGCGTTGAGCCTGAAGCCATCGCGGCCATCTGCGATTTCGATGGCTCATTCGGATCAGAGGTGCTGGAACATCTGCTGGCGTTGGCGGACAAAAGCCTGTTGGCACGAGATGCCCCCGCGGACGATGAGCCCCGGTTTGCGCTGCTCCAGGTGACGCGCGAATACGCGTTGGAGCGGCTAGGAGAGGCTGCCGGGGAAGCCGCGGCCACGCAGGCGGCCTATCTCCAGCACCATGCGGCGCTGGCAGTACGGGGACGGGAAGGGCTGAACGGCTTGGGGCAGTTCGCCTGGCACCGGCGGCTGGAGGTGGAGCACGACAACCTGCGGGCCGCGCTGGATCGAGCGCTGGCTGCGCCTGGGTCGGAACGGGAGGCTATCGAAACGGGCCTGCGGATGGCGGCTGATCTGTTCTGGTTCTGGGGCCGTTCGGGCCGGTTGCGCGAGGGGCTGGCGTGGTTCGAGCGCGGCCTCGAGGTCACGGCCGGTTGGGGCGAGACCATCGAGCGGGCCTGGGCTCTGTGGGGCGCGGGCAGTTGCGCGGGCTATATCGGCTTACGGCGCAAGGCCCATGCCTACCTGGGCGCGGCCGTCGCCATAAGCCGGACGCTTATCGCCAGGCCGGCGCCCGAGGGTGCAGCGCGGGCTGGCGCCTTGCGCCACGCCGCTGACCCGGCTTACCCTGTCCTGGCGTATGCCCTGCAAATGCGTGGGTTTTTCGCACCGTCTTCGGCCTATCGCCAGGCGTGTGACGACCTGGCGGAGAGCAGCACGATCTTCCGAGACATCGGGGACGCGTTCGGGCTGGCGCTGTCGCTCGATTCGCTTGGGCTTATCGCGGGCAGCCACGGTGATGCCACGGTTGCGCGCACTGCCCTGAACGAGAGCGCCACGCTGTTTCACACGGCGGGCAACCTGTGGGGGGTGTTTCTATCATCTGCGAACATGGCTCGCCTGGCTTGCTACGAAGGTGATTTCGAGTACGTGCGCGCGGTTTTGACGGCCGATGCAGCCGCATCGCAGGAAGTCGTGCGCCACATTCCATCAGCGACCCTGCGCGCATGGCAAGAGCTTCCCAAGGTACGCGCACTCATCGGGTGGTTCCACTACCTGGCGCACGAACAGCCGGGCCGCGGCATCGAGGTGCTGCGCCGGATCATGTTGTTGCACCTGGAATTGGGGCTGCACGATTATGCCTGGACTGGCCTTTTCGAGATGCCCCATCTGGCCCTGGAAGGCAATGCACCGGCCCGGGCAGCACGTTTGCTGTCCGGGTTACAGGCCCTCCAGCACCAGTTGGGTATACCGTCCATTGACCCGCAACTCCTCGATGACTATCAGCGCCGGATACGCGCCGGTTTGGATGCGGAGACTTACAAGCAGGCCTGGGCCGAAGGCGAGGCCATGACACTGCCGCAGTTGGCCGCGTACGCGCTCTCGGACGAGGGTTAGCAGATAGCAAGCTGTCTGGGGATTCAAACATGAAGCGAACCCGGACGTCGCAGCTTGCTGCGTGCCGGGGCAAGCCCCGGCGTCCAGATTTGTAGGGGAGGCTCCCAGCCGCTCGGTTTTGGGCCCGGCGGCGCCTTCGGTATCAGAAGGCGCCGCCGGGCAGTTGTCAACCAGCAAAGCAAGGGTTCACGGCGCGGGCGTCGCAGCGGCCGGCGTCGGTTGCTGTAGGAAGCCATCTCGCGCTTTTTCCACCAAATCCTTGACGCCGAACCCCGCCACACGCACGTAGTAGGGCGATTCCGAGGACTTGACCACGTAGCTACTATCCGCCGCGTTCTTGGCGCCCACAGCCAGGGTGTAGGTTTTGGTCTGGTCGCCGGTTTTTGCCGTCAGGGTCACGGTCGCGGCCGGTTGGGCCAGGCCATAGGCCGGATCAGCCGCCGTGCCCAGCGGTGCGGTCAGCCGCACGTTGGTCGCCTGGCTCAGCAGCGCAGTGATGGCGCCGGCGTTGACGGTCTCATCCGCGGCCAGGCCTTGCAGCGTCCACGCGCCCGCCGCGTCTTTGGTGAACGCGACCTCACCGGCCGCGTTTTTCACGGTGAAGCCGGTCACGTCGGCCGAAAGCACAGTGAAGTACACGGGGTTGATCCACGACAGCACGTCCGCGGTGAGCTCCCACGTCGCCACGTTGCGCGCCAGGTGGACCGCATCCTGCCCGGACAGGCGGGCATGGACCGCGCGGCTGCCCGAGGCCGAACCCAGGTAGAGGGTCTGCGCGCCGGCCGCGGTCTGGAGCTCGATCTTGCGCACGAATTTGTTATCCGCCACCTGCAACTGGGCGTGGCTGGCGGCCGTCTGGGCCACCGGCTGGCCTGCGGTCACGGCGACCAGCTTGTCCAGGGCGGGGGTAATCTTGGTCGCGTCGGCCGGGTAATTGGCCGCGCTGGCCGCGGTCCAACCGTCCCCCGCCTTGGCCAGCACCACCGTCTTGCCCTGGTCGTCGCTGATGGTCAGGCCGGTCACATCCTCGGTTTTGATGCCGAGCAGCGCGCCGCCGGCCCCAGAGGCCGCGGGCCGCGGCCAGAACACGATCACGGCCAAGACCAGTTGCGCCGCCAGCACGCCGATCAGGATGCGTTGGAGCTTGTTCATGGTTGTCATCTCATCCCCTCCACTCTACCGGGCCGCCAGCGCCATCGGCCGCTCGTTGCGCCGCCGGACGTTCCACAGCACGCCGATGCCGATCAGCGCGGCCAGCGCCAAGCCGTAGTTCAACACTTCCCACGTGCGCTGCTGCACCTCACTCATGGGCGCCAACACCCGCGACGCAGCCCCGCGCGCCCGGATGCCCAACAGATCCAGGTCCTCCACCGACCAGTCCACCGCGTTCTGCAGAAACGACAGGCTGTTCTGGTAGCTGTCGGGCGTCAGGCTGGCTGAGATCTGGAAGATGACGTCGGTCAGGAAGTCGGCGCTGCCCACCACCACCAGCCGGGAGGTCGCCGGCGAGGACTCGATGACGCTGGCGGTCTGCGGCGCGGGGGTCGGCGTCGCAGCACCGGCTTCGGCCGACGGGGCCGCGGCCTGCGCCAGGGGCGATGGCTTGCCCTTGAAGAAGCTCTCGAAGCTGCCCTGCACGGCCACGGCCAACGGCTGGGCCTTGCGCTCGCCTTCGACCGCGAAGCCGACATTGGGATACTGCTGTAAGTTCGGCTGGATATCGGTGTTGGTGCGCAGCCACGACCCGGGCGAAGATGTGAGCAGCACGCTCACCTGGCGGCCCTGGTTTTGGGCTTCGTCCGCGCGCACCGGCGAGACCCAGTTGAGGGTCACCGCGTTGAGCTGGCCGACGACGGGATGGGTCTTGTCCATGCCGCTCGTCCGCACATCCACGAAGAACGGATAGTTGATCGCCTGCACCTCCTGCACCGTGAACCCGCCCACCTTGCGTTGGGTCTGCACCGGGAACGGCTCGTTTTGCGGGTCCAGCACCAGCGCTTTCTCCACGGTGATGCCGTAGTGGGCCAGCATGTCGGCCAGGCCATCGGCCAACGGCTGCAGGGTCAGGTTGCCGGCGAATTGATCAAAGGTGATGGCGTAGTTGCCCGCGGCCACGATGACCGAGCCCCCTCGCATCAGGAACTGGTCAATGGCGAAGCGCGCCTTGTCGTCCAGATCCTGCGGCGAGACCACCACCAGCACATCCACGTCGGCCGGCGCCTGGCCGGATGCGAGGTCCACGCTCTGCACGGTGTAATCGCGGCTCAGCTGTTGGCGCACCTGCTGCCAGGTGCGGATGGGCTGCTGCGCCTGGCCGAACATGTCTTGCGTGGGCACAGCCGGCGGGGTCCACAGGCCCACCACCTTGAGGAACCCGGTCGAAGACCGTTTGAGCGCCGATTCGATCGCAGTGCGCACGCTGGCCTCGCTGAGGTCGCCGGAGGGATTCACCAGTTGCCACGTCGCCTGGCCGGTGGTTTGATCCTGTTGCGTCAGCACCATGTCGAGATAGTACGACTGGTCGGAGAAGAGAGACGCCGCGATGGGCCGCAGCTTGTAGGTGGTGAGCATCCCCTGGCGGTTGACCCGCGCGCCGGCCGCGTCGGGGTCCACGGTCTCGAAGATCAGCTTGCCGCCCGATTTGCCCGCCAGCTCCTGGGCCACCTTGGCGATGGTCGCGGGCGCGTCCCTCAGCGCCTCCGGCAGGGTATTGGCCGTGGCGAACAGCGTCAGGGTGGCGGGCGCGGGCAGGGAGGCCAGCAGCGAGTCCACGCTCTGAAAGCCATAGACCGCCTTCTTGATGGCCCGCGTCAGGTCGTACTCCAGGTTGCGGAAACGCACGCTGATGGAACCATCGCGCAGCGGCTCGACCTCGATCAGGTCGCGGAAGTTGAGCTGCTCGTTCTGGTCGCCATAGCGCACCAGCACATCGAAGTAGGCGTTGATCACCGACGCCTCGTAGCGGCCGGAAACCTGGAACGGCGTGGGCTGGATGCCGTAGGTCTGGTTGGCTTCCTCCTCGCTGTCGGGGTTGGTAGTGGGGTCTACCACCTCGGCCACCACCTTGCCCCGGCCCGCGATCTCGTACTCGCGCAACAGGTCGGCCAGTTGCGGCGCCAACGGCGCCAGCAGCGGATGGGTCTTCTCACTGACATAAGCGCGGATGGTGAGCGGCTCGGCCAAGCCGCCCAGCAGCGATTTGGTGGCCGCGGACAGGCTGTACTCGCGCTGGCTGGTCAGGTCGAGCCGCAGCCCGCTGAGGGGGTAGAGCCAGATGTTGGCCGCCAGCAGGTTGACGACCACCAACCCCGAGGTCAACGCGACCCCGCGGCGGTAGCCGGCTGTGGCCCCGCCCCGGCTCCAGCGCTTACGGTCCAGCGAGAGCACGTTCAGCGCCAGGAACACGGCCGCCAGGGTCAGGTAGTAGACCAGGTCGCGCAGGTCAATGACCCCGCGCTGGATGCTCTCGAACCGGCTGCCGGTGCCGATGGCGCGCAGCAGCTCGCCCACGCTCCGACCGGTGAAATCGGTGACGCCGGCCGTGCCGGCCAGGTAGAGGACGCCGCACAGCAGCACGGTCAGGATGAGCGCGACGAGCTGGTTGTCGGTGCGCGATGAGATGAACAGGCCGATCGCGGCGTACGCGGCCGCCATCAGCAGCGCGGCCAGGTAGCCGCCGAACACCGGACCCCAGTCCAGGGCGCCCATGAACGACACCGAGATGGGCAGGAACAGGGTGAGCGCCAGCGCCAGCGCCACCAACGCCAGCACGGCCAGGAACTTGCCCAGCACCAGCTGCACCTTGCTCACCGGCAGCGTCAGCAGCACCTCCACCGTGCCCGACCGCTGCTCCTCGCTCCACTGCCGCATGGTCAGCGCGGCCACCAGGAAGATCAGCAGCACAGGCATCCACCGGAACAGCGGCCGGATATCAGCGATGCCGCGCGCAAAAAAGGCATCCACCCAGAAAAAGGTGAACAACGTCACCGCCAGGAAAACGCCCACGAACAGCAGCGCCATGGGCGAGCCGAAGTAGGCGGAAAGTTCTTTGCGGGTTATCGAGAGGGTTTGTTTCATGGTCGATCCTCAAGATTACGGGTTAGCAACGCCTATCGAAGATCTGTCATTCTGAGCGGGTTAGTCCAGAGCTGCCCGTTGCGGCGTGAAACCAGTGAAGAATCCCGCTCATCAGGCACGAAGACCCTTCGCTGGACCATCGCCGTAACGTCATTCACGGGGCAGACCCGCTCAGGGTGACATGCGTATCGGCTTTGCAATCAGGCTTCACGTCTTTACGCTGCCGTCGCCAACTGGTTGAACACCGTTTCCAGCGTCCGCACGTCGCGGCGGAGCTCGCGCAGGGGCCAGTTGTCCTGCCGGGCGATATCGTAGATCGCCGGACAGAGGTCCACATCGCCCATGCCGCGCACGCGGTAGGCGGCGAAGCCATCGGCCGTGCGGAACGGCTCGATGCCGCGCACGCCGCTGAGGGAGCGCAGGGTCCGCTCGACCCCATCGGCCTTGCCGCCTAACACCACCACGGCATCGGCGGTCTGCTCCAGGTCGGCCAGCCGCGCATCCGCCCGGATCTCGCCGTTCATCAGGATGATGGCGCGGTCGCACAGCGCCTCGACCTCGGACAGGATGTGGGTGGAGAAGAGCACGGTGGCGCGCTCGGCCAGGCGGCGGATCAGCCGGCGGATCTCGACGATCTGGGTCGGGTCCAGGCCGATGGTCGGCTCGTCCAGGATCAGCAGCTTGGGGGTGTGGAGGATGGCCTGGGCCAGGCCCACGCGCTGCCGGAAGCCTTTGGAGAGCTGGCCGATGGGCCGGGTCAGGTGCTCGGCCAGGTTGGTGGCGTAGACCGCCTGGGAAATGGCCGCGACCTGCTGGTCGGGCGGGATCTGGCGCAGTTCGGCCATCAGCTTCAGGTAGGCCTGCACCGACAGCTCCGGGTACAGCGGCGCGTTTTCGGGCAGGTAGCCGATGCGCGTCTGCACGGCCCGCGTCTGGGTGAGCACATCCAGCCCGTCAATGGTCACAGCGCCGGTGTCAGGCTGCAGGTAGCCGGTCAGGATCTTGATGATGGTGGTCTTCCCCGCGCCGTTGGGACCCAGCAGCCCCACCACCTGCCCCGGCGCGATGCTGAAGCTGGCCCCGCGCAACGCCTCGACGGGGCCGTAGGATTTTCGGAGATCAACAGCTTCGATCATGCAGTACACCTCACGATTGTGATGTGAGCAAGCGAAAGCGCCGCATCTTGGATCAAATACGGCGCGTTAATTCGCTATTATATGCACAATTCGCGGGTTTGATGATTAATGTTTGATTAGAAAACGCCGAGGTCGCGCGGGGTATCGAAGTTCAGTGGTTGGAAACCACTGCCTCAACGTGACAAGGCCCTGCAAGGCCTGGGCGGCACCCTGACCGGCAGTGCCTGCGGGCACTTCTCACTTTCAGCCAGGGATTTCCAATCCCTGAGCAATTACTTGCTCCTCACTTGCTCCGCACCGTGGATGCGCCGGAACTGTTCTCGCGCACCGAGGTCGGGTCGCCGGTGTAAAGGATGGTGGACGCGCCGCTGGCCGAGGCGTCGAGCCGGCCGCGAACGTTGACGGTCGCCCGGCTGGCGCCGCTGGCCTCCACGTTGGCATCGGCGGCCGGGAAATCGTCCAGCGCCAGGGTGCTGGCCCCGGAGACGTTGGCCCGCAGGTCACCGGCCGAGCCGGTCAGTTCGACCCGGCTGGCGCCGGAGACGTTGAAGCGCGCGTCGCCGGAGGCGATATCGCCCGATAACCGGCTGGCCCCAGACACGGTGACATTCAGCCCTCGGTCGGAGCTGAACCCGCCGATGGTGGTGCGCGTCGCGCCGCTGAGATCCAGGCCGGTCAGCTCGGGCAGGGTGACGACCGCCGCCATTTTCGCGGCGCCCTGAATGCTGATGCCCGGCTTGAGGCCGATGTACAGCGTGTCGCCGGCTACCCGGATATCGAGACGGTCGAGCAGGCTGTCATCAACGGTCACCTCGACCTTGTAACCCGCGGCGCGGGTCACCTCTGCGGTGAACGCACTGCTGACATTGACCTTGGTGAAGCCGGCCAGGTCATAGCTCTTGGTCTCGTTCCGGCCGGAGCTGGTGATGGCGCGGATGGGCGGGATCGTCGTGCAGCCGGCTACCAGCGCGCCGACCGCGAGCAAACTGAAAAAGCGAAATACGGACATGTTCATCCTCCTCGTGTCGC
>DAOUAT010000455.1:0-2810 GCA_034433275.1 Anaerolineae bacterium
GCAGCAGGCACACGATGGTGAACTCAAAGGTCAGGAAGACCAGGAACATCCCGAACACAGCGCCGCCCAATGTGCCCGCAAGCCCGGGCAACATCACGTAAGCCAACGCATTCAGCGCCAGCCCCACCAACACCGCGCGCCGCTTGCCCACGCGGTCCACCAGGCCGGCCGACGCCAGCTCCCCGATCAGTTCCGCCAGGCTGATGCCCACCGACGCAACCCCGAGGGTGGAGACCGAGGGGCCGAAATCCTGCTCCATCCAGGCGCCATACACGATAAACACATTTTCGTGGGCCATCACCAGACAACAGGGCACGCTCAGGATGATCGCGATCTGGATCACTTGGCGCCGGTCGCGGAACAGGTCGGCCAGGCGCAGACGCGCCGAGGCCCTGGCTGCGAAGGCCCCGCCGCAACCGGGACACAGCCGCCACATCGCCCCCAGGCTGATCAGGCCCAGGCCGGCCAGCAGCCAGAACGGCGCACGCCAGCCGGCGGTCGCGATCACGAAGCCAGCCACGGGCACGCCGATGAACCACGACATGGACCAGGGCAGATCCAAGAGACCCATGGTGCGGCCGCGGCGCGCATAAGGGACGGTGTCGCCCACGAACGCTTGCACGGCAGGATCGAAACTGGCCTTGCTGAAGCCCAACAGCGCAAACCCGACCAGCGCCAGCCCAAAGGTGGGCACAGCCGCGATGACTGTTGCACCGACCACCAACGCAGCCAACCCCACCAACATCATCCGGAGACGGCCGTAGCGGTCGGCCAAGAAGCCATAGAGCGGCCCGGCGGCGCTGACCAACCCGCGCACCGTGAACAGCAAGCCGGCCGTCGCCAGCGGCACGCCCAGGCCGCGCGCAATGGCCGGCAGGAAGGGGTAGACGATGCGCACGGGCATGTTGAGCACCGTGCGCGCGGCCAGCATGATGAGCAGGTTGCGCGGTGCATCGGCGCGCTCGATCGAGATATCGGACAATGGAAGCCTCGGGCGCAGTCCAGATTGAGACCGTCGCAGTATACCGGAGGTGACAGGCGCGGTCAAAGGTCCGAGACCCCGTACTTACCCGGAATCGAGGCTTCAGCCGGTCTATCGCATGACGCGCAAGCAGCCAATGATCGGCTGCCCCTGACAGAGGGCTACGCACAGCCTCCCATGCCAGAGGTCTGAAGCGACTGCGTTTGCGTTTGCCCGGTAATCAAATTCCCGTTTGCCTCTCGACTTGTGTATAATAGTTTCGTTGGCTCTCTGGGCCAGCACGACGCGCATCTGCGGAGGATACAGTACGTGAAGACACCCCCCCGTGTTTACTATGCCCTGATCAGCGGCGTGCTGGTCGTCATGGTTGTACTCGGTGCGCTGACCGGCTGCACCGTGCCGGCCCAGGCCACGCCCACGCCAACCAAGACCCCGCGGCCTGCGGCGACGGAGACCGCGATCCCGTCGACCCTGACTCCGACACCCGTGCCGCCCACGCAGGCTCCGCCCACGGCGACGCCGGAACCCACAGCGACCGAGGAACCCAAACCCACCGAAACGCCCGCGGCCACCGAAACACCGGCCCCGCCGACGCCCGCGCCCGCGCGGCCCGGCGGCGCGCTAGGGCCAGCCCCGGCGCGTGAGCCAGGCGTTTCCATCCTCACCGGCCTGCGGCCCGCCGACCCGGCCGTGCTGAACCGCCGGCCGCTGGCGATCAAGGTCACCAATGATGCGGACGCGCAGCCGAAGCAGGCGGGGCTTAACAAGGCGGATGTGGTGGTAGAGAGCCGGGTCGAGTACAGCGAAACGCGCATCACCGCGATTTACCAAAGCAACGATACGCCGCGCGTCGGTCCCATCCGCAGCGCACGGCTGATTGACGTCGAGCTGCCGGCGATCTTCGATGCGATCTTGGCCTTCTCCGGTGGCGTAGAGCCGGTGCGACAGCTGTTGTACAACTCGGATATCGGCGGTCACATCCTGGAGCAAGCGCGCAACAGCTCGTCGTTCTATCGCGACATGAGCGTCGGCGGATTGAGCTGGAACACGCTGTATGCCAACACCGCCACGTTGTGGAACACCAGCACGCAGCGAGGCTGGAACATCGTCCCCGATCCCTCGGCCGCGTGGGCCTTCGCAGAGGGCGTTCCTGCGGGCGGCGCGTCGGCCAGCCGGATCGATCTGCCATATCCGCGGTTCAGGGTCGGATGGAGCTACAACGCCGGGACAGACCGCTGGCTGCGCACCAGCGGTGGCCAGGCCCACCTGGATCAAGGGGACGGCCAACAACTCTCGGCCGCCAATGTGGTCGTCCTGGGGGCCAATCACGTGATCACCCTCATCGTCGAAAACGGTACGCAGCGCCAGATCGCCAACGGTGTGTGCATCAACTGCTCCATCGAGATCCAGCTCTGGGGCGAGGGGCCGCTGAAGGTGCTGCGCGATGGCCAGGTGTACGAAGGAAAATGGGTGCGCGCGGGCCGCCACGAGCCGTTCCGCCTGGTGGACGCCCAGGGCCGCGACATCCCACTGAAGCCGGGGAATAGCTGGTGGCAGGTGGTGCCGCTGGAGATGAAGGTGACGGTGACACCGTAAAGGATTTCAAACCAAATCCTAAACTTCCTCTCATATAACATTAATCTTGTTTTGCGATACTAAAGACACTTCGGGCACGGGTTCGGGACAGCCCAAGCCCCAAGAACGGTTCCTCCTCCACAACTGAATAGGCGGTCTGAGCATGAATCCCCGGCGGGTGGGCCGGGGATTCGTGTTTAAAGCGATCGCCCGGACAAACCAGGTTTCTGCGAGAACCCTGGTTTGTCCGGGC
>DAOUAT010000456.1:0-11651 GCA_034433275.1 Anaerolineae bacterium
GATACTGAAACGCAGAACGTGACCATAAACAACCCCGGTACCTACCGCTTCAACCGAACGATCCGACTCGCGGATACTGAAACGCCATCCCCGTGCAAACATCCCTGGCGAGCGAACTCACTGCCGCGTGGCGCTATAAAACCGACTAAAATTGCTGGATACAGCGGGCGCAAACGGGTGTATACTGTTGGTAGTTGGCCGGGCTGTGGTGGGGCCGGCCAGCCGACAAGGAGGTCTTGATGTCGAAGCGAGCACACACCCGCCGCCTGTGGGCCGCGGTCGCGCTGGTGGCGCTGCTGCTGCCCCTCTCCACTCCCTCCGGCGCGGCGGTTTCCACCCGCCGGACGCCGGATGCCCGAACGTTGCTCGAGATCCCTGCGGCGACCGCGGCCGCTGACACGATCCCGCCGGCCGTCGTAGTGGATCTCCAGGCCAGCACAGGCGCTTTGCCCGGCACAGTGGACCTCTCCTGGATCGCGCCCGGCGACGACGGGACCGATGGCGCCGCGGCGGCCTACACCATCCGCTACCATGCGCTGCCGATCACCGAGGAGAATTGGGCAGTTGCCACCGACGTCCCCGTCACCCTGACCCCCCAGCCAGCCGGCAGTCTGGAAGGGCTGACCGTGACCGGGCTGGCGCCCGGCACCGCCTACCACTTCGCTCTCAAGACGCAAGATGCCGCGGCCAATACGTCGGGAGTCTCCAACACCCCCAGGGCGCAGGTCAGGGGCCTCCCCCACCGGACCTTCTTACCCGTGACGATGCAGGGCTTCACCGACACGCCGCCGGTGATCCCGGATACAACCAAGGTCTTGCCCGAATCCACCACCCGCTACCTGATCGCCATCTCCGGCGACGGCGTTATCTTCACCTTCAGCCAGGGGACGCCCACCCTGTCAGCCCTGGCCCCGGGCGACATCATGGTCGGCGATGTGGCCGAGCACGCGCCGGACGGCTTCCTGCGCCAGGTGGTCGCCGTGACATCCCTGGACGGGCAGGTGCTGGTCAACACCGAGGACGCCGCGCTGGAAGAGGCGATCGCGAGCGGCTCGCTGGCGGTCACCCGCGTGCTGACGCCGGATGACATCGCGAACGGTTGGCTGGCCCCGGGGGTGACGCTGGGCGGGCGGCTGCAGGAAGGATGTGGCGGAGGGTTCTGCTATACGCTGCACGATGTAGTGTTGTATGAGGCTGGCGGGGCCCAGGTGAAAGTCAACGGCAGCATCCGGTTCGAGCCGGTGTTTGACTGGCGTTTAAGGATCAAATCGTTCAAAGTGCAAGAACTGGCCTTCATCGTGGGCGCAGACGAGAGCGCGGCGTTGGAGATCACCAGTGATATGACCCTTTCGAACCTCAAGAAGGAGGTTGTGATTGCTGAACACAAGTTCACGCCTTTCACGTTCAAAATCGGCCCTGTGCCGGTGGTGATCCGCCCCGTGCTGACGGTCAGCGTCGGCGCGAATGGCAATGTGCAGGTCGGCGTGCGCGTGGGAGTCACGCAAGAGGCGCGGCTGCGGGCCGGCGTGCGGTACACCCATGGCGCCTGGGAGCTGGTCAAGGAGTTCTCCGATCGGTTCAGCTTCAACCCGCCGGCCAGCGCCGGCGGACTTACCCTGAGGGGGTATGCCGGCGCGCAGGTGACCCTGCGGCTGTACGGCGTGATCGGGCCGTACGTCAGGACCAACGCCTATCTGAAACTGGCCTACGGTTCGGCCTGCGCCGTGCCCTGGTCGCGGCTCTTTGCGGGCCTTGAGGTGGCCGCGGGGGTGGAGGCCAGAATCCTGGGGAAGACAATCGTGAATTACAAGGTGAAGCTATTCGACTACACCCTGTTGCTGACAGTGACGCCGCCCAACTGCTCGCCCTGCTACCCCGACGCCTGCATCCCATCGCCCCCGCCCGTCCTGACCTGCGCCGATCTCCCGCAGTGCGCCAGCGTCCGCATCGTCGGCTGCGACCCGCACGGCCTCGCCTGTCCTGGCGACCGGTACGGCTGCGCGCCGCTGATCACCTGCTGGGTCTCAGATGCTACACCCTATCAGTACAGCGACGTGACGGTGTTCGGGAAACTGCGCCAGGCGAACTGTCTTGGGGTCGCGGGCGCGGCGATGAACACCGCCTGGCGCTATAAAACCGTCACCAGCTATTGCGACGGCGTGTCGGGGAGCGATGGCGTGGCATCGTGTATCCGCGGCATCTCCAGGGCGACGGTGGACTACACGGTGAACATTGACGTGACGCTGACGCACGGCGGCCAGGGCTATCAATGCCAGACCTCATTCACGCCGCAGTAGCCTATGATTGGGCTCCCGCCCCGCAACCGCCGTTTGCGTGGTTCGCGGTTTGATGTTAAGATCAGCCAGGTTGTTCTGCTGACAGGAGGGGCGGGAGCATGACGACAACGGTGGAGGCAGTGAGCCCGGTGACGCGCCAGCATAAGCCGCGCAAGGCCCAACGGCCGGCGCACTTCGCGGTGGACAAGAAAGCGCTGAAGCAGTTGCGGCTGGTGGCGGTCGCCTACTCTCACGTCAAGGCCGCCTGGTTCCCCACCCACGAGGCTTACCAGGCCGAGGTGGAGGTGGAAGGGCGCGCCAAAGATGTGGTCGCGGCCCTGAAGCAATTGCGCATCAAGGCCAAGGCCTACCGCGCCGACCGCTATTTCATGGCGAAGCTGCTGGTGGACCAGCCCGACCTGGTCCTGAACCTGGTGGACACCCTGCGGGGCAGCGACGCGCTGCAGACCTCGATCCCCGGCGCGCTGGAGCTGACCGGCGTGCCTTACACCGGCGCCGGGATGCGCGGCCTGGTCATCGGCAACGATCGCAACCTGGTCAAGGAACTGCTCGACGCCAACGACATACCGACGCCGCCCTTCCAGTTCGTCACGCGGCGCGGGACGCGCATCCGTGACGATGTGGGGTTGCCACTGATCGTCAAGCTCAACGAGGGCGGCGGCAGCGTCGGCATAGACAACGCAGCCGTGAAGGAGACCTATGAGGAGGCGCAGCAACAGGCCGATCTGCTGATCGGCGCCTACAGGATGCCGGTGATCGTGGAGCGGTTCATCGCAGGGCCCGAGATCACCGCGGTGGCCTTCGATGACGGCGAACAGGTACACGTCTTCTGCGCTCAGAAAGTGTTCAAGGAGGGCGAGAGCCAGAAGTATCTTTTCACCAGCTTCGAAAGCTACAACGACCCGGACTGTTATCACTACACCGCGGCCGAGCCCGCAGTCACCCAGGCCGTGGCCGGCCACGTGCGCCGCGCCTTCGCCGTGCTGCACTGCCGGGACTACGCCAAGTTCGATGTGCGCATTGACCCCGACACGGGCGCCCCTTACTTCACCGACGCTAACCCCAACACCGCTTTCGGCCCCAACCCGGGGCTGCCGATGACCGAGGTGCTGCAACTGCACGGCATCGCATTCACTGAAGTGCTGGCCAGCCTGATGACTAAACATGCCCGCCGAATCCATCCCCCCGCGCAGCGGTTGTAAGCCGCTCACGCTGCCGCGCGTCCGCCAGATCTCCGAGTATCACTGCGGACCGGCCGTGCTGCAGATGCTGCTGGGCTACTGCGGCGTGTCCGCCGACCAGGAACACCTGACCGAGCTGGCCGATGTAGCAGCGACCATCGCGACGCACGGCGCGCGCGTCGACCAGCTTGCACGCGCCGTGGCCTGGGTGCGCGCGGGCGTGCGTTTGTGGTACAAGAACCACGCGACCGCGGAAGACCTGGTCGCCGTGGTGTGCGGCCACCGTCACCCGGCCGGCGTGGAGTGGCAAGGGTTTTTCGAGGCCAGCGAGGAAGACGAGGACTTCGAGGACGGCGACTACGGTCACTACAGCATCGTGACGCAGATTGACCTGCGCCGCCAGCTGATCGTGATCCGCGATCCCTACCCGGACTTCTGGCAGGTGGATCGCGTCTTTCCATTGGCCTGGTTCATCGGCCGCTGGTGGGATGTCAACGCGGCGCCCGCGCCAGAGGATGGCGCGCTGCGGCTGATCGAAGACCGCCACATGCTGTTCGTGGTGGCCCCAAAAGACGCACAATTTCCTCTTGCGCTGGGCATGACGCAGGGGTAGCAGCCGTCCGCCAGCGGGCCTACCGCGCTGCTCAACGCAAGTCGGCGCCCCGCTTTCCGGGCGGCTGTAATATGGACTGCGATCGGTTGCGTCATGATGCCAGCCGTGCTAGAATAGCGACGTTGCTCGAAACAGTGCGTCGTCGAGTGTGCTCGTCTTAAACACAATCCGGAGTGCGCGATCTATGCCCGACACCCCCTCTCCCGCCTGGCTGGATCACCAAGCCAGCCTTTCACTGACACGTTTGCTCCCCCGCCTGGAAGCACGCTTTGCCGCTGAGGATCCCACTGCCTGGGCAGCCTATGCCGCCCGGCTGCGCGCCCACTTCCCGCGGCTTTTCCGCCTGTTGTTGCACCTCTATGGCGGCCGCTACGACTTCTTCTATCACCTGCAGCGCATCCTGGAGGCCGGTGCAGAGATGTGGTTCGCCCGGCCGGCCGACCTGAAAGCGCTGGACGCGCAGCGCGAAGCCGACCAGGGCTGGTTCCAGTCGGAGCAAATGCTGGGCGGCGTGTGCTACGTGGACCTGTTCGCGGGCAACTTGGCGGGTGTGCGGGCCAAGATCCCCTACTTCAAGGAGCTGGGCCTCACCTACCTGCACCTGATGCCCCTTTTCGCCTGCCCCGAGGGCGAAAACGATGGCGGCTACGCGGTCAGCGACTATCGCACCGTCAACCCCGCCCTGGGAACCATGGCCGAGCTGGCTGAGCTGAGCCGCCAGCTGCGCGGCAACGGCATCAGCCTGGTGGTGGATTTCATCTTCAACCATACCTCCGACGAGCACCGCTGGGCCCAGGCGGCGCTGGCCGGCGACCCGGAGCACCAGGACTTCTACTACATGTTCCCCGACCGGGGGATGCCGGACGCGTACGAGCGCACCCTGCGGGAGATCTTCCCGGACGCGCGGCCCGGCAGCTTCACCTGGCGGCCGGAGGTCAACCGCTGGGTGTGGACCACCTTCAACAGCTACCAGTGGGACCTCAACTATAGCAACCCGGCGGTGTTCCGCGCCATGCTGGAGGAGCTGTTGTTCCTGGCCAACCAGGGCGTCGAGGTGCTGCGCCTGGATGCGGTCGCGTTCACCTGGAAGCAGATGGGCACCTCGTGCGAGAACCTGCCCGAAGCCCATATGCTGATCCAGGCGTTCAACGCCATGACCCGCATCGCCGCGCCCGCGCTGCTCTTCAAGTCGGAAGCCATCGTCCACCCCGACGACGTGGTCAAGTACATCAGCCCGGACGAGTGCCAGATCTCCTACAACCCGCTGCTGATGGCGCTGCTGTGGGAAACGCTGGCAACGCGCGAGGTCAAGCTGCTGAAAGCCTCGCTGAGCCACCGCTACCGCATTGACCCGCGCTGCGCCTGGGTGAACTACGTGCGCTGCCACGACGACATCGGCTGGACCTTCGATGACGCGGACGCGGGGATGGTGGGGATCAACAACGGCTACGGCCATCGCCGCTTCCTCAACGATTTCTACACCGGCCGCTTCCCCGGCAGCTTTGCGCGCGGCCTGCCGTTTCAGGAGAACCCCAAGACCGGTGACTGCCGCATCTCCGGCGCGTGCGCATCACTGACCGGCCTGGAAAAGGCGCTGCGCGAGGAAACCCCCTACGAGGTCGAGCTGGCCGCCCGGCGCATCCTGCTGATCCACAGCGTCATCCTCTCGGCCGGCGGCATCCCGTTGATCTACCTGGGCGACGAGATCGGCACGCTGAACGACTACCGCTATCGGGACGACCCGGCCAAGGCCGGCGACAGCCGTTGGGTGCACCGCCCCTTCACCGACTGGGACAAGATGGCGCTGCGCGACGAGGCCGGGACGCCGGAAGCGCGCATCTACGGCGAGCTGCGCCGGCTGATCGCGGTGCGCAAGGGCCATCGGGCGTTGGCCGGCGGCGACATGGCGGTGGTGGACGCGGGCAACCCGCACGTCTTCGCCTACGTGCGCCAGGGCCCGGCCGGCCGGGTGCTGGTGTTGGCGAATTTCAGCGAGCACGAGCAAAAGCTGGCGCCCAACATAATACGCGCCCACGGCCTCGGTTACACGTTCCATGACCTGGCCAGCGGAGACCCGGTTGAGTTGGCGGGCGATCTGGTCCTGGCGCCGTATCGCTTTTTGTGGCTGGTTGCGACGTAGGGAATGGCGTGGCCCGTTCAAGGATATGCTTTCCCCCTTTGGTTAGAACATCGGATCGTGATATACTGTGCGCCATAAGAGCTACATGATGGATGAGGCGTCTATGACTGTAATGACGATGCGCGAGCAACTGCGCCGGCAAATTGATTTCCTGCCAGATGATCTTCTGACCGAAATTGCCGATTTCGCGGCTTTCATCCTGGCGCGACGTCAAAGCGCATCCACCTATACTGACTGGTCCGAAAGAGAGTGGCGCCAGTTCTCCCTGGGTCAATTCCTGCGTGAGGCAGACGAGGTGGAATACACACTTGCCGATGCGCAGGAGATCTACTGCAAGTGAAACCAGGAGAGTTAGTTCTTGTCCGCTTTCCAGCGGCTGACCTCTTCCCAGGCAAGCTACGGCCGGCGGTGGATGTAAGCGTTATTGAGGGGTGTCTTGGCTTTATTTCCTCGTCGCGCTTGACCCGTGTCCGCCAGCGGCTCATAGCCTGGTTGAGCCACTAAGTATTTGGGAAAGCGAGGTCGTGCATGGTCATCGCTATCGAGTCCTTGTTGTTTCTCCTGGCCGGCATCACGCTGGCGGTGCTTCTCACCCAGATCTTCGGCCGCGGTAGATCCAGCGAGGAGCACGCAGGGGCGCCGTCAGTCAAGCTGGTGCGTACTGCGCGCGGCATTGACGGCCGCGAAGAAACCCTGCTCATGATCAACGAGCGGGTGATCCTGACCGCCAACAACGACGGCCTGCGCCTGGCGGATTACGCCGACGAGGTGGAGCAGCTCGAAGCCGTGGCCGCGCGTATCGCCGCGGCGTTGGGCGTCACGGTCGCGTTCACGCGCGTGGGCGGGCAGAAGCCGGGTGACGAGAACGGCCTGCTGATGCGCGATATGCCGCGCGTAACCGATCAAGAAGTCGAGATGGTTGAGGCGCGGCGGCGGTTGGGCAGCACCGAGCAGCGCCGGGGCGGCTGAACCCAGGCCGGGGGAGTGAGCATCATGCTGGATGTGATCGCGTGCGGCGAATTATTGATTGACTTCGTCGCGACCGAAACGGGCGTAACGCTGGCCGAGGCGCCGGCATTCAAGAAGGCGGCCGGCGGCGCGCCGGCCAACGTGGCCGTGGGCGTGGCCCGCCTGGGCTATCGGGCCGGCTTCCTGGGCCAGGTGGGCGATGACGACTTCGGTCGCTTCCTGGCCGGCACGCTGGCCGAGGCCGGGGTGGACGTGACCGGCCTGCGATTCTCGCCCGAAGCGCGCACTGCCTTGGCTTTCGTCTCACTGCGCGCCGATGGCGAGCGCAGCTTCATGTTTTACCGCCACCCCAGCGCCGACATGCTGTGGCGACCCGAGGATGTGGACGCCGCCTACGCCGCACAGACGCGCATCTTCCATTACGGCTCCATCTCGCTGATCGGCGAACCCAGCCGGAGCGCAACCTTTGCGGCCCTGGAACACGCCCGCCGCGGGGGCGCGCTCATCTCCTACGACCCCAACCTGCGCCTGGCGCTGTGGCCCTCGGCCGAGGCCGCGCGGGCCGGCATGTTGGCCGGCTGGGCGCACGCCGACATCGCCAAGGTGAGCGAAGAGGAGCTGGAATTCCTGACCGGTGAGACCGATACGGAGCGCGCGGTGCGTCAGCTGTGGCACGACCGGCTGAAGCTGTTGACGGTGACGCGCGGCGCAGCGGGTTCCGCCTATCACCTGGCGGACGCGCACGGCGAGGCGCCGGGGTTCCGGGTGGATCCGGTGGACACCACCGGCGCGGGGGATGGCTTCCTGGCGGGGCTGCTGGCCGGCCTGCTGGATGGCGGCCTGCGCTTCGAGCGGGAGGTCGTCGAACGGGCGCTGCGCCTGGGCAACGCAGTCGGCGCGCTGACCACCACCCAGCGCGGCGCGATCCCAGCGCTGCCGGCGCGCGCGGCCGTGGAAGCATTCATACACGGGAACGGATGATTTTCTGGAGTCGAGGCTTTAGCCGGTTTCTCTGGATTACGAGTTCTACCGGCTGAAGCCTCGATTCCGGAGCGCAAGCCGTTAGAAGGCGGCTCCGGGGCAAGACCCGGCCCCTATTGTCCCCGCAGGGTCTCCGGCGTGTCTTCCAGGATGGCTTGCAGCGTTTGCTCCTGGCCATCGCGGATCACGGTCAGGGTGATGGTCTGGCCCACTTCGGTCTTTTCATCCAGGTAAGCGTTAAGGTCTTCCCACCGCGCTAATTGCAGCCCGTCAATGGCGGTGATCACATCGCCGCCCACCAGGTAGCGCCGGTTCCCCAAGATCACTTCGCGCTGCGCGCTGCGCACGCCTGCGCGGTCGGCCGGGCTGTCGCGGTAAAGTCGCGCCACCAGCAGCCCACTTTCCACACGCAGATCCAGGGCTTGGGCCAGCCGCGGGCTCAGCTCATAGCCCAGCTCTTCGATGCCCAGCCACGGGTGCGGGAAGCGGCCGTCGCGGATCAGCACCGGCACCACGCGGGTCACCTTGTCCACCGGGATGGCCAGCCCGACCCCGGCCGAGGTGCCGGTCGGTGAGTAGATCGCGCTGTTGACCCCGATCAACCGGCCGCCGGAATCGAGCAGCGGGCCGCCGGAGTTGCCGCGGTTGATGGCCGCGTCGGTCTGGATCACCCCGCGCAGCACGGTCTCCTCGGTTTCGATGGTGCGGTTCACCGCGCTGATGATCCCCTCGGTCATGGTGCGCTCGAACTGCCCGAACGGATTGCCGATGGCGATGGCCGTCTGGCCCACCTTGAGCTCGGCCGAGGCGCCAACCTCGATGGGCGAGACACCAGCAGGGGCCGCATCCACCTTGAGCACGGCCAGGTCGTTCGCTGGGTCTGAACCCACGACCTGCGCGATCATGCTCATGTCATCCCAGAAGCTCACCTCGATCCGCTGCGCGCCCTCGATTACGTGGTAGTTGGTGACGATATGGCCCTCTGCGTCCCACAGAAAGCCCGATCCGCTGCCTTCCTCGGGGATATCGCCCCAGAAGAAGTTGGAGCGCAGCACCTGGGTTGTGATGTTGACCACGGCCGGGGCCACGCGTTCGTAGATCGCGACGCGTCGCGCTTCGACGGAATCAGCGCTTTCTATCAAGGGCGCCGGTCCCGGCGTGGGCGTGGCGACGATGATGATGACCTGTGGCGTGGGCGCGGAGGGTGCTGAAAGCGGGATGTTCGGCAGGCCGATGCAGGCCGCGCTGATGAGCAAGACGCCAGCGAGCGTCGCCAACGGCCAGAACCGATTCTTGGACATGAGCACCTCCTGCGCGAACGTGCCCGGCTCGGGAGAGCAGCCGGGCACGTTTAAGCGCATTCTTCGGTTACGGCGTAGCCCGTGGGCGTTCACCCAGGGTAATCGTCAGCCTGGTCTCGCCAGCGTTGGGCCGCAGCACGGTCACTTCCACCCGATCGCCCGGTGACCTTTCGCTTTCCAGGTAGATCAACAGGTCATCGAAGGTTCTCACGGGGCGGTCATCAATGGCGGTAATCAGATCGCCGCCGCTCTGCAGGTAGATCGGGCCCGACACGCCGATATCCAATACGACATCGGTGTCGCGGGTGGCGCCCCGCAGACCGCCGCGGCCCGACGGCCCGCCCGCGCGCACAGTGTTGATGTAGGCCCCGCGGGCTTCAACGGGGAAGCCTAACGCCTCGGCCCAGGCCGGGCTGTAGGTCTGGCCGCTGATGCCCAGCCAGGCGTGCTTGTAGACGCCATCGCGGATCAACGCCGGCGCAACGCGCTGCACGATGTTGATCGGGATGGCGAATCCGACCCCCGAGTTGCTGCGCACCGCGGATTGGATCTGGAAGTTGACGCCGATGACCTGGCCGCGCTCGTTCAAGAGCGGGCCGCCCGAGTTGCCGGGGTTGATCGCGGCGTCGGTCTGGATCGCCAGCGGGATGTTGTAGCCGGTCTGCGATGGCACGCTGCGGCCCACGGCGCTGACGATGCCCGTGGTCATGGAACCTTCCAGGCCGAACGGGTTGCCGATGGCGATGGCGCGCTGGCCCACCGTGACTTCGTCAATCCAGCCCTGTTCCACCGGGATCAACTCGACCAGGGTCGGATCCACTTTGACGACGGCCAGGTCGCTGTCCGGATCCGTGCCGATCAGCTCGGCCGGCAACTGAATGCCGTCCCGGAAAGTGACGCGCAGGGCATCGGAGCCTTCCACCACGTGGTTGTTGGTCACAATGTGCCCCTGGTTGTCCCAGACGAAGCCCGACCCCTGGCTCTCCGGCAGGTTCCCGCTGCTCTGCTCGCTAGTGGTCACGCGGGTCAGGTTTTCGATGTTGACCACCGAGGGGTTCACTTTGCGGTACACCGCCTCGTAGATCTGGGTTTCCATGTCGGCGCCGGCCGGGATGATGATCGGGTTGCTCTCCAGCGCGGCGGGCGGCTGAGCTGGCGCAGATGGCGTCGGCGTCGCGACCACAACACGTTCGATGATGCGCGGCATGGGGGTTGCGGTCGGTTCGCTCACCAGCCGCACCAGCGGGCTGACCAGGCCGCAGCCCATCAAGACCAGGCCAAAGGCCAGGAAGATGACAAAGACAGGCCAAATTCGAGTAGCTTTCATCGCAAATCTCCTTGAATCAGTCCCGCCGACGGGACAGTAAGCTCACATAGTACAACATGGTCAGCAACGTTTGTGCCAGCGCCGCCACATAAGTCAGCGCCGCCGCATCCAGCACGGCTTTAGCGCCCTGCAGCTCGCGGCCCTCGGCCAGTTGATACGTTTGCAGCAGCCGGAGCGCACGGCGACTGGCATCGAACTCGACCGGCAGGGTAATCAGCGCAAAGACGACGCTGGCGCCGAAGAACGCCACGCCCAGCCAGGCCAGTTGCGTCACGTTGAGCAAGAAGCCGATGAAAAACAGCACCGGCGCCACCCACGCGCTGACCTGGACGGCCGGCACGATGGCCCCGCGCAGCCGCAGCGGCCCATAGCTCTGATGGTCTTGCAGCGCATGGCCGATCTCATGGGCCACGATTGCCAGCGAAGCCACGCTGGGCTGGCGGGCGACGCCCTGCGACAGGCCCAGCTTTTTGTCTCGCGGGTCGTAGTGGTCGGTCAGCTCGCCGGGGATGCCGGTGATGGACACGTCGTGCAGCCCTTCCGAACCCAGGATGACCTGGGCCGCCTGGACGCCGGTGATGCCCCGCGTGTTGGCGACTCGCGTCCATTTCCCGTATGCGCTCTTGACCTTGATCTGCGCATAGAAGGCCAGCAGCAACGCTGGGCCCACGAATATCAAGTACATCGGATCGAAAAACATATTCCCTCCTGTGAAGGGCAAATTTGAACGCTATTATAGCACAAAGAGGTTGCGCACCATGTTACAGCGCCGACAATTTCCCGACACCCGTGTTTCGCATCAGATTGACGTAGACTCAAAACCGTAGTAGGATCCGGCCGTC
>DAOUAT010000457.1:0-3038 GCA_034433275.1 Anaerolineae bacterium
GCCAGCCGGCGCTTTGGGTATGAGCTGCCCGACCGACAGTTGGTGTGCGCGCCGCTGGATTCGCCCGAGGGCCAGGACTACCTGGCGGCCATGAACTGCGCGGCCAACTACGCCTGGGCCAATCGCCAGGTGCTCACCTACCGCGTGCGCGAGGCCTTTGCGGAAGTACTAGGCGGCAAAGTCAAAGACACCGGCCTGTTCTTGGTCTACGACGTGGCGCACAACATGGCGAAGATCGAGATGCACGAGGTCGGGGGCCGCGAAGTGAAGCTGTGCGTACACCGCAAAGGCGCCACCCGCGCGTTCGGGCCGGGGCATCCCGAAGTCCCCGGCGACTATCGGGCGGTCGGCCAGCCGGTGCTGGTGCCCGGCAGCATGGGCACCGCCTCCTACGTGCTGGCCGGCGCAGAGGGTGCGATGGCGCACACCTTCGGCTCGTGCTGTCACGGCGCGGGGCGGGTGATGAGCCGGGCCGAGGCCAAGCGCCACGTGCGCGGGGAACAGTTGCGAAACACGCTGGAGCACGATGGCATCGTGGTGCGCGCGGGCAGCCTGGGCGGCCTGGCCGAGGAAGCGCCGGCCGCGTACAAGGATGTAGATCGCGTCGTGGCTGTGGTGGAAGCCGCCGGCCTGGCGCGTATCGTCGCCCGGCTGGAGCCGTTGGCGGTGGTGAAAGGTTAAGAGAAACCCAACAAACCAGGTTTCTCGGAGAAACCTGGTTTGTTGGGTTTGTTTTCGCTGAACCGAAGGAGAGACCATTGCGCGTCTTATTTGTTGCCCAGGAGATCAGCTACGAGCCGCAGGGCATCATGTCCATGTCGGCGGTGCTGAAGCAAGCCGGCCATGATGTGGCCTTGACGGTGGCCGATATGGAAGATCCAGTCGCGTTCGCGCGCGACTTCCGGCCCGACATCCTGGGCTACAGCGTGATGACCGGCTCGCAGCAGAGCTACTTCGAGCTCAACCGCAAGCTGCGTGAGGCCCTGAACCCGACGCGCGCGGCCGCGGGCAAGCACCCCGTCTTCTCCGCGTTCGGCGGGCCGCACCCCACCTTCTTCCCGGAAACGATCACCGAGCCTGGTGTGGACGGCATCTGCGTGGGCGAGGGCGAGGGCGCGATCCTGGATCTGGCGGACGCGCTGGCCCGGCGCAACGGCTCGTTCGACACTGCCATCCCGAATTGGTGGTTCACCGTCGAGGGCGAGATCATCAAGAACCTGCCGCGGCCGCTGATCCATGAGCTATCGGCCCTGCCGCACCCCGACCGGGCGCTGATCTACGACAAGATCCCAAGCCTGGGGGCCAGCAAAATCAAGCACTTCATCAGCTCGCGCGGCTGCCCCTACGCCTGCACCTACTGCTTCAACCACGCCTATTACCAGATTTACAAACGCGAAAAGCGGGGCCAGCAGCGCTCGGTGGATGATGTCATCGGCGAGGTGAACGCGGTGCGGGCGCGCTGGCCGTTGGAGCAGGCGATCTTCATTGACGACCTGTTCGTGATTTATAACGACTGGCTGGAGGAGTTCGCGGAGAAGTGGCCGAAGCAGGTGGGATTGCCTTTCTTCGCCAACGTGCGCGCGAATCTGCTGGTGAAGGACCCGACCAAGGTGGCGCTGCTGAAGAAGGCCGGCTGCTCCACCGTGAGCATGGGCATCGAGGCCGCCAACGACCGGATCCGGGTCGAGCTGCTGAAACGGCGCATGGATCGGCAGGAGATGATTGACGCCGGCCGGATGGTGCGCGCCGCGGGCATGCACATCACCGCCACCAATATCCTGGGCCTGCCCACCAGCACCCTGGAAGATGACCTGGACACCATGCGGCTGAACGCGCAGGCGCAGATCAGCTATGCGTACGCGTTCCTGTTCCAGCCCTACCCCGGCACCGAGCTGGGCCAGTTCACCGAGCAGAACGACCTGCTGGCGCACGAACTCGACGATATCGGCGAGGTCGCATGGGATCACTCTATCCTGAGCTTTGCCAGCGAAGACGACAAGCGCGCCAGGGAGCACCTGCAGCGCCTGTTTGCCATCGGCGTCGAATGGCCCCGGCTGGAGCCGGTCATCCGTCGCTTGCTCAAGCTGCCGCACAACCGGGTCGTGGACACCCTGTTCTGGTGGGTTCACAAGCTGCACAAGGGCTACGCCATCTATAACCGTGTCCATCCCATCAAGGCGGGACCGGCCGAGTTGTTGAAAACTGCTTTACACTTTATGAAAATCAAGAGTTAGGGAGCGAATCGGCGAATCAGCGAATCGGCGAATCAGCGAATCAGCGAAGAGACTCATTCGCCATTCGCCATTCGCCATGCGCCATGCGCCATGCGCCATTCGCCATTCGCCATTTGCCATACGCTCCCCTGGAGGCACCTTTGCGAGTCGCACTCATTAACCCGATGTTCCGTCTACCCATTGACACGCGCACGTCACCGCACTTGGGACTGGCCTACCTGGGCGCAGTCTCCGAGCGCCGCGGAGACGAGGTGCGCGTGTACGATGCCGATGTCGAGGAACAACCCTTGTCCGAATTCGTGCGGGAATTTCGGCCGCACCTGGTGGGCATCACCGCCAACACGCCCCAGGTGAAGCAGGCGTGGCGCACGGCCGAGGCCATCAAACAAGAGATGGACATCCCCATTGTCCTGGGCGGGCCGCACCCCAGCGTGGTGGCTGAAGACCTGGACTTCGAGTCGCTGCGCCAACCGGCGGTTGACCTGGTGGTGCGTGGAGAAGGCGAGGCCCCGTGGATCGAGATCAGCGACCTGGTGGACGCGTTCCTGCGGGATCAGGGAGAAGCAGGGCAGAACCCCGGTTTCTCGGAGAAACCGGGGTTCTCTCGCCGCCTGATGGCTCCCGCGCTCGACCTCTTCCGTGAGGTCAAAAACGCCAGCTACAAAACCAGCGACGGCCAACTGCACCGCAACCCCGATGGTCCGGTGATCGCCGACCTGGACAGCCTGCCCTGGCCGGCCTATCACCTGTTCAAGATGGATCACTACACCAACCTGCAGCCGGCCACCGACGCGATCCCCGGCG
>DAOUAT010000458.1:0-4698 GCA_034433275.1 Anaerolineae bacterium
CAATACCGTAGTTGGGCTTGCGCTCGACTCGCAGGCTTTGGCTCGCCAGCCAGGGCTCAAGAGCCTTCAGATCACTGATGACGGTCGTGCGGGAGACCTGCGCTTGACTCTGCAACGTATAAAGGGTCAGAGGACTCTTGGCGGACAACAGTCCCAACGCCAATAATTGCTGGCGCTGTTTGCCGGGTATCACCAGTTGGAGGTCATCTGCGGAACTGAGAGTTTTGGTCAGGCTGCGGCGTTGATCCGGCGCACACCACACATCAACCCCCACCCCCGGTGTCACCCGCAAAGCGGCCTGTCTCTGTGCCAACCACTGTCCCAGGGGCTTCAGATCGTACTGGATCTGGCGGGCCGACAGCTTCAGCTTCTCCGCAAGCGCTGCCATCCCGAGTGGGGCGTCAGCTTCGAGGAGAATCTTCAACACATCGCGCTGCCGGGTGGTGAGTGCCGCCATTAACCATTCCTGAGTAAACAGATACAAATGCCGCGCGCGTCAATGCAAAGCAGGGTCAACAGTGCCTACAAGGAAGGTTGTTGCGCAGGGAACGAGAACAGGAACCTTGCAACCGTGCATCATCATACTACAGGTATGCTGAAAGTGATCAGTGTATTCGTGTGACTTTTCGAGAAACTGATCTGGCAAAAGTGTATCATTTAAAACGCAACCCGGGCGCATCCTGCAGGATGCGCCCGGGTTGCGCGCTGTTAGATATTGAGTTGTGATTTACTTGATCGACCAGTAGAGCCACTGTTCTGTACAGAAACACGCTCTTTTTGTCAAATGGCATTTTACAAAAATGACGCTCCTGTCAGGCAGACAACATCTCTCATCCCCCGATCGTCTCCCCGCTGGCGATCTCTGGCCCGGCGTAATCCTTCGCCGTCACGCGCGGGAAGATCACCACGTTGCGGCCGATAGTCATCCCGGCCGGGATGACCGCGCCCTTGCCGGCGATGGTCAGGCCGGTGTTCAGGCGGTTGGGCTGATCGCGGTTCGGGGTGTTGTCCTCGCCCCAGCCGAGCTTCGCGCCCGCGGCCACCCGCACGCGCTTGTCCAGGATCGCTCGATCCACCTCCGCGCCGGCCTCGATCACGGCGTCGGTCATGATAATTGAGTCACGGACGACCGCGCCCGGCGCCACGTACACGCCCGGCGAGATGATCGAACGCACCACCGTGCCATCCACCCGGCAGCCGTCGCACAGCAGGTTGCCTTCCACGTGCGCGTCCGGGCCGATCAGCGCGGCGGGGCGCTCCTCGCTGCGGGTGTGGATCACCCAGTCGGGGTCGTTGAGGTCCAGCGCGGGGGTCTCGGCCAGCAGCGCCATGTTGGCCTCGTAGTAGGCCTGAATCGTGCCCGCGTCGGCCCAGTAGCCCTGGAAGTAGTGCGCGTAGACCTTGGCCGACTTGACCAGGGGCGGGATCACCTCGCGGCCCAGGTCGCGGTGCTTCTTGCCCGCGCCGGACAGGCACGCAGCCAGCACTTCACGTTTGAAGATGTACACCCCCATGCTGGCCAATGTGCTGCGGGTGCGCCGCGGCTTCTCCTCGAACTCGACCACCTGGCCGTCGGGATCGGCCGCCACCATGCCGTAGCGGTGCGCCTCGAAGGCAGGCACCGAGCGCACAGCCAGGGTGACATCGGCCTCCCGCTGGTGATGGAAGCGCAGCATGGCCCGGTAATCCATCTTGTAGATGTGATCCCCGGCCAGGATCAGCACGTCTTCCGTGCGCGCCGGGATCACGTCCAGGTTGAAGCGCAGCGCGTCGGCCGTGCCCTCCTGCCAGGCCCCCCGGTCGCTGCGGCGGCTTTGGTAGGGCTGCAACAGCCGGACGCCGCCGCTGCCGCGGTCCAGGTCCCACGGCCGGCCCACGCCGATGTGTTCGTTCAGCGAGCGCGGTTCGTATTGGGTCAGCACGGCCACGTCGTAAATCCCCGAATTGACGCAGTTCGAGAGCGCGAAGTCAATGAAGCGGTATTTGCCCCCGAACGGCACAGCCGCCTCAGACCGCAGCGTGGTCAACACGCTCAGCCCCGGGCCTTCACCCCCGGCCAGGATCATCGCCATGACAGACATGTGTTCATCTCCCTCTGCGCGGCGCGCTCACAGCACCGTTTCGCCGCTCGGCACCACGTCGCCGAACGCGTCGAACGCGTCCTCGTCTACGTCGCTCTCGATCACCACGTTGCGGCCGATCTTGCGGCCGGCCGAGATGCGCGCGCCCTTGCCCACGATGATCGGCCCCGTGTAGAACCGGTCCGGCGCCTTCTTGTTCGGGGTGTCGAAGTCGTCGCCCCAGCCCAGTTGCGTGCCGGCGCCCACCACGACGTTCTTGTCAATGATGCAGTGATCCACCACTGCGCCCGGCCCGATCCAGGTGTCGTTCATAATCACACTCTCGCGCACGATCGCACCCGGCGACACGTAGACCCCCGGCGACAGCACCGACCGAGTCACCTGGCCGCGGATGGTGCAGCCGTTGCACACCATGCTCTCGTGGATCGTGCCCAGCGGCCCCACCTTGGCCGGCGCGCGCTCCTCGCTCTTGGTGTGGATCACCCAATCAGGGTCGTAGAGGTTGAGCCGCGACTGGCCGGAGATGAGCGCCATGCTGGTGGACCAATACGCATCCACGGTGCCCACATCCACCCAGTAGCCATCGAAGGGGAAGGTGAAGAGCCGATGGCCCTCCACCATGCTGGGGATGACGTGTTTGCCGAAGTCCAGGTCAGTGTGCTTGGGCGCCAACGCTTCCATGCGCTCGATCAGCGTGGCGACGTTGAAGACGTAGACGCCCATGTTGGCCAGGGTGCTGGGCGCCTCCTTCGGCTTTTCCAGGAAACCGGAGACGCGGCCGTCATCCCCGGTCAGCACGATGCCGAAACGGGAGGTTTCCTCCGGCGCCACATTCATCACCGCCAGGGTCAGATCCGCGCGCTTTGCTTCGTGGGCGCGCAGCATGGCGCGGTAATCCATCTTGTAGATGTGATCGCCCGACAGGATGACCACCGTGTCGGCCCGCGTCTCCCGCAGGTAGTCAATGTTCTGCAACACCGCGTCGGCCGTGCCGCCGTACCAGTCCTGTCGCTTTTTGCCCTGGTAGGGCTGGAGCAGCCGGACACCGCCGCGCGACCGGTCCAGGTCCCACGGCCGGCCGATGCCGATGTGGTCGTTCAGCGAGCGGGGCAGGTACTGTGTCAGCACCCCGACGTTGTAGATACCGGAGTTGACGCAGTTGGAGAGGGTGAAATCAATGATGCGGAAGCGGCCGGCAAAAGGCACGGCCGGCTTGGCCCGCTGCTCGGACAAGACGCCGAGGCGTGTGCCGGCCCCGCCGGCCAAGATGAGTGCAGCAACGCGCATGGCAAGCTCCTTTGATCGGTAGCAGGACAGATGGACACGTCGGACACGACACCACACAAAGTCGCATCCTTCGACTGGACATCATTCGTTGAGCACGTTGACTTACAGACCCGCTCAGGATGCTTGCTGTTTTTCAGAGCAGGAGGTCAGCGCGGTTATGTTGTATCACGAAAGCGGCGTCCGGTCAAACCATCTCCTAAAATCAAATGGGTGTATTCAAAGTTAGTTATGGAAGCATCCTGAGCGGAGCCCGGCGCACGCGAACCATAGCCTTCCGTGACCCACAGCCTGCGCCGGGCGTAGTCGAAGGATGCGATCTGGCTTGATCGGCCGCTCCGCTTGGCTGGCTAACTGATTTTGAATACACCCAAATCAAATGGGTGCATTCAAAAGCCTGCGCCTATGTGACCAATGTCATACCCAACCGCGGCCATTCGTTGTATACTTATTGCAATAGATTCGCAATAAGGGTGAACCTATGACCCAACTGACCCAACACGCAACAACCACCCTGCGCAGCCTGGGCGGCCGCATGACCGCACAGCGCCGGCTGATCCTGGAGACGCTGGAGCAGTTGGGCGGCCACCCCAACGCGGAGCAGATTTATCAGGCCGTGCAGCAGCGGGACGCCCGCATCCACCCATCCACGGTGTACCGCACCCTGGGCTGGCTGGCCGACCAGGGGCTGGTACACACCCGGCGCCTGGACAGCGGCCGCGGCGATCGGTGCGAGCATTACGATCCTGCGACGCCGTCGGAGCACCACCAATTCGTCTGCACTGCCTGCGAACGGGTGATCGAGTTCGCTTGGCCCGTCGAGGATGTGAAACGCGCGGTCGCCGGACGCTTCGGCGTGGCCGCTGAACGCGCGTCACTCACAGTCTATGGTCTCTGCGCAACTTGCTGCACCGATCCCGTTTAGTTTGGAGCCGAAGATGAATCTGGCATCCCTTGTCATTGCGCCGTTGTGCCGCCACCGGCGCTGCCGAGAGCAGCAGGCAAAGATGGGCCCTGTTGCGCCTGCCCTTGCGGCCCTCAGCCACCTGCCGGCCGGCCGGCACGCCCTGGTCCGGGCCCTGCGCGGCGGGCATGAGTTTTGCAGCCGCGCCGCCAACCTGGGGTTCACGGCCGGCGCGCCCATCCATGTGCAGCAAAACTACGGCCACGGCCCGATCCTGGTGTCGGTGCGCGGCGCGCTGGTCGCGCTGGGCCGCGCCGAGGCCGACAAGATCCTGGTTCAAGTCGGGGAGGCGTGAGTATGGCGCTCTCCAACCCGAAAATAGGACGCGGACGAGCGCGGACGAACGCGGATGACCGTGTTTTCAGCTCT
>DAOUAT010000459.1:0-2911 GCA_034433275.1 Anaerolineae bacterium
CGGACCCAGATCCGTCGCCGTGTTCTGGATCAAGTCGTTCAGCTCAGCGTTGCCCAGGCCGGGGCGGTTGGACAGCAGCAGCGCGGCCAGGCCGCTGACGTGGGGCGCGGCCATGGAGGTGCCGGACATGAACTGATAACCGTTGGGGTCGGTTGACCGCCAATAGGTGCTCCAGACTGACACCCCGGGCGCGGCCACGTCCACCCAATCGCCGCAGGCCGCCAACGACCACCAGTAGGCGTCAACCTCGGTGGCCGCGACCGCCATCACCCCCGGATAGGCTGCGGGGTAGACATATTGCAGCGGCGGATTGGGCGACGGGTAGGAACCGATGCAATTGCCCGTGTTGCCGCTGGCCGCTATAATGAAGACCCCGCGTGCCACCGCGTATCGGATGGCCTGGTCCATGGTGTAGGTGTTGGCCAGGCCGCCCAGCGACAGGTTCATGATGCGTACGCCCTTGTCGGCCGCGTACATGATGCCCGCAGCGATGTTGGCCCATGTGCCCTCGTTGGCTGAGTTCAGCACTTTGATCGGCAAGATCTTGACGTTGGGCGCGATGCCCACCATGCCAACGCCGTTCGCGGCCGCGGCGATGATGCCCGAGACGTGGGTGCCGTGGCCCAGGTCGTCGGCCGGCTCGCTGTCGCTGTTCACGAAGTCGCAGATCTCGGGCTGGTTGTTGCCATCCACGCAGGGCACGATGCGGCCCGCAAACTCAGGATGGCCCATGGAGATGCCGCTGTCCACCACTGCGACGATGACGGTGGGGCTGCCCATGGTGATATCCCAGGCCGCCGGCGCGCCGATCAGCTGCGGTGCATACACCACGTAAGGGTTGGACAAGTCCGGGTCGTTAGGGATCAGCTCGCCCTGTCCGATGTAGTTGAGCTCCGCGTATTTGACTTCGGGGTATCGGCTCAAAGCGACGACCGCGGCCTGCGCGCCGCCGCCGCTGTGGGTGCCGGCCACATAGGCGTTCAGCTGCTCGATGGTCCGGCGCACGCTCAGGCGCTCGGCGGCCAGGATGGCGTTAATGGTCTCCTGCGATGTCTTAGGCAAAAAGCCTACCACCACCTCGTCTTTGACGAAGCGCACACCGGGCCGCGGGGTCTTCCAGCCGGCGGGCATGGCTTGGCCGCCCTGCACCGCGAAATCGTAGGCGGTGTTGCCGCGCGCGTCGTCGGTGACGAACGCCAGCGGGCTGAGGGTGGGATTGAATTCGCCCGGCAACGTCACTGCAAGGGTGCGCAACCCCGGCCGGATGCCCGGAATCATGTAGTTGCCCTGGTTATCGGAGATGCTCGTGCCCAACAACACTTCGCCGGGTTCCCAAATGCCGTTGCCGTTGGGGTCCTCGTAGATCTGGACGAGGCCACCCGGCACCCCGGCCTCGACCAGGCCCTTCGCGCGGTCGTTGTTCGTGTCATCGAACAGCGTGCCGGCCAGGGCGCGCGGCAGCGCATCGCCGAAGTTGATCCCCATCACCGGCGCGTTGGTCACGGTCACATCCCGCACGTTGTTGGTGGTGCTGACGTAGCCCGGCAGGTCGGTTTGCGTCAGGCGATAGGCCCCGGCGGCCGGCACGGTGAACTGATAGGTGCCGTCGCTGCCGGTGGTCAAAGTGACGTTATAGCCGGCCCCGTTGGTGGCGATGTCCACGGCCTGCACCTGGACGCCAGGGATGCCCTGCTCGCCCGGATCGCGCGTCCCGTTGCCGTTCTTGTCGGTGTAGACCGCGCCGAGGATGGCCAACCCTTCCAGGTTGCCGCCGTAGTTGTTCACGATCTGGTTGTTGCCGGCGATCTCACTGCTGACCAGGCTGAGGGGCCATGTCTTGCCTTCGTACTCGCCCGGCAACAGCACGAAGAAAGTGCGGTCACCGGGTTTGATACCGGGGATCACGTAGTTCCCGCGTGCATCTGAGATGGTGCTTCCCAGCAGCAGCTCGCCGGGATCAAGGGCGCCGTTCCCGTTGGGGTCGTCATAGACCTGCACCAGCGCGTCCGGGATGCGGGGCTCGAGCAGCCCCATGAAGCCATCACCGTTCACATCATCGAAGATGATGCCCGACAGCCGCAGCGGCAGCACATCGGCGAACTCGACCTGGGTCACCGCGTTGCTGCGCACCGTCACCTGGCGCTGGTTAGCGGTGATGCTGATGAACTCCGGTGGGTCGGTCTCGAGCACCAGGTAGGTGGCCGCGCTCAACCCGTAGAAGGCAAACCAGCCGTCCGCGCCGGTGGTCATAGACGCGCTGTAGATCTGCCCGCCGGTGGCGCTGTCGTTTACAGTGATGATCGCGCCGGCGACCCCGGGCTCGCCCGCATCCCGCAGGCCATTGCCATCCTTGTCGAAGAAGACGTAACCGGCGATCTGGCCGGTGTTGGCATCTGGTTGTTCCGGCTCGGCCTCTCGGGCCAGCACTCGACCCCGATCGACCAGGGGCCAGGCCAGGACGCTGCCCAGCAGCAGGATCAGCGCCAGGGATACGGTGAAGATGGTGCGGCGTGATGGTGGTCTCACAGGCGGCTCCTTCTATTTTGACTCTACGGCGATGGCGGAAATCATGGGGCTATACGCGGCGCCGCTGCCCTTGACGAAGGTGATGTTCAGCAGGCCGTCGCTGACATTGACGGTGTAGGTGCGATCCAACGCTGCGTTCTTGCCGACCAGCGACCAAACGTTGAGCGGGTTCTCGACGGTGACGCCCTCGATCTGGATCACCATGGGCCGGTCGGTCGCCTTGGTGGCGACGAAGTCGGCGAACTTCAGCGTCACCTGGTAGGCGCCGTTGGGCACGGTGAAGCGGTATTCGCCGGCGATCTCGCGCAGCTTCTGGTAGAGCAGGTCGTCAACCGTGTTGGTCACCGCGGTGGTGTAGGACTTGGCGGTGCCCTTGGTGGAATAG
>DAOUAT010000460.1:0-4628 GCA_034433275.1 Anaerolineae bacterium
ATGCAACGTGCCGCCGGGCTATCCAGCCCGGCGGCACGCCGACCGTGTCACAAAACGTGCGGCCCACGTCTCTGTAGAAAGGACGTGGGCCGCACCATCTGCTGTGCTTTAAAAATCGCCGCTGGCCGTTCTGGACTCGAGGCTTTAGCCGGTTGCTCCCGTTGACAACCAAACCGGCTTGATCCTAAAGTAGGCTTCGCACAGCCTCGAGTCCCGGTCGCGTTTTCACCCGCCGTGGCGCCGCACTCGGCATGGACATCTGCGCCCTGTACCGCAATCCGCTGGATTGCGGCCGACCACGCACAATCCGGCGGATTGTGCTACAGGTTAATCCAGCACCACCGTCACCATTTCCCCGGCCGGGATACCGTTGGCGTTCAGCGGCACCTCCACCACCCCCTCCGAGCGCACCAATGTGAAGATCAGGTTCGATTTGCCGAACACGGGCACGGCCCACGTCTCATCGTCCCGCTCTTCCAGCCGCACGCGTACGAAGTCGGCGCGGCCGCTGCCCGCTGGGATATTGCGCGCCAGCCGGGCCACCGTGCGGCGCTGCACCGGCGGCGGCGCGCCGAGCAGCAGGCGGATGGTGGGAACCACAAAGTGCCCGAAGATGTTGATGCACGACACCGGGTTGCCCGGCAGGCCGAAGACCGGCTTGCCGCCGCAGACGGCCAGGATGGTGGGCTTGCCGGGCCGGATCGCCACGCCGTGCACCAGCACGCCGGGCGCGCCCAACTTGTTGATAGCATTGGCGGTCAGATCGCGGTAGCTCACCGAGCTGCCGGCGGTGATCACCACGATGTCGGCCTCGTCGTAGGCGCGACGCACGGCTGCATCCAACGCCTCTTGCTGGTCGGGCGCGATGGGATAGGTGATGGGGAGGCCGCCGGCCTGGCTCACCAGGCCGGCCAGGGTGTAGCTGTTGATATCGCGCACCTGGCCAGGGCCCGGTTCCTGCTCCGGCGGCACCACCTCGTCCCCCTGGCTGACGATGCCCACCCGCGGCTGGCGGGCCAGGGCCACCTCGGTGACGCCCAGGGCCAGCAGCCCACCGATATCCTGTGGCCGCAATGTGTGCCCGGCCGGCAAGATCACCTCGCCGGCACGCACATCCTCGCCCGGTTGGATGCAGCTCTCGCCGGTCGCCGCCGGCCGCGCGACCTCGATGCCATAGGCCGCGAAACCGGGCTGCCGCGGCGAGCTGCCGAACATGGGCACCGCGATGCGCTGGGTGTGTTCCAGCATCACCACCGCGTCGGCGCCAGGCGGGATCATGCCGCCGGTATGCACCAGCGCGGCCTCGCCCGGCCCCAACCTGAAATCGGCGGCCGCGCCCATCGGCGCCTCGGCCACCACGTCCAGGTAAGCCGGCGCGCCGGACGAGGCGCCGTGGGTGTCGGCCGCGGCCACCGCGTAACCGTCCACCGTGCTGCGGATGAAGGTCGGCAGGTCGTGCGGCGCGGTCACCTCCTCGGCCAGCACGCGGCCCAACGCCACAGCCACGGGGCAGCGTTCCACCTGCACCACCGGCGTGAACGCCCCGGTAAAGATCGCCCATGCCTCCTCGGCGGTGCGTAAGGTGAGAAATTCGGTCATCGTAAGCCAGTGTTTCCTTGAAATTGGGCCTGAAAGATCAAGCTCTCACTATTGCGGGTGAACGCCCTCCCAGCCCCCCAACCCTGGGGGGAAGCCAATGCCTCCCCCCGAAGTCGGGGGGCTGGGGGGGCGTTCTCAGGGCAGACAGATCAGATCGCCGCGACAATGAGGCCAAGGATCAGCAGACCGAAAATCAGCGCGGCCACCCCTACGGCGACGAGCAGGGCCGGCAGCAGCACCGCCAGCAGCGCCCGCTCGAACGTGAGTTCATGGCTTACCGCGGTCGCTTTCACGTAGATCGCCAGACCCCAGAAGAACGCCAGGACCCCCAGCACCGTCCCCAAATAGGGCACGCGGTCGAAAACATTCAGGGTGTGCGGCACTGCGAATAGCGCGGTGGCGCCAAAGAAGCCGTGCAGCGTGCCCTGACCGCCCAGTATTTTGGCGAACAGCATCACCCAGACCCCGTAGCCCAGCCACGTGCCCAGCGCGGCCGCGGCCAGCGGCAGCCCGCCATCAGCCAGGGGCCGCGAGACCCAGCCGCCCAGGGCTTGCAAAATGCTGCCGATAGGCCGGGGGAGTGGCGTGGGCAGCGCGGCCGCCTGCGCGCCGACCTGCGCGCCCACTGCAGCGCCCACTTCAGCCCAGGTGCGGATTTCCGCCTGAATCTCGGCAGGCACTCCCATACTGTTCAGTCCTTCCAAAGCCCGGTCAACGCTGGCGCGCACCTGGTTCTCTTGTTCGGCGCTCTCTTGCACGCTCAGGGCGCCGCCTGCCCCATGCGCCAGGTCAATCACTGCGGCCGGCAGCCCGGCCAACAACGCCACCACCACGATCACGATGAACCCTTGCAGAAAAGCATCCGGCCGGCTGCGCAGGCCATCGAAAACGGCCGTCCGCAGCAGCGCCGCGTGCCACAAATCGCGAAGCCATGTGCGCATGAGCTAAAACCTCCCGGCCAGGGCCGCCAGGCCAAGGATGCCCAGCCCGGCCAACGTGGTCCAAAACACCAGGTAGACGAGGAACGGAAACAACGTCACCCACAGGGCACGCGGCCAGGTGAGCGCGTGAGCCGTGCGCACGGCCCGGTAGCGCAGCAACAACTGCCAGGTGTTCAGCACCCCGCCGATCACCACAAAGGGGATCAGTCCCAGGCCACGGAGCAGCCAGGGCGTGAAAGAGAGAGCCGTGACGCCCAGCGTCTGGCTGAGCGTGGCCTCACCACCCAGCAGGCGGGCAGCCAGATGCGCCAGTAGCCCATAGATCAGCCAACCCGCCACCGCGCTGACGGGCCACACCAGGATGTTCAACGCCGCCGTCGCAGGATCTGGCGCGCCGACCAACGCCGGCACGACCCGCCAGGCCACATCCCACCACCGTTGAAATTCGGCCAGCGCCCGCGCGTCGGCCAGGGCTGAATTCCAGGCCGGCTGCTGTTGCAGAGCATCCCACACGATCTGCTGGATCGCCTCGGGTCGGGGGACGCTGGCCCAAGCCACGACGTGCCCCACCAGGCTGAGCAGCGCAGCCAGGATGGCCAACAACGTGACCAGGAACAGGCCCTCCACAAAGGGATTATCGTCGTTCTTCAGTTCCTCGAACGCCTCGTTGTCGAAGAACAACGCCCGCCAGACCAGGCGGAGCGAGAGGGTGCGATGGCCCATAGACGCCTCCTTGAAGAATGATCACTATCCAGTCTGTGCCCCGCTATACCTGAAGAGTCAGGGCTATCGGAGATATCTCATGGCCGCTTGCTGGCCGCGATCAGGTCTTTTACCAGTGCCTCTTCCTGGTCGCGCGTCGCGATCTCGCTATCCAATAGCGCGTCGCGCAGTCGCTCAAGGATCTGGCGATAGATGCGCCCTGGCTCCAGACCCCAACACCGCAAATCATCCCCCGTCACAGTCGCTCGCACGTTTCTCAGTTTACGCTGATACAAATCCAGGCGCTGGCGCACCAGCCAGTCATCGGCCACCACCCGGAGCGCCAGGCGTGCCTCATCACTGGACTCATCCAATGACCGAACAATCTCGCTCGGTCGCAGGCCCACGCTGCGCAAGGCGTCAAGCCGTTCGGCCAGGGCATGAACCTCCAGCACCAGGTCGCGGTACTCCTTACGCACGTGCCACCGCTCCAGAAACTCTGCGGCGGCCGCGGCCGGCAAAGGATAGAGCAAGAGCGCCAGGTGCAGCCGAGGCGCGGCCTCAGGGGTGATCGCCATCGCGGGGGGCGCAATACTATCGGACCGGGCGACCAACCCCAGGGTCGCGCGCAACTCAGCCGACTTGGCCCCATACCACGGCTCACAGCGCAATTGCGGGTGCAACCGCGCCAAGACGCCAAGCTCGGCCAGCCGGCACAGTGCGCGCTCCGGCTGGGCCTCCACCAGGATCAACTCCAGCTCATGCCGCACGCGCTCCGCGCTGACCCGGTCGAGCAGATCCAGCGCATCCGCGATCAGCTCCTCGGTGCGGGGCTCGATGCGAAAACCGAAACGCTGTTCGAACCGCGCGGCGCGCAGGATGCGGGTCGGATCCTCGATGAAGCTCAGGCTGTGCAGCACACGAATGAGCCCGTCATCCAAATCTTTGCGGCCGCCATAGGCATCCAGAAGCTCACCCCAACGGTCCGGCGTCAGACGTACGGCCAGGGTGTTGATCGTGAAGTCGCGGCGGTGCAGATCTTGCTTGATGCTGCTGCGCTCCACCGTAGGCAACGCGGTAGGGCGCTCGTAGAACTCCATGCGGGACGTCACAAAATCGAGCGAGGCCGGCAAGGCTTTGCCCCCCTGGTTGCTCCCTTCGCCTGCGCGCGCCAACATCTCTGGCGGCAAGATCCACTTGGCGGTGCCGAACCGGCGATGGCTGCGCACGCGACCGCCCAGACCCTGCGCCAACCCCTGGGCAAGCCGGATCGCATCTCCCTCCACCACCAGGTCAATGTCAAAATTCGGCTCGCCCAACAAAAGGTCACGCACGAAGCCGCCGACGGCGTAAAGCGGTAAGCCCAATTCGCCCGCAGTCGCGCCC
>DAOUAT010000461.1:0-9846 GCA_034433275.1 Anaerolineae bacterium
ATGACTCGGGCAATGAATCGGCGCCGGCCGAGCTGATCGTCATCGTCGCAGACAACGAGCGCCCCACGGCCGTGATTGACGGCCCAAGCCGGGTCTCGTTCGGGGAGCCCTTCAAGCTCAACGGCGAAAAGTCGTTCGACATCGGCGGCAAGGTCGTGCTCTGGCGCTGGACGCTGATGGGATAACGCCATGCCTGTCTTCAAGCCCCGCACAACCGTCGAAACCCGGGAGCCGGCTGTGCTCGTGGAAGCCGGCCTGGAACCGGGCACGTATCGTTTCCGCCTGGTGGTGGTGAACGGACGCGGGGTCGAGAGCCTGCCTTCCGAGCTCACCATCACCGTGTCGAAGCCGACGCGCGGGCTGGCGAACGAGGAACCTGGTGGAGGAGGTACACCGTGACCACACGCAAAGACCCCCTGGCCGAGACTGTGACCCTCGACCGGGTGCATTATGCCACCGGCATGATGCTGGACGCCGACGATTTCCGCGCCGAGCAGACCTATCACCGGGGCCGGCTGGCGCGCGCGCTGGCGTTTCTGCACGGCACGGGCACGGTGGCCGGCCTCAACGTGACCTACCGCCATCGGGCCGGCGCGGACGGCGGCGCGGTGGAGGAGCTGGTGGTCAGCCCCGGCCTGGCTGTAGATCGCATCGGCCGCCTGATCGAGCTGCCGGCCGAAGCGTGCATCCGCCTGGACCGTTGGTACCGCCAGCAGGCGAGCGATCCCGACCTTGCCGATGGCCTGGCCACTGCATTTAAGGCGCCGGCCGCGCATCACGTGGCGGCGGCCCCGTGGAGCGGCGTGGTCGCCGATGTCTTCATCCGCTTTGTGGCTTGCGAGCGCGGCAAGACGCCCGCGTTCGCGGCCGGGCCGTTCGACGCGCTGGACGCGGTGCAGCCATCCCGGCTGCGGGACGGCTACGATCTCGCCCTGGTGCTCCGCCCCGAAGCAGACCTGGCCGGCGTCAAGCCCGTCCAGGCCTGGCCCGATTTCACTGGCGCCGTTGACCCCGCGTCGCGCATCCGCAGTTTGCAGGACGCCATCCTGGCCGCCTGGCCGCGGGATGCCGCGACGCCGGCCGATCTGCCGGGCTTGCCGGAATACGCGCCCGGCCAGGCCGACAAGACCGCCGTCTTCCTGGCGCGCGTGATCGTGCGTGCGGACGCGGCCGCCGGCCCAGGGTTGGCGCCGGCCCGCATCGCCCCGCCCTCGCCGCCCGACCCGGACGCGGAGCAGGTGGTGGTTGTCGAGAATCACCTGCGCCTGTTCCTGTACATGCCGCAGGCCCTGGCACGGGCGTTAGCAGAGTTATAAGCCGGAGGTTTACCATGTTTGATCCAACTCAAGGCCCAAGTCGCGCGACCCTGGCGGCGCGCGAGCCCGGCACGCTGCGCGAACGCCTGGATCGCGAGGACCTGGCCGTGCTGGAGCAGGGGGCGACCGGCTCGACCGGCGCTGGCACGGTGGTGGTGGACGATCGCCGCCGCCGACCCCTGTATTTCGATGGCCGTTTCCTGGCCGCGCGCGACCTCACCCGTGAGCAAAACTACTTCCTGACCCGGCAGGCCGACCTGGGCCGCGCCGGCGGCAGCGGGGTGGTCCACGGGCTGCTGGTGCGACCGGGCAGCAGCGCGTCCTCCATCCGCATCGAGCCGGGACACGGCGCTACACCCTCCGGCGAGCTGGTCGTGCTGTCCGAGGCGTTGGAGATCAACCTGGCCGATGTGACGCTGGGGCAGCGGTTAGACACCGCGTTCGGGCTGGCCGCCATCCCTGCGCTGCCCCAGCGCAGCCGTTCGGGCCTGTTCGTCGTCGCCCTCCGGACGGTGGAGTTAACCGCGAACCTCATCGCCAGTTATCCCACGTCCATCACCGGCCCGCGTTCGGCCGAATACGGCGATATCGTGGAGGCCGCGGCCGTCACGCTGTATCCTTACGAGGATCAGGGGGGCCGCGTCGAGCTAGATCAGCGCCGCGCCCGCGTCGCACGCGAGCTGTTCCTGCTGAACCGGGGCCGCGGGCTGGCCGCCGAGGCGCTGCCGTTGGCTCTGGTCGCGCTGGATCGCGGGGTGGTGCGCTGGGTGGATCCCTTCATGGTGCGTCGCGAGGTGGGCGGGCAGCACGGCGACGTGCTCAGCCGCACCTCGGTCTCCCGTGCGCAGCGGGAGGCGTACCTGCTGCAATACGATGCGCACCTGCAAGATGTGCTGCGCCTGCGCCAGGCCGGGCAGCGCGGGTGGCGCTTCGCCGCGACCGAGCATTTCCAAGCGTTGCCGCCCGTGGGCCGTCTGCCCGCCGCCGCGATCGCCCCGGCCGATTTCTCGCAGATCTTCTTCCCGCCGGAAGTGGACGCGGAGCTGTCGTTCGTGGCCGAAGACGAAATCACCGCGTTAATCGAAGAAGGCCTGCTGCTGGCGCCCATTGACCTGACCCTCAGCGGCGATGAGCTGGAATCCACCGATGTGCTGGTGCTGCTCCCCGTGCCGCGGCGCCGTCTGCGGGCGCTGCGCAACACCACAGGCAGCCTGACGCGCGCGCTTCCCCCGTCTACGCCCCGACTGCTGGCTAAGGCCCGGCCCATTGACGTGCTGCGTCTGCGGCTGCCCCCGCGCCTCCCTGTGATGCTCCAACCAGACGCGGGCGAGCTGGCCGATCAAGCCTGGCGCGAGGCGCTGGCCGCAACGGACCTGCTCTGGTACGTGCGCCGGCGCAACCTGAGCTATCGCGCCGAACTGGCCGGCGCGCCTGTGATCGTGGGACGCGATGAGTTGGGCCTCGAACGCGACCTGGGCGATCGGCTGCGCAACCTGGGCCTGTTGACCCGCTACCGCCGCCTGCGTGAAGCGGCCACCGCAGACGGCGTGCGCATCCTGGCGGCCACCCTGGCCTCGCCCAAGGTTTCCGCCTCGCCCCTGCTGACCGAGGCGGCTATCAGTGCATTGGAAAGCCAACCGCAGCTCGATTCAGCCTCAGCGACGAAGGCGGTTGAGCTGTTCAACGACCCGAAGTTCGGCGCCGGCATCCTGCGCGTTGAGGCCGTGCGCCCCAAGCTCAAGGAAAGCGAGACGGTCAAAGGCCTTTTGGCGGCCGGCGTCCTCAGCGACCTGGATCGGCTCGGCGCAGTCGTGGCTGATACCGGGAGCCTGGCCCGGGCAACCGATGCGGTCGTCGCCGTCGCCACCGGCGATGCGCCGGACAAGGCCGACAAGCTGGCCGCGGTACACGCCATGGCCGAGGCGCTGGACAAGCAGGCCGTCCGCGGTTCCACGGTGCTCACGGCCGCGGCCCTGGCCCGGCTGAGCGAGGCGCACCAGGTGGACGCGGGCGCGGCAGCCAGCACGGCCGAGACTTTGGCCGACCCGCGCGTCGGCGCCGGCCTGGCCCTGGCCGAACGCGAACAGCCCGCCCTGGCTGAGACCCAGGTGGTGAAGGCGCTGCTGGAAGCGGGCGCGCTGCGTGACCTGGACAGGCTGGCCGCAGCCTCCGGCGACCGCGAGGCCGTGAAAACGGTGGCGGCCGAGGTCGTCGCCCTGGCCAAGGGGGACGCGCCGGACAAGAGCGCGCAGATCAAGGCGCTGGTGCTGGGCAGCCTGAAGCTGTTGCCGCGCTGATGGAGCGGGAGCTATGAAAATCACCCCGATCACGAACTCTGCGCCCGGCGAGCACGTCATCGCCGTTCAGCCGCCGCTGGCCCCCGAGGTTGACCCCGGCTGGCGCCGGCGCCTGAACCTGTTCACCGGCCGCTCCCTCAGCGATGTGGCGCTCTCGGCCGAGCAGGCGGTGCGCGGCGGCCGGCTCGCCGCCCGCGGGCAGATGGTCGCGCACGGCATCGTGGCCGGCCTGGCGCTGCAGGTGACGGAGGCGGCCGATGGTGCGCTGGTCGGACACCTCTCGGCTGGCCTGGGCATCACCGTGAGCGGCGAAGACGTGTCCGTGCCCGCGGACCTGAGCTTCGACCTGCGTCAGGTGCGCGTCTTTGCCTCGGCCGCGCTGCTGACCGCCCCGCTGCCGGAAGACGAGCAGCCAGCCAGCGGCTTCGCGGGGTACGGCCGCGCAGTGGGGCCGCGGCTTCAGACCTTCGTGCAGCCGGAGAGCGCGTTGCCGCGCGCGGGCATCCTGTTGTTGCAGCCCATCACCGCGGAGCTGGCCGGCCGGGTTGACCCTGACGACCCGTGCGCCTACAACCCATCGGCCGCGGCCTACGAGGACTGGCAGAAGGCGGACGGCTGCCGCCTGCTCTACTACGCCTGGCCCGGCGACGTCCTGGCCATGCCGCCGCTGCCGGTCGGTGACGCGGACGCGCGGGTCTGGCGCAACCGCCTGGCCTATGCGATCTTCGAAGCGGAGGCCGGCCGCGGCCCGGACGACCCGCTCCCGTGGGAGGCGGTGGGCCTGCCGATCGGGCTGGTCGCCTTTGACGCCGCGTGGCAGCTACGGGTGGTGGACCGTCATTCGGTCGCCCGAGCAGGCGGCGGGCCCAAGCGCCGGAGCGGCCTGGCCAACGGCTGGCTGCCCGACGGGGAGCGCTACCTCACGGGCGCTGCGCCGGCCTCGGCCAACCCTTACCTCTGGCAGGCGCGGATGCAGCAACTCGCCGAGCAGGTCGCCGAGGCATACCTGGACGGCGTCCCCAGCGCCGAGACGGCCCGGCAGTTCGCGCTGCTGCCGCCGGCCGGCCTGCTGCCCGTTGACGCGGTCGATCTGCTCACCGAGGGCAGCGATCGTGTTTCCCGCATCGGCCGCCAGCACTTCTTCCCACCGGGCTTCCAGGTTGACGCGGCGCCCGTGCCGCTGGAACAGCTCGACGCAGCCCTGGCCGCATCAGCCTCCCTGGGCGTGTTGGATGCCTCGGCGTTGGAACAGGTGCGGCTGCTGGCGCCCGTGCCGCAGGCCTGGTTCGAGCCGGACTTGCTGCGGGTCGAGCAGGTGGACCCGGAGTTCCAGCAGGCGTTGGATACGCTGGTGGTGCGTCGCGGCCGCTGGCTGGCGCGCCGCCGCGACGTACGCCTGAAGTATGCCGCGCTGTCCCGGGCCACCGCCGGGCAGGCTGTAACCTTCCCATCACCCGACCCGCTGGCGCTGGAGCCCAACGAGGTCGAGGCCGAGCCGCTGGATCCCGATGTTCCGGCGCTTGCCGAGCCCGAGGCCGCCTACGGCACGGAGGCGCGCGGGGGCCAGTTTGTTGTCACGGCATTGGAGACGTTACGCCAGCAGTTGCGGCGATCCAGCCCCCTCCGTATGGGCAGCGCCGTTCCTTTGGCTGGTGTGAACCCGGAGCCGGCAGTCGCACTCGTTCGACAGGTGCAAGAGAACATAACGCCGCGCCTCGGCTATCAGGCTGCCACCCGGCAGCTGACCTTCGATGGCGTGATGCAACAAGCTGAGCGCGACAAGCTGCAAGATTTCGCCCGCAACACCGATTTCAGCGAGATCTTTGCCAAGGCCATCGGTGCGCTCTACGACGCTTCACAGCGGGACGAACTCGGCCAACTCGACACCCTGGGCCTCAGCCGTTTCATTGCCATGTTGGAGAGCAAGGTGCGTCAGGCCGATGATCGGGTGGATTTCGGCTTCCTGCGCGTGCAGACCGACATCTACCGCATCCGGCAGCTCGTCTTGGGCAACACAGCGGGCACCCGGCTGGCGGTCTCGCCGACCCTGGCGACCATCGCCCAGGGCGCCAGCGCGGCTTCCACCCGCGCCAACCTGCGTACGTTCTACGACAAACTCAAGGCGAGCGCAGTGCCCGCCACAGCGCCCACCCGCGGTGTAGCCGACGCACCGGCCGACGCCGCGGCCGGCGACGCGCCTTCGGTCGCCGAGATCGCCCTCCGTGAAACATCGTTCGGTGCGATCACCAGGGCCGCCTTCACCCCCATCGCCATCGCGCCCCTGCCCGAAGCCACCCTGGTGCAGTTGGGGGGCGCCAAGATCGGCGCAGACCTGACCAAGCTGCAGCCCACCGCGTCCGTCCAGGTCACCACCAAAGGGTCAGGCGCGGTGATCGCGGCGCCGATCGCGGCCGTGACCCCTATCGAGGTCATCGGCCAGGCCCCGCTGGTCGGCGCAGTGGACCTGCGCACCGCCACCATCGCCGAGCGGCTGGAGCCGCCCAAGGCCCCGGAAGCCAAGGACTTCAGCGTGGCCTCCAAGCACGAGGTGGTCAGCAGCCTGGCCGAGCTGGTGAATATGGGCATGAACCTGGACGACCTGGAAGTGCCCGGCGCGCTCCAGCGGAACGCAGACGGCCAGATCGAGTTCGATGCCTTCGGCCAGGCCAAACGTCAGCGGCGTTTCTTGAAGGATGTGGACTTCAGCCGCGATATCCTGGCCGAGCCGACGCCGCAGCGCAACGACGAATCGGCCTACTTCGTCAGCTCGGTGGAGCTGCTGGACCACACCGTCGCGGCCCTGCGCGCGACCGAGGGCCGCGTCCAGGCCTACCGTCTGGCCATCGCCGCCTGTCAGAAGACCCTGGCCGAGCTCCAATCCCTGGCCCAGCAGGCCAACAGCCGGCTGACAGCCATCGGTGGCGAGTTGGTGGAGGCCCGCCACGACGTCGCGCTGGCCCGCGCGCTGCTGGCCGATGAGGAGCGCCGCGTCGCGGACATCAACGAGCGCCGCGACCGGGTCGTGCGCCAGCACGTGACCTTCCTGGCCTACGTCCGCCCGCGTCTGGTTGAGTCGCGGCAGGATGCGCCGACCCGCGGGCTGGTCCCAGCCGTGGTGGAGGACGCGGCGCCCGCGTGCCTGGCGGGTGACAGCGAGCCGCCCGTCGAGCTGCAAGCCATGATTGACCTGCTGCGCGATGCGCCGGTGAAGTGGTTCACCCATGTACCGCGGCTGCTGGATCGCATCACCGCACTGCCCGCGCTCCAGTCCACCCTGGCCCAGTCTGTGCGCCGCGCGGCCTCGGCCCTGCTGGACGCAGAGGCGGCTGCACCGGCGGCCACGGCAAAGACGGTGTCGCAGGCCATGGTGCAGGCGGCCGGCGTCACCCAGGCCAAGACGGCCAGCGCTGCCTTATCGGGCATCTTCGCCGCCCAGCAGCACACCCTGGTTCAGGCCCGCGCGTCGGTGGCTGCGTTTGACCTGACCCTGGTGGCCGGCCAGGGCTGGCGCCGCGCACGCGACCAGGCCGCCGATGTCGTGTCGCTGGGTGACCTTATCGCGGGCGGCCACGGCAGCAGCGGAGTCTCACAGGCCGCCGCGCGCGAGCTGGCGCAGATCGGCCAGATCGCCGGATGTCTCTACGCCGCCTTCGACCAACTGCTGCCGGTGATCCGCCTGGCGTGGGCCGAGATCCTGAGCCAGTACGACGCGCCGGCTGACCTGCGCGACCTGGCCAACCTGCCGCGCTGGGGCCAGATTGACTATCTCGACCGCCGCCAGTTGCAAGGGCTGGTGGACTGGCTGTACGGCCGCGTTGACACAGACCAGCCGGCCGCACTGGCGTTGATGAACGACCTGGTGCGCGTGTGCATCCTGCTGGCCAGCCACGCGCCGGTGAACCGCATCGTGGCGGGCCGCGTCCAGCGTGACGTCGTCGCCCGGCCAGGCGGCCGCATCGAGCTGGCCGCCCTTGACGTGACCCAGGTGGCGGTCGGCATGCAGGTGGTGCTGTTCGAGCAGGACAAGGTCGTGGCTCGGGCCGTGGTCGAGGATCTGGCTGCCGGCCAGGTCGCCGCGCGGGTGACCGCGGTGGCCGCGGTGGATGCCGACGGCAAGGCTGCGCCCAGCGTCACCCTCAAGGCGGGCGCGTTCGCACAGTTCGCCTCCGCCGCGCTGACGTTGGGGCGGGGGGTGCGATGAACGCGCCGGCCCGCCGGGTGCGCACGCTCCGGCTGGCCGCGGCCGACGAAGGGGCGGCCCGACGCGGCGCGTTTCTGATCGACGATGCACTGCGCACCGCCTCGCTGCCCGGCGGCGATGGCGGCCGGCTGCTGCTCGTGCGCCGCCTGGCGTTGGGCTACATCCTGCCGGGACAAAGTCCCGCGACGGTGGCGCTGGCCATCGAGCAGGCGGTGTGGCGACTGGGCGTGACCCCCGTCCACGGCGGGGACGCGGCCGCTGCCAGCGCGCCGGCCGTTTACTTCCGGGATCGCGCGGAAGCCGTGACGGTGTTGGCGCTCAAGTTGGCGCAGGGACGGGATGTCGGCGCCTGGTTTTGGCCGCTGATTGCACCGGGCTGGGAGCCGGGCATGGCCGCGACGGCAGGGCTGCGTGCCGTGATGGCCACTGCGCTAGCGGTCGGGCCGGGCGCTGCGACGCTTGTGGCAATGGTGGACGCTCTGCACCGGGAAGGGAGCCTCACCCCCTTGCTGGAAACCCTGCGCCCTGATGATGGGCCCGCTTTGCTTGCCGCCTGCGGGTGGGCGGGCTCGGATGCAGCCCCGCTGATGGCTGGCGCGCACTTCTTCCCGCACTGGCAGCCGACGTTGGCGCGCTGGCTGGCCGCGTGGGGAGTGTACGATGCGCGAACGCTGTGGTTGGCCGCGATCAGCCTGGCCGGCGGACAACTGGGGCCGCTCGTTGATCAGCTGCTCCCCCGGCAGGCTATGTCCGCGCTGCACGCACTGGCCTTGACGATCCTTGGCGGGAGCGTTCCCGCGCCGGTCGCCGCGCCATCACCGGGCAAGTCCCCTGCCGAGCTGGTCAGTCCTCTCGCACCGCCTGCGGTCGCGGCCCTTGCGCCCATGCCCGCACAAGCGGAAGACGTGTCGCCCCCCGTGGCCCAGCCGCGGGGCGCAACCAGCGCTACAGCCTCCCGCGCTCAGGAAAAAGCACCGTCGGCCCGGCAGGCTCAAGTCGCGCGCTCCGCTGCCGCCGATGGCGCCGTGCCTCTCGCGCGGCCGGTTGGCTGGCCTTTCCCCGATGAGGCGCTTCCCACGCACTGGGCCGGCCTCTATCTCTTGCTGCCCGTCCTGGCTCGCCTGGGCCTGGCTGACATGTTGGCCGCGCAGCCCGCGTTGGCGACAGTCGGGCTGCCAGCGCGCATCTTGCTGGCAGTCGCCCGCAGTTTGCGCATCCCGGCGGGCGATGCCGCCCTGACGCCCCTGGCGCACGCGCGATCGCACGCTGCCGCGCTCACCTTTGCGGTCCCCGCCGCGTGGTCCACCGGGCTGCTCGACCCTGGGCCGTGGCAAGTGCGGCGCATCGCCGGCCGGCGGGACACCCGTCTCCTGTGTGACAGCAGCGGCCGCCTGCCGCTGGCGCTGTGGCACGGCGCGGCTCCCGATGATGTCCGGGCCTTGGTGGGCCGGCAGACGACACCGCTGGCCCGCGGGCCGCTCGTGCCGCCGCACAGCGACCTGGCGCTGCTGGTGGGGGCATGGGGCACAGCGCTGCGCCGCTGGTTGACGCGCTACGCTGATCTGCGCTTGCGGGAAGTGACGGCGCGCCCGGGGCGCATTGCGGCGACGCGCACCCATCTCGACATCTACTTTGACCTTCGGCAGGCAGACACCCGCATCCGGCGGAGCGGGCTGGATATCGACCCGGGTTGGCTGCCGTGGTTCGGTCGGGTGGTGGCGTATCACTATGTGTAGAGCAGGGTGGGGCAAACACAATGGTTGACATAAATCTACGAACCTACGCCCTGGCAGCTATCGCTGCGCGTCTGCCCGATCCACGGCTCCTGGCCCAGGACCCGCCGGAATTCGCCTATCTCCGGCAGCGCCTCCGGGCCGTGGCTGATGGCGGCCGCGAGTGGGCGCACACGCTGCCCGTTTACCTGGAGCAGCCGCATGACGAGGATGTGCCGCTGTTGGCGCTGGGCCGCGCCCTGGGGCTGTCGCTGATGGAGGTCCTGAGCGTGGCCCTGGCCGCGGCGGTGGAGGCCGAG
>DAOUAT010000462.1:0-2920 GCA_034433275.1 Anaerolineae bacterium
GGGCCGGCTGGGGGCTGACCGCCGCGGCCGAGACGCCGGCCGCGCGCGGCCTGGCGTTGGCCAACCTGCCCTGGGTCGTCACTGCGGCGGTGATCCCCGTGGTGGCGCTGCGCGGGCGCATCCCCGCTTGGGCGACGGCCTTGCTGGGCCTGCTCACCGGCGCGCTCATCTATCCACTGGCGGGCAACTGGCTGTGGGGCGGGGGTTGGCTGGCTAACCTGGGGAGCAACCTGGGGCTGGGCCACGGCCTGGCCGACGCGGGCGGTAGCGGGCTGGTACACCTGCTGGCCGCGGCGATCACCCTGGCCGGGTTGCTGGTCTTCCTGCCGCGCCGGCCGCGCGTCGTGGGGGATGATCCTGTCCCGCTGCCGGAAGTACACCTGCCGCTGCTGGCGCTGGTGGGCGCCGGGCTGCTGCTGATCGGCTCGCTGGCGTGGACGATGAACAATCCCCTGCTGGACCGCGGCGCGGTGGATCCGGCGCGCACCGCGCTGAACAGCATCCTGGCTGCGGCTGCGGGCGGGCTGTTGCCCCTGGCGTATACCTGGCTGGTCGCGGGCCGGCCCGATCCGCTGATGGCGGCCCGCGGGCTGGCGGCAGCCACCGCCGCGCTGGCTGCGGCCGCGCCGTTCGTCGCGCCGTGGGCCGCGCTGCTGGTCGGCGCGGTCACGGGCCTGATCATCCCCTTTGCGGTCTACCTGGTGGATCGGGTGCTGCGCTGGGCCGACCCCACGGCCGTGCTGGCCGTGCATGGGCTGGGCGGCGCGTTGGGTGTGGCGGCCGTCGGCGTCTTTGCCGATGGCACGGCCGGCCTGGGTTGGAACGGGATTGGGACGGCGACGTATCTGGGGGTCGCCCGCCAGGGGGTCACGGGACTGTTGGCCGCGGCCGGCTTCCAGCCCGATTTTCCGGGGCAACTTCAAGCGCAGGCGGTGGGGCTGGTAGCGCTGGCGCTATGGGGCTTCTTCGCGGCTTGGCTGTTCCTGGCCCCGCCGGCCACGCTGCTGCACTGGCTGCGGCCATCGGTCGTGACATCAGGCGATCTTCCCCCAGTACCTGTGGGGTCCGAACCGCCGGCAGAGGAAACCGGTGCTGCTGCCGCGCCGGTACGCGACGAGGTTGCAGCATCCACCATCTGACACATCCGGCTCAAGCCGCGCTGGACTGTCCCCCGGCGTCCCCTAACGCTATGGTGGCCAGTGTAGTGTACACCGCGCCCGTGGGCCGCAGGTCGCTTTTGATCAGGTGAACCGCGGCCACTTGTTGCGCGCCGATCTGCTCCACCACTGACTTTTCGACCGCCGCGCTCACGGCGGCTTCCATGTCCGGGCTGATGTTGCGGTTGACCCGACCCAGGGTCAGGTGGGGTGAGAAGGCGCGATCTTCGGCCGGCCAGCCCAAGGGGGCGACGTGACGCTCGACTGCGGCCTGTAGCCGCGCCAACGCCTGCCCCTTTTCGCGCACCGCCACCCAGATCACCCGCGGCCGCCGGAAGTTGGGGAAGCAGCCCCGCCCCTCCACGCTGAACTCGAACGGTTGCGCGCCCGCGCAGGCCCGCTCCAGCGCCGCGACGATCTCTGGGACGCGGCCGGCCGGGGTGTCGCCCAGGAACTTCAGGGTCAGGTGGATGCCGTCGGGCGCGACCCACTTCACGCCGCCGGGCGGCGTCTGGCGTTTTAGCTTGCCCTGCACCCGGCCGATAGCGATGAGCAGCGGCTCATCCAACTCGATAGCGATGAAGGTGCGCAAGATCTCTTCGGGCATGACGTTCCTCTATGATGCGCTCCGGCTCAACCGTCCCTTGCGTGCGGCCAGGCCGCCTGTCTCATTCGCCGCAGGTTCCACAGTGGGCACGGCCTCTTGGCCCGAGTGCTCGTTCACTTCGCCCAGCGCGGACAGCAGGTCGTTGAGCCGATCCACTTCATGGTCAATGTCCTCGGCGATGCGGGCCGTCGCAGTGCCATCAATATCCAGCGCGTTCAATACCTGGGCCTGCGAGTAGATGGTGCCCATGGCGGCCAGGGTGTCGTCCAGGTTCAGGCGGGTGCGACGCATGACGCGCGCCAGCGCCTGGAGCTGGCGGTGCTGCTCTTCGTGTGCGGCCAGGGTGCGGGTCATCTGGGCCTGCATGTCTGGGTCGGCTTCCAACGCGGCCTGCCGGCGTAGCCGGTTGATGCGCCCAGGCACCTCGCGGATGTCCCGCTGGATCAGTTCGTCGCTCTCGAACAGGGCCAGGCGGTCGGCCAACTGCCCGACGCGCTCCTCCCAACTGCCCAGCTTGGCCGCGATGTTGTTCAGCCGGTCGGCGAAGGGGCCGGGGCGCCGGCTGCGGATCAGGCTTTGGATGCGCCGGCGGTAGGAGACGGCGCGCTGCCGGTATTCGCCCGGTTTGCGCGCGCCGGGCTCGGCATGGGTCTCGATGGACGGCGCGACGGGGATGGCGACGGGCCGCGCCGCGGTCGCCGGTTGTGCGCCGGATGAAGCCGGCGCGGTAGTTTGGGCTGGCGTGGCCGTCTGGGCTGACGTGGCCTGGGGCTCTTCGACGGCCTGAGCCGGTGTGGCCGCCTGGCCGCCCCGGTTGCGGCTTTGCACGATAGCCCACGCAGCCAGCAACAACAGCGCGGCCGGGGCCAGGCACACCAGCAGGCCAGCGCCGGAACCCCCGACCGCGTTCCCCAGGGCGGCGAAGATGAACAGCAGCACGCCCAGCGCCAGCACGCTGCCGCCGATGATCAGGCCGGCGATCGTCCCGATCACCCGCCCCGCCGTCCGTGCCACCCCGCGGCGATGCGGCCGCAGGGCGCTGAACAGGCTCAGCAGTCCCAGCACGGCGGTGATGAAGGGAAACTCCTCCCGGTGTTTATCCCGACGTCCCATCGTCTTTCCTGATCCCATGATACGCGATACACAATACGCAGTA
>DAOUAT010000463.1:0-33089 GCA_034433275.1 Anaerolineae bacterium
AGCTCGGCTTTCTGGAGCGCACCCCGCGCGGCCGCGTGGCCACGCGTAAGGCTTACGCACACCTTGGTGAGCTGTATCCTGAAACCGGCGAGCAGCCGGTGCTGTTTGAACAATAGGGGCGACTCCGCCGCCAAACCAGGTTTCTCCGAGAAACCTGGTTTGGCGGCGGACGCGACTGCATGAAACACCATGAAAACTAGCGACTTCGACTATTACCTGCCTCCTGACTTGATCGCGCAGACGCCGATCGAGCCGCGCGATGCCTCGCGCCTGCTGGTGCTCGATCGCGCCAGCGGTGAGATCACCCATCGCGTTTTCAGCGATATCCTGGACTACCTGCGGCCCGGCGACCTGCTGGTGGGCAACGACAGCCGGGTGATCCCGGCGCGGCTGCACGGGGTGAAGCCGACGGGTGGAACGGTGGAGATCTTTTTGCTGCGAGAGAGCACCTGGCGACCGAGGTCACGGCCACCTGTGCGAAGTCTGCCTGCGCAGGCTCAGATGATCGCCGACGGAGAAGAGGCGGTAAGGGGCTGCTGGGAGTGCCTGGTCGGCGGCAAGGGGTTGCGACCGGGGGTGCGGGTGCAAATCAGACCTGACAGGTTTCCCAAACCTGTCAGGTCTATCACCGCCACCGTCCTGGCCGAGACCGAGACCGGTAGCCGGGTCATCGCGTTCGATCCGCCCGTGGACGAGTGGCTATGGGATGTGGGCGACGTGCCGCTGCCGCCCTACATCCACGAGCCGCTGGCCGACCCCGAGCGCTACCAGACCGTTTACAGCCGGATCGAGGGCTCGGTGGCGTCTTCCACGGCCGGGCTGCACTTCACGCCGGAGCTGCTGCTGGCCGCGCGGGCGCGCGGGCTCAATCTGGCATTCGTCACCCTGCACATCGGGCTGGACACCTTCCGGCCGGTGCAAGTCGAGGAGATCGAGCAGTACCAGATCCACCGCGAGTGGGCCGAGCTGAGCGCCGAGACCGCACGCCTGATCAACGAGACCCGATTGTCCGGCGGCCGCGTGATCGCGGTGGGCACGACAGTGGTGCGCACGTTGGAGAGCGCGGCCAAGATCGCGCTGGGCTATCGCCCGTGCGATGACATCCCGCTGGACGCTGTCTGCGGCTGGCAGCGGGTGGCCGCGTTCACCGGTGAGACCGATTTATTCATCAAGCCCGGCCACAGCTTTCGCGCGGTGGATGTGATGGTCACCAATTTCCACCTGCCCAAATCCACGCTGCTGATGCTGGTCAGTGCGTTCGCCGGTAAGTCCCTGATCGATCGCGCTTATGCCGAGGCAATTCGAGAGCGTTATCGTTTTTACAGTTTCGGGGACGCGATGGTCATCCTCTGAACCGCCGTCAACTCCGAGAATCGCCAGCGCGTAGCGCAAGATGGGCATCTTGCGCTACGTCTTCATGGGCCGTCGCAACGCCCGCGGCATGAGAAACTCACCCGAGGCCCAACGCCTTGGCTACCAGGCCCTCATGCCAATCCACGACGATCGTCCCTTTGATATCGAACGTCGGCGTGGTTTCGAAGCCGCGGGCCCAGCCGCGCACGCGTTTGGCCGCCTCGCGATCTTTGGAGATGTCTACCTCGACGTAGGCGATGTCGTGCTCCTTCAGCCACGTCCGCGCCTTGCGACAGTCGCCACACCAGGGGGTGCAGTAGAGCATCACAGCGGCTGCGGGCCGCGCGACGGGCGCCGCCGCCGCCAGTTGATCCGCTTTGGCTAACGCGGCCGCGGCCTCCGGCTCCAACTCGTTGAGCACCCGGAAGATCTCGTCATTGTCCGGCTGTTGGCCGATGTCGTGTACATCCGCATAGCGGATGTGTCCCTGCTTGTCAATGATGAAGATCGAGCGCTCGGAGAATCCTTCTTTCCGCAGCACGCCGTACAGTTGAGAAACCTGCCCGTGCGGGAAGAAGTCGGCCAGCAGCGGGTAGGTGATCCCCTCGAGGCTGTCTGCCCACGCGCGCAGGCAATCGGTGCTGTCCACGCTGAGGCCCAGGACCTGGGCCTGCATCCCCTCGAACCGGGCCAGGGCGGCCTGGTAGGAAGGGATCTGGCTCGTTCAGACGGGGGTCCAGGCCAGCGGGAAGAAGGCCAGCACGACGTTCGTCTTACCGCGGTAGTCGCTTAACCGGATGGTGCGGCCATCGTGGCTTTTCAGGATGAAGTCCGGGGCCAGTTCGCCCACCTTTACAACCATAGGTTGCCTCCTCATGACTATTGCAGCGCCGCGCGTGCGGCCGGGGCGCCGATGGTTTCGAGCACCAGGGTTGCCTTCAGTTCCGCGGCGATGATACCTGATTCCAGGGCGCGGCGCAGCTCAGGTATCGCGGTGTCGCCCAGGCGCAGCAGGCCGTTTTTGGCGGCCATCACTTCAGGCGGCCGATCACTATACAGGCCGCGGATCAGCGCGCGGGTAGCGGCCGTGCCGCCGATGCGGGCCAGCGCCTCGGCCGCGGTGCGGCCGACCAGGATCTCTTCGTCGTTCAGGGTGCGCTCTAGCACTGGGATCGCGCGAAAGTCGCGGCGCTCGCCCAAGACGAAGGCCGCGCGCCACCGGCCATCCGGGTTGACACGCCAGAGCGCCGCGCGCAGCAGCGCCAGATCGGTGTCCGACGCCAGCTCGACCAGGGCCTGGGCGATGTAAGCCTGTGTCCCTACGTCGCGTGGGCCAGCTTGTGCGCCAGCCAATCGCCGATCCCGGAGAGATCCTCGGTCGGTAGATAGTGCCCTGCGTGGGCGTCGAACAGCACCCGCGCCTGGCCCGGAAACTCGTCATCGCCTGCCCACAGCAGGGCGGCCATGGGCAACCGCGGCAGCGCGGCGAAGCGATAGGACGCGTCCGCCAGGTCGAGCGGCGCGCCGCCCAGCGCCTGCGCCGCGCGCCGGAACCCGGCCAAATCGGCCCCGAATCGCTGCGCCAGCAACCCCTCGGCATGCCCCGCGAACGCCTGGGCGTAGAACATGCCGTCCGGCAGCTCACGAAACGCCAGCCACCGGTCGGCCGGGGACATGCCATCGGCCCGCAGCAGGTAGTGGATCAGCACGATGGCGATGGTGACGTGCGCGGGCTTGCCGGTGGCCTGCACCAGCGCCTCGCCTGCCGGGTGGGTCACCAGGTGCGGCCGGCCGAAGTAGGGGATCAGCACTCCCTCCGGGGTCAGCGCGCAGCCAGCCAGCGCCGCGCAGCGCGCCGGGTCAGCCGCAGCCCAATCGGCCTGGGCGCGGTCATACGCGATTTGGAAGCGGCGGTTGGGGTCGAGTTGGCTCATTGTCTCGGATTAGTATAGTCATTGCCGATCAGCTCACGAGCGATGATCATGCGCATGATGTTCATGCCGCCTTCCGCGCCGATGGAGTAGGAGCGGACCCCGCGGATGCCCATCTCGATGGGATACTCGGTGGTGTAGCCCATCGCGCCCAGCCAGTTCGCCACCTCGTTGAAGGTTTCGAACGCCATGATGGGCGCGCGCAGCTTGGCCATCGCGCCGAACAGGGCGACGTCCTTGTGTTTGAAACTGCCGTTCGCGTACATCTCATCGGCCATCCACGCGGCTTTGTAGGTCAGCAGCCGGGCAGATTCGATGTCGGTGAAGCGCTCGGCCGCGGGGAAGTTGATGCCCTGGTAGGCCGCCAGGGGTTTGCCGAACGACTTGCGCTGTTTGATGTAGTCCACGCCCATTTGCAGGGCGGTCTCGGCCGCGCCGCAGCAGGTGGCGCCAATCAACGCGCGCGCATAGGTGTAGCCCTCCATGGCATAGTAGAAGCCGCGGCCCGCTTCGCCGATGCGGTAGTGGTCGGCCAACGGCAGGCTTTCCATGTTGAACCCGCCGGTGGAGATGCCGGTGCGGCCCCAGTTGTGGATCAGCGTTGTGGTGACATGGGGGTTGTCCTTGATGTTGACGGCGAAGAAGGTGAAGCCTTTGTGACCGGCAACCGGGTCCGAGCGCACCAGCGTCATGTACGCGCCGCCCATGCGCAGCGCCTCGGTGATGCCGCTGATGTAGAGCTTCTCGCCGTTGAGCACCCAACTGCCGTCGGCCGTGCGCTCGGCGCGGGAGCGCGTGACCCCTTCGATATCGGAGCCGCCGCCGGGCTCGGTGGACGCGATGCCAAGGAAGTTCTTGCCGGCGGTCACACCGGGGAGGATCTCCGCTTTGAGCGCCTCGCTGGCGTACCGTTCGAAGACAAAGCCCCAACTGGCCTGCACCAGATACATCACCGGGATGGCCAGGCTGATGTCGGCGCGGCCCAATTCCTCCGCGGCGATAGTGGCCATGGTCATGTTCATGCCCTGGCCCCCATATTTTTCGGACACCGTGGGCGCCCACAACCCCATGTCGGCCATCCCTTTGATGATTTCCTCCGGGATGTGATGGCCGCTGTCAATCTCGCGCACGCGCGGCGCGATCTTCTTCTGCGCAAAGTCGCGCACCGCCTTGCGCCACATCTGTTGTTCTTCGGTCCAACCAAACTCCATGACTTCCTCCTTGAAGTGATCAGGGGCCAGGGGGTAATGGTCAGGGTTGTCGCCTGTCTCCTGACTCCTGACGGGCTATTCCCGCTCAGTTGTCTTCACCAGCGCAGCCACCAGGTCGCTGCTGGAGATGATCCCCGCGAGCTTATGCTCCTCGATGACGATGGCATTCTGAATACCGACGCGCGCCATGAGCTGGGCCACGAAGGGCAGCCGCAAGTTAGGGTTGATCACGATCAGAGGCTTGACCATGATCTCGCCGACCCGCGTGCGCGTGGGGGAAAGCGACTTGGCGATCAGGCGGTAAACGATTTCCTGGAATGTCAAGATGCCGTAAGCGTCGTCTTCGTCGGCCCGGTCCACGATCGCCGCCTGACAGTTGCATTTGAACATGGCTTCGACCGCCTCTTGTACGGTGGCGATTGGCGAAACCAGAGTAAAGTTGCGGTTCATGACGTCACGCGCGCGCAAGGAATAGATCTCGTGAGGTTGCATCGGGCGGGCTCCTTTACCTGAGTAGTGCAGTCTGGTAGCGTCTATGCCGCGGCACATTTTATCATAGGTCACCGGGGGATACGCAATGACGCATGTCACACCCGGCTTGCCCAATGCGCGCGGGAGGGGTGAGACGCCCGGTGTCAGCCATCCGCTCCCCGTTTGGGCCATTGGTAATCCCTGGCGGTGGTGAGGAAGCGGAAACCATGCTTCTCCAGGATGGGCCGACTCATATCGCTGGCATCTACGGTCAGGAAGCGAAACCCACGGCGCCGGGCTTCGTGGGCCCGAACGGCCAACAACGCCGTGTACAGGCCGCGGCCACGATAGGCAGACAGGGTCGAGCCGCCCCACAAGCTTGCGAACCGGGTGCCTGGGTGGAAACGGATCCAGGCCGTGCTGGCGGGCACGCCATCAGCATAGGCAAGATACAGGCCGAAATTCTCGCCTGCGTTTTGGAGCTCGTCAGCCAATTGTGGCCCCAACCAATCGAATCGCTCCCCCCACACCGCGTTTTGCACCGCCACCACATCGGCAACCTGCGCAGCGTCCGCGACGCAGCGGATATCATGGCTGATCGGCTGCCATAGGGCGGCGGGCGCGTCGGTTAGATCGAGGACCATGACCGCTTCGATCTCCTGCGGGATAAAGCCCCGCGCGGCCAGGCGTTCACCCAGATCAGGCGGCGTGTCATGTCCGTAGAGTTTCCAGCCAAAGTCGATCCCAAGGCTGTCGAAGAAGGCGATCTGATCCGCCACAGCCTGATCGGCATCCTCGGCGCTCAAGGTCGAATAGAGGACGCACCCATTGCCACCGAAGCCGGGCAGGGGGATCTGACGCACGACCTGGGGCGTAGCGTCACGACGTGAGCCGTAGAATTCGACATCTCGTCGTTGTTGGCGATCGAAGAGGGCAAGCAGTTCAGGGGTATCCATGATATATTGTCTCAGGCATTACGGCAGCAGCCGGAAGGTTTTGAAGACCTGCTCGATCTGCGACGTCAGCTCCTGATGGCGTTTCGGCGTAGCGCTGAAGCGGAGGTGGTAGGCCGCGCGGCCGTCAGCAGTGAAGATAAACTCGGATGATTTGCGTCGGCCATCCAGGTCGGTGAAGACCAGGACCTCCCCGAACTGACCCTCGTCGGTTTGCAGGCGCCAGCGGGTTTCCAACTGGAGATCTCGCTGCCGGGCGCGGTAATCAGCAATCACGGTGTTGACGTAATCACCAAGGCTCAATTCTCCCAGGCCTAATGCTGTGATGTCAACTGTGCTGATGTGAAGCGCTGCGCCTTCCGGCTCGACAAAGAGCACAGTGTCGAATTTGACTGTTGGGCTTTCCATCCACTCAGGCGGCAGCTGCAGCGTGAACCGCTCGTATTCGTCCACGTAGATGTTAGGCCCTGTTTCCCCTGGTTCGGGTGTTGGTGTCACAGTCATGGGCGGACGGGCAGCCGCCAGCGCGTCTTGCTGTGCAGTGACATCTTTGACAGTGAGGACGTAGCCGCCGGTATCGGGGTCAATGACGAAAAAGCCCCCCTCCTTTTCGACGATGATGAAAAAGAGGCCTGCGAAGGGCGCGCGGTACGTCAGCCGCGCTGCATCGTCGTAGAGGCCGCCGCCACTATCGCTGTCGAAGGCTACGGTCTCTTCAGTGCCGCCAGGATAATCTATCACCAGCGCCGGGTTAACTGCCAGCGAGTCGGCCCGGACCTCGATGCTCTGACCAGCGTCCAGGCGGATCTGGTAAAAATCGCTGTCCCGGGGGTGATCCATGTTGCTCCGAACAGTCTGCTCTGGCCCCAGCGTCTGGCCATCATCGGGGTCAGGGAATAGTTGGAACGGCAGCGTGCTTTCCACCGTGACGGTGATCGGTTCATCGGCCTTTGTACCCACCGATAACAGGTAGGGGCCCGCGCTGTCCAGGCGGACCTGCCACGACAGGACATCCTGTTCGCTGTTATCGCCCATTTCATACAGGCCGCCCGCAAAGTCGAACAGCACGGCCTCGAAAGGGCCCGTCCCGACCAGAGTCAGGTTGAGATCATCATCGGGCTGGCCGATAATCTCAAAGGTGCGGTCGTCGTAGCGGTGGGTCAGCACCGACTCGAACCTGACCTGGGGCGCCTCTGTCGGCAACCGCCGCGCGCCCAGGCCATCCGGGTGTTCGCCGGCCAGCAAGGCACGCACGCGCGGGACGATGTCGCCGATGGCGGCAACCAGCGCGAACTGTGAGACCGAGGGCCAGCCCAGGCCCGACATGCCCAGCACCTCGCCCTGGGCCGAGACCAGCACGCCGCCGCTTTGGCCGCCCAGGATCAACGCATCGGACTGCAGGTAGGTGAAACCGATGGCATCCCATGTGCGCCGCCGCGAGAGGATACCGCGCGTGATGGTGGGCTGGGGAAAAGCCTCAAACTCGTCGGGGTAACCGATAAGGTAGGTTTCGCTGCCCATCGGCTGGTGTTCGTCGAGGGCCAGGCGCAAGGGCGGCAGGGTCGTTGGCAGGGGGCCCACCACCGCGATATCGGCCATCAGATCCCAGTTGAGCACCGGTGCGTCGGCAAACTCGTTGCCGTCAGGGAAGACCACGCGCACTGTCGGGTAGGGGTAGACGACATGCGCGTTGGTCAGCAGATAGCCGCCTTCGAACAGGAAGCTGCTGCCCGTGCCGGCCGGCGTATCAACGAACGCGACCGACGGCGCGATCTGGGCGAATACTTCGGCTGGGCTGAGCGTCGCCGCGCGGGCCGGCCATCCACCGGCGGGCACCTCGCCCGGTGGCAGGGGGACGCAAGCGGCCAGCACGAGCACAAGTAAGACACCAGCGGCTGCAGCGGTGAGTTTGGTGCGCACAAATGACCTCTCTAGCAGACAGGGAACACTGCGCCCATCACGCAGCCGGTCACGGCCAGGATTTCATCGGCGCTGGCGAAATGGAGCCGGCGCCAGCCCTGGCCCAACACGGTTTGCACCGCTTTCGGGTCGACGCGTCGCGCGCCGGGCACGCATGCCATGACGTAGCGGCCTGCGCGACCAGCTTCGCGCAGCAGGACCGACTTGACCATCTCCGCCAGCACGACCCCGCGTTGCTGAGCGGCCGCTTCAACCGGGAAGACCGCCCCGCCGTGGTGTGGCCGGCGGTAGGGGATGCCGCGGGCGTCTGAGATGTCGGTAATATGGGTCTTGTGAACTGGCATGCTTCGGATTGCCAGAGCGGCGCTAACCCTCCCGAACGTCTTGAATGCGAAGATCCGGCAAGGCCTGCAGGGTTTCGACAAGGACATTTTTCGGCAGGTTCGTCACCTTCAGCACTGAGGCCCAAACGGCCGGATCGTCAGAGGGATAGGTCGCGAATACCGAGAGATAGCCGCCCTTTTGCGCAATGGCGGTGCTGATGCGTGCCACCTCACCGGCACGGTCGGGCTGCAAGACAGTCACACGTACACCCTCGCGTCGGGCGCCCAGCAAGTTCACCATCACGTTGAAGATGTCATTGTCGCTGATGATGCCCACCAGATCGCTCCCGCACATCACCGGCAGGCAGCCGATCTTTTTGTCGGCCATGATGCGGGCCGCCTCCTCCAGGGCCACATCTTCTTCGATGGTGAACACTTTCTTGACCATGATGTGATGCGCCTTGATCTTGGCCAGCGCATAATTCACTGTAGCCTGGCTTACGCTGATCATGCCGGCAGGAATGGCCTGCAGCAATGAACGCTGAGTGATCAGTCCCACCAGCCTGCCGTTTTCATCCAGGATCGGCAGATGTCGGAAGTTGTGCTGTTGCATTAAAGCTTGCGCCTCGGTCACCGACATGTCCGGCCGGCCACAAACAGGATCAGACGTCATGCAATCTTTGACGAGCATACGATCACTCCGAAAAAACAGTCTGCGGGGGCCTGGGATACAGGCCGGCGCGCGTGACGATCTCGGGCACGGCCTCGGCCCAGTGAACAGCCATGATATGAACGCCAGCGACCCCAGGAATCTGGCGCACCTGCTCGATGATCTCGACACAGATGTGGATGCCCTCTTCGGGCTGGGCGGCCTTCGGGGTCTTGCTCATCCGCTGGACGATCTCGTCGGGCACCTCCATGCCGGCCACTTTGGTCGCCATGAAGTTGGCCTGTCCTGCCGACTTGACCGGTCCGACCCCGGCCAGGATGTAGACCTGCCTGTCCAGGCCCAGGTCGCGCACGCGAGCCATATAAGCCTCGAATCGTTTCACGTTGTAGATCAGTTGAGTCTGCACAAAACGCGCGCCCGCGGCCACCTTCTTGCCCAAACGCAACGGCCGATAGTCGAAAGGCGGCGCAAATGGATTGGCCGCTGCGCCGATGAACAACTGCGGCGGCAATGTGACCGACCGCCCGTTGTCCAAGGCGCCGTGCTCGCACAAGTTGCGCGCCATGCGGATCAGGTGCATGGAGTCCACGTCGTAGACACTCTTGGCTTCGGGATGGTCGCCCCAGATGCCGTGGTCGCCGCTCAAACAGAGCAGGTTGCGGATACCCAAGGCGGCCGCGCCTAACAGATCGGCCTGGATCGCCAGGCGGTTACGGTCGCGGCAGGTCATCTGGGCGACTGGCTCAATACCGTGGCGGAGCAAGATCGCCGCCACAGGAATGCTGGCCATCCGCACGCTGGCCGCCTGATTGTCGGTGACATTGACCGCGTCGGCGTAGTTGCGCAGGGTCTGCGCGTCGCGGGCAATTGCTGCCAGGTCTACCCCCTTCGGGGGCGAAAGCTCCGCGGCGACGGCAAATTGGCCGGCTTGCAACACCGCCTCCAGGTGGCTGATGGGAGTGGGCACGTTAGAATTCCTCGATGATCGCTTGACGGATGGCTTCTTCGGTGGTCGCACCACTCAACTTTGGGTGTCCGTTGATGAAGACACCGTAGGCCACGCCGTAACGTTGCAACGTCTCGGGGCTGAGCACTTCGTGACGAACCACCACACGCTCCCCAAACTCGCGCGCGACGTCCAACAAGAGCATCTGGGTTGCAGTTTCGAAGGGACAGAGGTAGCCAGCCAGGATCAGGATCTCCACGGGCAGGCCACGGCGAGGTTGGAGGCGCGGCTCAAAGGGCCGGACGCTCACCTGGGGCTGGCCCAACGGCAGATAGAGCAACCTGCGGTCACCGGCTTCGTGCACAACTGTGAAGCCGCGGGCCAGGTAATGGCGGTAGTGCATCTGATCTTCGCGCGTGGTGGCTTCCACCAGGATGCCCTTGCTGCCCTGGTCGCGCACGGCGGCCTCAAAAGTCGCGAACAATTGCCGCCCCAGGCCCTGTCCCTGATGCCGGCGCTGCACCCACTCGCAGTAGAGCACGGCCACCCCCGGCTCGATCTCATAGGGGACCAGGGCCCGTTCCGACGCTGCGTAGTAGAGCTGGCCCACCGCAACGCCGTTGGCATCCTGCACGTGGTAGCCTTCGACGTAACGGCCCAGGTTTTGGCTCACCCAGGTGCGACAGACGTTGAGCGCAGCAGGCCAGGGCGTGGGCACTTCGGCCGTGCAACAAAAAGCCTGTTGGGCCTCTCCCGCGCTCTCAATCCGTTTTACAATCACTTGCCCGTCCATCCTTCCCCCCACAGCCGCTTTGTTCAGCCCTTGCGCACCACGCGCAGTCGCCGGTCCACGCCCCTCAGCAGATTGATCCACGACGACGTGCCCGGGAGCTGCCAGTTGACGGGCGGCTGCTCGGTCAACAGCTCCTGGCCCCAAATCGTCATCTTCTGGCTGCGCTCATAGGCATCCACCCAGACGCAGCGCATCTCCGGCTTGACCTCGCAGTGGCCGTTCAGGCGCACGCCACCGCACGGCCCGTTGCGCAGGTTCTTGGGACAGGTCATCGGGCAGGTCATGCCGGTGTAGTGCAGGATGCACTGGCCGCACAGGCGACAGTCGAAGACCGCCTTCTTGCTCAGATCCTCGAAAGGCAGGATCACCTTCGCAACGCGGTCGTAGCCGACGCGGGCAAAGAACGGATTCAGCCGGTGCAACACCCACTCGGCAGCCTGCCACAGGCGTTCGAGGGCGTGTGGATGATCTTGAATGATGCGGCGGAGGCCCATTCCTAATCCACCAGCCCCTTCTGGCGCAACGCCGGCCGCGGGTCCACCAGGTTCTTCTCCAGGAGCGCCGTTTTCTCCCCCAACCCGAAGGCCAGCGCTGCAAGCTGCGTTGCATACAGCACCGGCATGGCGAAGCCCAGATCTTTGATCTGTGCCTGGCGGCCGTCCAGGTTGACGTGGCACAACGGACAAACGGTGACAACCACATCCGCGCCGCGCTCCCTGGCATTGCGCAGCACCTTGGCCGTCATCTGATGGGCCAACGGGGTTTGAGTCAGGCCCAAGGATCCGCCGCAACAATCGGTCTTGTAGTCCCACATCACCGGCTCGGCGCCGAGCCGACGCATCAGGTAGTCCATGTCCATGGGATACTCCGGATGCTCGGCGCCGGTGATCTCAGCCGGCCGGGTGATGTAGCAGCCGTAATAGCAGGCCACCTTCAGTCCGCTCAACGGTTTTTCCACCGCCCTCTCGATCCGATCCAACCCCGCCTTTTCGACTAGCGTCTCCACCAGGTGCATGACCCGCACCTTGCCCGCATACTGGTAACCGATCTCCTGGGTGATCTGCTGCGCCATCTCTGGGTTGTGGGCCATCTCGTGGGCCGCGGTTTTGAAGCGGCTATAGCAGGCAGCGCAGGGCGTGGTGACCTCCTCCAGGCCCATCTGCTCGATGATGGAGAGGTTGACCACCGGATACCTGGTTGCCAGGACGCGGTCGGTGGAGTGCGCCGGGCTGGAGCCACAGCAGATCCAGCCGGGCGGCTCAATCAGCTCCAGGTCGAGCTTCTCGGCGATGGCTTCGATGGTGCGGTGGTATTCGCTGGCCGACGAATGAAGCGAACAGCCGGGGTAGTAGGCAACCCGGGTGGGCGCAGCTTCCACCGCCTTAACCTGCCCGGGCTTAGGCGGCCGGGTGGGCAGCGAGACCAGATGCAACTTGCCCCGCTTGAGCATCTCCACCGCCATGTCCATATCTTTGAACAGGTTGCGGTTGAGCAGGTTCAAGCCGGCCATCAGCCCGACTTCGTGGAGGCGGCCCATCAGCTTCACATCCATCAAGAAAAGGCGTGCGAAGCGATCCACCTCGGGGACGGCGGCCGGGATGCCCCGGCGACGGGCTTCGATGCGCAGCGCATCCATGACGGCCGCTATGTCAATGCCCTGGGGACAGCGCGTGGTACACGTCTCACACGAGGCGCACAGCCAGATGGCCTTGCTCTCCAGCACCGAAGCGTCTCCTAACTGCACGCTGCGCATCACCTGGTTGGGGGTCAAATCGAAATACTCGGCCAGGGGACAGCCGCTGGTGCACTTCAGGCACTGATAGCACAAGTAGGCGTTCTCGCCGACGATGCGCTGGATCGCCGCGGCCAAAGGTTCGGCTGTGGCCGGCGATGCAGCGGTGGTTGCTTTCATTATAGGCATGTCATACCTCGTAATCAGCGGCAAGGAGACCTAACCCCCCCAACCCACTTCCCCGAGGGGAAGTGGGAGCGGCCCTTCCTCCCCTGGTAGGGGAGGGGCCGGAGGAGAGATCCATCCACCACCGGCCGGGGGAGGGGTTAATCCACCACCGGCCGCGGCAAGAGGCCAGCCCCCTCGACAAGCGGCTTCACAGCTTCTTCCCACTCGATGGCCATGATGTGGATGCCGGCGACACCGGGGATCTCCCGGATCTGCTGAATCTGCTCGATGCAGATCTTGATGCCGGCATCGCGCCAGGCGGCCGCGCGCGCTTTCTTATCTTCTTTGGGAATGTTAGCAACGGCCGCTTCCATGCGATCCACGTATTCGTCGGCGACGATCATGCCCGGCACCTGGTCGCGCATGTATTTGGCCGCGCCGCTGCTCTTAAGCGGCCCCACGCCGGCCAGGATCTTCACTTTCTCGTGTATGCCCAGGTCCACGACCCGCTTCATGTACTCCCGGAAGCGCGGGATGTCGTAGATCAGCTGTGTCTGGATGAAGTCCGCGCCCGCGGCAGCTTTCTTGGCCAGACGGTAGGGTCGGAACTCGAACGGGTCGCCGAAGGGATTGGCCGCCGCGCCGATGAAAAAGCGCGGGCCGCCGCCTTTGATCTCCTCGCCGCACTGGAATTTGCCTTCATCGCGCAGGCCCTTGACGATTTGTACGAGCTGCAGCGAGTCCACGTCGTGGACGTTTTTGGCGAAGGGATGGTTGCCGAATGACTGATGATCGCCGGTCAGGCAGAGCACGTTTTTGATCCCCAGCGCACTCGCACCCAGCAGGTCGGCCTGCATGGCCAGCCGGTTGCGATCGCGGCAGGTCATCTGAATGATCGGCTCCAGCCCTGCGCGCAACACCAACACGCCGGCCGCAATGCTGCTCATGCGGACGATGGCCGTCTGGTTGTCAGTCAGGTTAACCGCGTCCACGACCCCCTTGAGCAAGGCCGCTTTCTTGCGGATGACCTCGGCATCATGGCTCTTGGGCGGCCCCAACTCGCCGGTGACCGCGAAGCATCCTTTGGTCAACACGCGCTCCAGGTTGCTGCCCGCCCAATAACCGTTCGTTGAAATGTCAGACATAGCCAGGTCCTCCTTATTCTTCCGCCAACCGCAAATCGTCCCGCACAATCCGGCGCGGGCCACCATCACGGCTGGTACGCCAGTCTTTGGACGGCTGAACTTGCAGCAAACGATCGAGCATCCCCAGCGCGCCCATCCGCTCCCAGATCAACTGCCAGGCGCAAGGGGTTTCCTCGCTCACCTCGCACTTGCCCTTTTGCGAGCCGCCGCACGGCCCGTTGAGCAGCTGTTTCGAGCAGCGTGCAATGGGGCAGATGCCGCCGGTCAGGTCGAGGATGCAGTCGCCGCAGGCCTGGCAGCGCTCCTCCCAGATGCCCTGCTCGGTGGGCAGGCCCATGAAGCGGGTATTCAGGCCGGGCAACACACGCTTGTCGGGGAAACGCTCAGCCAACGTCTGCACGCCGACACCACAGCCCAAGGAGAGGATGGCGTCGTAATTGGCCCACCGCTCGCGCAAGGGATCAATGTACTCCCACTCGCATTGGCGTTGAACGGTCACCTCGTCCATCGCGATCCCGTGGCCGTCCAGCCGGGTGGCCATGCGCAGCGCCGATGCCAGGATGCCGACCTCCTTTTCGCCGCCCGCCAGGCAGACGGTGACGCAGGTGCCGCAGCCCACCACAAGCACCTTTTGGTAGCTTTCGAGCATCTCTTTGATTTCGGCCAGCGGTTTTTGTTCAGCAACAATCATTCCTCACCTCCGACGGTATCTTTCTTCGCAAAGTGCCGACCCAACGGATTAGGTCCGAGTTTCCGAATGTGCGCGTCCATCTCGGTTGCAATCTCGGCGAAACGCGCGCCCATGGCCGCTGACAGGTTGACCATCTGGACGCGTTCGGCCCCCAAACCGATCTGGTTCAGCAGGTCACGCACGTACTCGATGCGTTTTTTGGCTTGCAGATTACCTTCCAGGTAATGGCACTCTCCGGGCAGTCAGCCAGCGGCAAAGACGCCGTCGGCGCCCGCCTCGAAGGCGTGCAACACGTGCAGCACGTCGAGCTTGCCGGTGCAGGGCAGCTCGAAAACCTTCACCGAAGACGGGTATTGGATGCGCAGGCCACCTGCGAGATCGGCTGCCGCATAGGCACAATGATGGCAGCAAAAGGCAATGATGCGCGGCGTCCAGCCAACGTCTTCGCTCATTGCAATACCTCCTCGAACAGGACGTCAATCTTCGCCAGGACCTGCGCGTCGGTATAGTGCATCAGTTGAATGGCCCGGGCCGGGCAGGCCGCCGCACACGAGCCACAACCGTGACAAAGGGCCGCCTCGATCTGCGCGGCGCCCACGATGCCGCCAACGCCGGTGAGCGACGCCACTACGCGCGGGGCATCATAAGGGCAGGTGCGCACGCAGGTCAAGCAGGCCACGCAGCGCGCGTCATCCACGACCGCCACGCGGCCGCCGACCTCAAGGGTATCCTTGGAAAGGAGCGTGGCCGCGCGCGCTGCGGCCGCCTGGGCCTGGACGATGCTCTCCGCCAACAGCTTGGGATAGTGCGCCAGGCCTGCCATAAAGATGCCCTCGGAGGAGAAATCCACCGGCCGCAGCTTGACGTGCGCCTCCAGGAAGAACCCCTCCATATCCACCGAGACCTTCAGCCGCTTGCTCAATTCGCGCGCACCTTCGCTGGGCACCACCGACATGCTCAACACCAACAGATCGGGCCGCAAGACCATCTCACGGCCCAGGGGCGGCTCCCAAACTCGCACCTCGAGGCCGGTAGATTGATCAGCCGGTAAATTCAGTAGATCACGATTTCGATGCTCCAAGCCGGTCTGCCCGCCCTGGCTACGCCACGCGGGCCAGGGTGACCAGCGGTTGAGGGTCACAGACCCCCTCTGAGCCTGAATCTGTGCTCCACTGACATTCATAGACTGGGCGCCAGACAATGTGTTGTGCATCGCAGATCCCTGGGCGGCGATTGTCACCTGGGGCTTACGATCGAAGTCGTAGCGCACAAAGCGCACTCCGGCCCGCCGCGCCTCGGTATACAACCGTTCCTTGAACCCATAGGTGCGGATGTCCCGATAGAGCACCGTGATCTCCGCGGCGGGGTTAAGCCGTTTGAGCATCAGCGCGTTCTTCAGCGCCGTGGTGCAGCAGATGCGGGCACAGTATTGCTCGGCCGGGCCAACACACTGGATCATGACAACGGATGACGGGTGCTGGGTATCCGGTATTGGGGAATGCTCAATACCTGATGCCCGATTTGCCAGCCACGCCTCGAACTCTTGCTGCGTTAGAATCCTCGGGTCGCTCCCATACCCGTACTCGTTCCCGCGATACTCCTGGCCGCCGGTAGCGACGATCGTTGCGCCGTGGTACACCTCGAAACGGCGGAAGGTGGCGCCCAGGTCCTGTTGCAGGACCGACGTGAAATTGCCCTGAACCCCGCCAGTCTCCACCAGCTCTGTCTGCAGATGGAGGTTGATCAACGGATGGGATTCGACGCGATGGATCAGGCTGGTCAGGTACTCATGAACATTGGATATCTGGCATTGGGTATAAGAACCAACATCCACTACCGACTGCCCAAGACCATGTTCCAACCCCAAGTCGCGCAGCGTGTAGTGCACCTTGCGCAGGTTGCCCCCCAATTCCCTGCTCCGCTCCGCCAGGTGCACCGGGAAGCCCTGTTCGGCCAGGGTGAGGGCAGCCGTCATGCCCGCCGCGCCGCCGCCGATGACCAGGACGCTCTTGCAGGTCGTCAGCGGCGTCGTGTGCAGCGGCTGGAGCCGGGCCGCGCGCGCAACGGCCATGCGCACCAGCTCCTTGGCTTTGGCTGTGGCTGTCGGCCGGTCGTCGGAGTGTACCCAGGAGCACTGGTTACGAATATTGGCCATCTCGAATAGATACGGGTTCAGCCCGGCCGCCCGGATGCTGCTCTGGAACAGCGGCTCATGGGTCAGCGGCGTGCACGACGCGACGACGACTCGATTGGCCCCTAACTCCTTCACTTTCTCGGTGATGTGTATAATGCTGTCCTGCGAGCAGGTATAGAGATTGTGCTCGGCATGGATGACGTGGGGCAGCGAACGAGCATATTCGGCCACCGCGGGCACATCCAGAAAGCCGGCGATGTTCGATCCGCAGTGGCAGACGAAAACAGTTACCCGCGGCTCCTCATGGGTTACATCGCGCTCCGGCGGGTATTCCGGCACACGGGTCAGCGTGCCGCGCGCACGCGCCAGCAATGCGCCAGCCGCGGCCGCCGCGCCGCTCGCCTCCACCACCGATTCGGGGATATCCTTGGGTTCGCGGAACGGGCCGACCGCGTAAATGCCGGGCTTGCTGGTCTGCAATGGATCGAACAGAACAGTGTGGCAAAAGCCATAATCATCCAACTCAATGCCCAGTCGCTGCCCCAACTCCCGCACCTCGGGGGCGACCTCCATGCCAACGGAAAGGACGACCAGGTCGAATTCTTCCTGACGAATAGGCGAGTGGGCGAATGGCGGATCTATCTCCTGCTGATGCGCTGGTTCGTCCACGTAGCGCAAGATCAAATTGCCGTTGGCCGGGTTCTCTTTGAGCGCCGAAATGCGACAACGGGTGTACTTGATGCCGTATTTCTCAATCGCCCGCCGATAATAGGGCTCATAGCCTTTGCTGAAAGCGCGCATGTCCATCATGAAGACATGAACTTCCGTGTCCCGCTCGTGTTCGATGGCCATGATGGCCTGTTTGGTGGCGTACATGCAGCAAACGGCCGAGCAGTAATCGTGCGACCGGTCGCGCGAGCCGATGCACTGCAAGAACGCGATCTTCCGCGGTCGGCGACCATCTGACGGCCGCTTCACATGTCCCATGGTGGGACCGGAGGCGCTCATCAGGCGTTCCAGTTGCAACGCGGTGATCGCGTTGGGATAGCGGCCCCAGCCGAACTCCTCTGCAAGCTCGGCCCGATAGACCTGATAGCCCGGGGCCAGGATGACCGCGCCGACGTTGAACTCGCAGGTGCGTTCGACCATATCATGGTCAACCGCGCCCACGCCACACTTGTACCAGCAGCTCAAACACTCGGAGCAGATGCCGCAGGCCAGACAACGGGCAGCCTCGGCCTGGGCCAGCTCGGCCGTATAGCCCATCTCAACTTCAGCAAAGCCCTTGACCCGCTGCTCCGGCGGCAGTTCGGGCATGGGCACGCGCGGGGTGATCTTGAGCTCCCCACGCTGGATGCGCTCGGCGAGCTCGGCCTGGGTCAGCTTGACCACCGGGAGTTCGGGTTTCGGCTTGGGCTCCAACGCTTCTCCGCGCAGGTAGCGGTGGATGGACTCGGCGCACTTATGGCCGCTGGCGACCGCCTCGATCACAAACGCGGTACCGCTCACGCTGTCGCCAGCCGCAAAGACGCCGGGCCGGGTGGCCGCGAAAGTGTTGGGGTTTATCGCAATGGTGCGTTTGGCGGTCAGCCCCACCCCGGCGTCGGCCGGGATAAACGCCAAACCGGCCCGCTGGCCCACAGAGAAGATCACCACGTCGGCCGGCAGCACGTGCTCTGAGCCGGGTACCGTCTCGACCGAGAGCCGGCCCTGGTCATCGAACTCGAAATGCGCTACGCGACGGCACTCGACACCGCCGGCCCGGCCATTGCTGCCTTCAACCACGCGTACGAAGGTGCGATCGTTGTGAATGACGATCCCCTCATCCAGCGCGGCCTGCACCTCCCAGGCATGCGCGGGCATGTTCTCGCGGCCTTCCAGGCATGCCATCTGCACCTCGGCCGCGCCCAGGCGGACGGCGGTACGCGCCACATCAATCGCCACGTTGCCGCCGCCCAGCACCAGCACCCGCTTTCCCTGTATCTGCGATCGGGGATCAGCGCCGACTGATTTACTGAACGCGTCGCCGCCCTGTAGGACTCGCTGATTCGCTGATTCGTCCCTCAGCTCGGCCAGCCGCACGTCGCGCAGGAATTGGGTATTGATCAGCACGCCTTCAAGGTTGTTGCCGGGAATCGGCAGGCGAACGCCTTCGTGTGCGCCAACCGCAATGAGCACGGCCTTGTAACCCGCATTGAAGAGATCGTCCAGGTTGACAATGGTGGTGTTGAGGCGCAGCTCAACCCCCAGGTCAACGATATCCTGCACCTCGCGATCCACGATCCAACCTGGCAGGCGATATTCGGGCACGCCGACGCGCAACATGCCGCCCGCCACCGGCAACGCCTCGAAAACCGTCATCGGGTAGCCCAGCAGGGCCAGGTCTTGTGCCGCGGTCAGGCCACATGGCCCCGCGCCGATGATCGCCACCCGCTCTTCGTACTGCTTGGGGACAGGGTCACGGGGCACGCGCGGCTGCGCGTATATCGTGTCAGTGACGAAGCGCTTGAGCGCATGGATGTTGACCTGGTCATCCACTTTGCCGCGGTTGCAGGCATCCTCGCAGCGATGGTTGCAGATGCGGCCACAGATGCCGGGGAAGGGGTTGTCCTCCTTGATCACGCGCAGGGCATCGTCGAAGCGGCCCTCGCGGATCAGCGCGATATAGCCTTGCGCGCGCTGGTGCGCCGGACAGGCATCGCGACAGGGCGCGATCCCCCGCTTCTCGATGACGTAGGCATTGGGAATAGCTTGCGGGTAGAGCTTATGGGCGGCGCGTTGTTGCTTCAGGCCTTCATCGAAATGGGAGGGGATCACCACCGGGCAGACCTGGGCACATTCGCTGCAGCCGGTGCACTTCGCCACGTCAATGTAGCGCGGCCGCGTGCGCACGATCACGGTAAAATTGCCTGCCGTGCCCCGCAGGCCAGTGACATCGCTGTCTGTCAGGATTTCGATGTTAAGGTGCCGGCCCGTCTCGACCAGCTTAGGCGAGATGGTGCACATTGCGCAGTCGTTGGTGGGGAAGGTCTTGTCCAGTTGCGCCATATGGCCGCCGATGGCCGACTTGTGTTCCACCAGGTAGACTTTGTAACCGGCCTCAGCCAGGTCAAGGCTGGCCTGCATCCCCGCGATGCCGCCCCCAACGACCATCACCGCCCCGATGACGTTTTCTGAAGCGTCGCGACCGTTGCCAGCCATATCTACCTCCCGAACGGCGGCACGTCTCCTTGCCTAGGTAGATTTTCGTAGCGGATTCGGGCCCAGTGCCTGAATCCGGTCGGTCATCTCGCGCGCCACGCGCGCAAACGTCTCTCCCATGCCGCCGGAAACGAAGTATATCTCCAACCGTTGGCCGCCGATCCCGATCTCGTCCAACAATTTCTTCGCCCGTTCGATGCGCTTCCTGGCCCGCTCGTTGCCTCGCACGTGATGACAGTTGCCGATGGGACAGCCGACGATGTAAACACCATCCGCGCCGTGTTCAAAGGCGTCCAGGATGTACTTGACATCGGCCTTGCCGGTGCAAGGCATCTTCACCAGCTTGACGTTGGCCGGATATTGGATGTGCAACGCACCCGCCGTGTCGGCCGACATGTCGGCGCAATAGATGCACAGGAACGCCGTGATCTCGGGCTCGAAACCGTTGCTACTGTTATCGCTCATCATTCCCCATCCTGAAGGATCCGCTCGTCACACAGTACGCAATGGGCAGCACATGCACGTCTTACACCGCCCACGCGCCGGTCAACTCGCCCGCCAATTGGACATCCAGATAGGCCATGAGCTGGATGGCTTTCGCCGGACATTCGGCCGTGCAGGTGCCGCAGCCCTGACACAATGCCGGCTCGATATATGCCGCGCCCACGATCTCGCCCACACCGGTCATGTCCGGCCGGATCTGGGGAATGTCGAAGGGGCAGGTGCGCACGCAGGTCAGACAACCGACGCACTTGCTCTGATCCACCACCGCGATCGGGCCGCCGTAGTACATAGGCTCCTTGGAGAGCAGTGTGATGGCCCGACCGGCGGCTGCCTGCGCGTTGGTGATCGCCTCCTCGATAAACTTGGGATAGTGGGCCATGCCGGCCATGAAGATCCCTTCTTCCATGAAGTCCATAGGCCGCATCTTCAGGTGCGCTTCCTGGAAGAATCCCTCGACCGACAACGGCACATCCAGAATCTGCGCCAGCTCTTCGGTGCCTGGCGCAGGAACGACCGCCATGCTCAGGGCGACCAGACCGGGCGACAGGATCATCTCGCGACCGAAAACCTGTTCCCAAGCCCGCACCTCGAGCTTGCCGTCGGCCGCACGGCTTACCTGGGGCAGATGATGCTCGTCATAGCGCATGAAGACCACACCCCGGCGTCGCGCCTCCGTGTAGAACTGTTCCCGGAAGCCGTAGGTGATCATATCCTTGTAAAGCACATACACCTGACAGTCCGGGTTGAGCATCTTGACCCGGATGGTGTTCTTCATGGTGTTGGTGCAGCACACCCGGCTGCAATAGTCCGTTTCTGACGGCGGGTGGACGCACTGGATCATCACCACCTGCTTGAGTTGCGTGATTTCCTCTGGACGGTGGACGATGATCTCCTCTAGATCGAGCTGGGTTACCACCCGGGGGTCCTGGCCCAGCAGATAGACATCCCCGCGCCATTCCTCGCCGCCGGTAGCTACAATGGTAACGGCATGACGCACCTCGGTCTCGGCATCCACAGGCCCGGCATGAGTGACAATCACTGCTTGAAAGTCGCCCGTACGGCCGGTGTGCGATTGCACTTCGGAACGCGTCAGCACCTGAATGCGCTCATGGCCGCGCACCCGGTTGACCAGGTCGCGCAGCAGGCGCTGGGGGTTTTGCCCTTCGGCCACGTAGAAGATATGGCGCAGGTTGCCGCCCAACTGGGCACTGCGCTCCACCAGCGTCACATCGAAACCCGCGTCGGCAATGGAGAGCGCGGCCTGCATCCCCGCCACACCGCCGCCGATGACCAGCGCCCGGCGCGTCGGCGTTATGCTGAGCTTCTGGATCGGCTGCGCCATGAAAGCGCGTTCGACCGCCATGCGCACCGTCTCGCGGGCTTTGCGCGTCGCGAGCTCCGGCTGGCTCTCGTGCACCCACGCGCACTGCTCGCGGATGTTGGCCATCGTCAACAGATACGGGTTCAGCCCAGCCTGGCGGATGACCTTCTGGAAAAGCGGTTCGTGCGTGCGCGCCGTGCATCCCGCAACCACAACCCGGTTGAGATTCTGCTCGACGATGGCCTGGCGAATGCGTTGCAGATCGGCCCCCTGGCAACCGTAAGCGAGCAACTCGGCATGGGTCACGCCCGGCAACCGTAAGGCGAACTCCTGGACGGCCCGGGTGTCAATCGTGCCATCAATGGCCGGCTCACAGCGGCAGATGAACACCCCTATCCGCGGCGGCTCATGGCTCACATCCCTTTCCTCCGGATATTCGTTAGCCGCAGAAAGGAATGGATATTGACGGCTGGAGGGGCTGCTGCCTACCTGGCCTCGCAACAGGCGCATCACCTCGGCGGCCGCGCCGGAAGCATCCAGGAAAGTCTCGGAGATCTCCTTGGGCGACAGGAAAGTGCCACAGACATACACCCCCGGCACACTGGTTTCCAGCGGCGCGAACTTGTCGGTTTGACAGAAGCCGTATGGGTTCAGCTCGATGCCCAGCTCGCCGGCCAGCTCCCTAGCCGAACGCGGGGGCACCGTGCCGAGCGAAAGCACCACCAGATCGAACCGCTCCGTGACCATCTGGCCATTGGGGCCGGGATAGTGCAAGATCAGATCCTGAGTAGCGGGGTCTTCTTTGACGTACGAGATGCGCGCCCGGGTGTACTCCACCCCGAACCGGCGCCGCGCCGACTCGTAGTAGGCGTTGAACTCCTTATTGAACGCCCGCTCATCCATCATGAAGATCTGTGCGTGGACGCCGGGCAGGCGCTCTTTGGCAATCATCGCCTCTTTGGTGGCATACATGCAGCAGATAGACGAGCAGTAGGGGTGCTTCTGATCGCGCGAGCCAACGCACTGCAGCCAGGCGATCCGCCGCGGACGCTGTCCGTCCGAGGGCCGCAGCACCACCCCCTCCGTGGGCCCCGAACGACTCGCCAGCCGCTCATACTGCATGGAGTGGATGATGTTACGATAGCGGCCGAAACCGAGCTCTTCGTACTCATGGGCATCAGTCAACTCGTAGCCCAACGCCATGATGATCGCGCCAACGTGAACCTGCGATTCGCGAGCTTCTTCCTTCAGGTCTATACATTGTGTGGGACACACAGTCGCACAACATCCACAATCGTCGCAATAGGGGCCGCGATCAATGATGTAGGCATTGGGGATCGAGCGAACGGCCGGTTTATAGGCTGCCTTGCGCGTGGCCAGCTCCTGTTGAAAGCTGCTGGGCAGCGTCACCGGGCACACCAGCGAACAGAGGTCACAGTTGATGCAGCGCGCCGGGTCCACATAGCGCGGCTCATGGCGCAGAGTCACGTGAAAGTCGCCAGCCTGCCCGGTCACGCCGATGACATTAGTCAGGGTCAGCACATGGATGTTCGGGTGCAGGTTGTGATCCTGGAAGGCGGGGGAGATAGCAGGCCGTGTGCAGCCGTAGCCGTGATCCGAGGTGCCGCGACACAGCACACAGTCGTGGGTGGGAAACATATAGCCCAATTGAGCCACGCGACCACCCAGGGCCGGCGCGGTCTCGACCAGCCATGCCTGCAGGCCAGCTTCGGCTAGATCCACAGCCGCCCGCATGCCAGCAACGCCACCGCCGATGACCATCACGTCGCCGGTCCTGCCTTGTGCGCTCACCTGAGAGAGTGGTAATTCAGTCATGCAGTCCTTCCCCCCGAGTGCGAGGTTGGATCAGATCTACCTCAGATTGTCATCCATGTCTGGCATGTTGTGTATCTCTTATCGCACAATTCTATCGTGCAGAAGGACGATTGTCTATGACGCCCGTCACCTGCCAAAGGGGGGCGTCAGGCGGCTCCTGGCCGACGATCCATGGACACCGGGCGAAGATCCGGTATAGGGCATCGCGAACTGAATACCCCACAAGCGGCTACGCAATTCCACGCTGCAACTTGAACGCCCGCACGGTGTTCGCCAGCAGCATCGCGATGGTCATCGGCCCCACGCCGCCAGGCACGGGAGTGATGTAGCCGGCCACCTCGACCGCTTCGTTGAATGCCACATCCCCCACCAGCCGGAAGCCGGCCTTCTTCGTCGGGTCGTCAATGCGGTTGATGCCGACGTCAATCACGGCCGCGCCGGGCTTGATCCACTCGCCCTTGACGTACTCGGGCCGGCCGATGGCCGCCACGACGATGTCGGCGCGGCGCACCTTCTCCGGCAGGTCCTTGGTGCGGCTGTGGCAGACCATCACCGTGGCATCCGCGTTTTGCAGCAGCGCGGCCACCGGCACGCCCACGATGTTGCTGCGCCCCACGACCACGGCATCCTTGCCCGCGATGGTAATGCCAGAGCGCACCAGCAGCTCGATGCAACCGGCCGGCGTGCAGGGGATGAACTGGGGCGTGCGGCCCTTCATCACCAGTTGGCCGATGTTCATGGGGTGGAAGCCGTCCACGTCCTTGTCCAGGCTGATCAGGTCGAGCACGGCCTGCTCGTTCAGGCCCTTGGGCAGCGGCAACTGCACCAGGATGCCGTTCACGGTCGGGTCAGCGTTCAGCGCCCGCACCAGGTCCTCGACCTCGGCCTGGGTGGCCGTGGCCGGCAGCCGGTGCGTTACCGAGCCCATGCCGGCCTCGTCGCACGCCTTGCCCTTGGCGCCAACGTAGGTCTGCGAAGCGGGGTTGTCGCCCACCAGCACGGCCGCCAGGGTCGGAGCCTGCCCGGTCAACGCCTTGAGGCGCGCGGTCTCTTCGGCCGCCTCGCGGCGCACCGCTTCGGCAATCGCTTTGCCATCAATCAATTGAGCTGTCATGATCACTCCTTAAGATGTGTAACCGAGTTCGGGGTTGACGAATGACGAATGACGGATGACGAAGGACGAAGCTGCCCTTTGGCGTTTCGTCCTTCGTCGTCGGTCCTTCGTCAGCAGTCCTCACACTTCAATAGGTACTCGTAAGCCGCCAGTGCGGCCTTCGCGCCCTCACCGAGCGCGATGACCACCTGCTCGGCCGGCAGGTGGGTCACGTCGCCGGCCGCAAACAGGCCCGCGACCGTGGTCTCCGTACCGCAGTTGACGACGACGCGGCCCTGTTCGTCAATATCGGCCAGGCCGCGCACCAGTTCGCTGTGTGGTTTCAGGCCCAGCTCGACGAAGATGGCGTCTACCTCCAGGGTGCGCTGCTCACCTTCCGGCGCCTGAGCCACCAGCCGTCGGGCGTAAGTATCCCCTTCCACCGCCACCGGCTGCCAGTTCTCCAGCAGTTCGACGTGGACGGCCCGCTGGATGTGGCGGCCCAACGGCGTATCCAGGTCACCGTGGGTGGGCGCGACCAGGTAGAGCCGCTTGACGATCTGCGCCAGCTCGCCGGCCCCGCGCAGCGCCATCGGCCCCGCGCCGATCAGCGCCACTGTTTTGTCAATGTACAACGGCGCATAGCTGACGGTGGAATAGGCGACCCCGCGCAGGAAATAGCGATCGGCGCCGGGCACGGTCAGCCGAACCGCATCCGCGCCGGTGGCCAGGATCACGGCCCGCGCTTCCAACTGTTTGCCGTTGGCTGTGGTGGCGACAAACGTCTTGCCCGGCTTTTCCAGCCGCACCACCTTTTCCATCAGCCGGGTGAAGTCCAGATATTCGATCTCGTTGCGGAAGCGGCGCACCAACTCGGCCCCGTTGACCACGTTGTAGGTGTCAATGCCTTCGATGTGCATGTGCGCGGTGGCCTTGCCGCCCAGGTCAGGGCTGATCAACAGACAGTTCAAGCGTTTGCGAATGGCATAGACGGCCGCCGTCAGCCCCGCCGGCCCGCCGCCGATGATGATGAGGTCGTACATGGTGTAGCTCCTTGCTGGATACTGGAAGCTGGAAGCTGGAAGCTGAAAGTAGAGGTTGACTACCCAACAACAGCTTTCAGTTTCTAGCTTCTAGCTCACTCCGGCGGCTCTGCGATCAGCCCTGTCTCCATCATTACTTCCGTCAGCTTGCGCGAACGCAAGATCATCTCGGCCGCGTGCTTGAACAGAGTGTCTTCGTCCACGGTGAGCCGGGCGATCCCCTGCTCCTGGGCCTTCATGCCCACGGCCACGGCTTCATTCACGAAGACCTCCCACTCCACCATGGTGGGCAGGATGCAGTCTGGATTCATACCATCGTCCGGCGCGGCGGCAGCCAGTGCTTCGGCAGCCGCGATGCACATCTCATCGGTGATGGTGCGGGCGCGCACGTCCAACGCACCGCGGAAGATGCCGGGAAAGCCCAACGAGTTGTTCACCTGGTTCGGGAAGTCGGAGCGGCCCGTAGCGACGATCCGTGCGCCGGCCGCCGCAGCCTCCCACGGCCAGATCTCAGGCACGGGGTTGGCGCAGGCGAAAACGATAGCGTCCTCGGCCATTGTGCTGACCCATTCCGGCAGGATCGTGCCTGGCCCTGGCTTGCTGAGCGCAATGCACACATCCGCGCCGACCAGCGCCTCAGCGATGCCGCCCGCCTGGCCCTCGGCGTTGGTGATCTGACACAGCCGCCATTTGTCCACGTACTCGGCCCGGCGCATGAAGATGTCCTGCCGCTTGTCGTGCAGAATCCCCTGGCTGTCCACCACCCGGCACCTGGCCGGGTCCACACCGGCCTTGAAGCAGAGCCGGGTGATCGCCACGTTGGACGCGCCGGAGCCGATGAAGACGACCCGCGCCTCGTTGATCGGCTTGCCGACGATCTTCAACGCATTTAACAGGCCAGCCACAGTGACGCAGGCCGTGCCCTGCTGGTCGTCGTGCCAGATGGGGATCTCGGCCTTCTCGCGCAGGGTGTCCAGGATTCGAAAACACTTCGGCTGCGATAGGTCTTCCAGGTTGACGCCGCCGAAGGCCGGTTGCAGCAGCAGCGTGGTGTGGATGATCTCGTCCGGGTCCTTGGTGTCCAGCATGATGGGCACGGCGTCTACGCCGCCCAGCCACTTGAACAGCAGCGCCTTGCCCTCCATCACCGGCAGGCCGGCCTTGGGCCCGATGTCGCCCAGCCCCAGCACCCGGGTGCCGTCGGAGATCACCGCTATGGTATTCCATTTGTTGGTGTGCTCGTAAACCAGTTCCGGGTCCTTCTGGATGGCCCGGCACGGCGCGGCGACACCGGGGGTGTACCAGATGGCGAAGTCATCCAGGGAGCGGATGCACCCCTTGGGCACGGTCTCGATCTTGCCGCGGTAGAAAGGGTGCAGTCGCATCGCGTCGGCGGAGGGCTTCTGCGCCTTCGCCAGCAAATCTTGGACATTGGGGGCTTCTTTGACCTTGTCCATCCCGCGCCTCCTTGCGCAGACGACGAAGGACGAAGGACGAAAGACGAAGGGCCTTGACCTCGTTCTGTCATCCGTCGTCGGTCGTTCGTCGTTCGTCTACGTTCACACCCGCAAATACGAATCTGCGTAGATCACCTTGTTCAGCAGGATCTGCACCGTCTTCCAGATCGCGAGCTGGTCGGGGTCGCTCATGTCCACGGCGTCGGCGGAGAGTTCCTCGCCGGCAGCCACGGCGTCGTGCAGCGCCAGCAGCAGGCGGCCCACCGGGGTGCTGTCGTCGCGTTCCTCAACGATGTGAATGAACTCGATCAGCTTTTTGTCCAGCGGGTCGGCGATCATGGTGTCCAAGCCGGCGCCCATCAGCATGATGCAGTAGATGCGGTTGATCAGGGGCCGCATCTCGTTTGGCACCGCGTTGGAGACGTTGCTCAGCCCCACCTGTACGCCCGCGCCGGTCACCTGCAGGATGCGCACGGCCTCGATGCACTCCGGCACATACTGCTGGCAGCCGCTCACCGTCAGCACCAGCGGGTCGATCAGCAGATCTTCCAGCGGGATCCCCACCTCTTCGCAGCGCGGGATCAGCTGTTCGAGCGCAATGTTGACCCGGGCTTCGGCGCTGACCGGGATGCCTTCGGTCAGCATGGTGAGGCCGATCAGCTTGGTGTGATACTTGGCCGCCACCAGGGGCACCTTCTCCAGGCGCTCGGGCTCGCCCGAGGTGGAATTGATGATGGGCTGGCGCCGCACCACTTCGCACGCGGCCTCGATGGCGCCCAGGTTCGTGGTGTCCAGGCACAGCGGCACGTCCACCACGTCTTGCACGACCTGCACCATCCAGGGCAGGATCTCGTGCCCCAGTTTCTTCTGCGGGCCGATGTTCAGGTCCACCGCCCACGCGCCCGCTTCCACTTGCCGCTTGGCCGACTCCTGGAAGAACGTGTGGTCACGGTTGGCCAGGGCTTCCTTGACCCTGGGCGACAGGATGTGGATGTTCTCGCCGATGATTTTCATGGGTTGTCTCCTCCGTTTGCGATTGGTTTGACACAGAAAGTCTTGCCTGGCTGAAAGTGCGCGACTCAGTCGGCAAACTCGATTTGTAGCTCTCGTAGATTGATGATCGCTCCGGTTTGGGTCAGAAAGTCCATGCCCAAGATGCCGTTGATCTCGAAGCCGTAGTCCATACCGCCGACTTCGATGTCGAAATCAAACAGCTTGCGGTTGTCAACCTGCAAATAGTCTACCTGGCGACTGTAAACGAATTCCGTACCGCCGATACCGCCGATGGCATGGATCATGTCCGTTGGTGCCTGCGTTAATCCGATGGAGGCCACCGCATCCGCTGCCAGGATGGTGCTGGCTGAACCGATGTCCACTAAAATATCGCTGATCGTAATGGATGTATCACAACAGGCAATGCCTAACGCCTCCACGATCAGCCATTGGTCAGGATGACTTTCCGAATTTCAGGCCACCGCATTCTACCCTCCCTTTCACCGTCTCAAACGTATTGTAGCGCCTCTTTCGCTTCCTTCCGCACCACATAGGCCCGATCCCATTCGTAGTTCTCATCCTCGCCCAGGATGCGATGCAAGGTTGCCGCCAACTCCCAGCGTTCTCGGGCGTTCAGGTGACCGTGCTGCGCCAGCTTGCCCAGGCTGCGCACCGCTTTGGCCCGGATGCCGGGGCTGGCGTCCGCCAGGTTGCGCTGCAAACGCTCCCAGAAGCCGCAGCGGATCTCCTCGGGCAGGGCGCGGGACGGGATGGACTCGACGAACTTGCCGATGGCGCGGGTTGCCGTATCCCGCAGCTCCTGGTCGGCCGCGCCGGCGGCCTCCAGGGCGAGCGAGGCAGCTTTGACGATCTCTGGCGCTTTGATCTTGCCCAACGCGTACAACAGGAACGCGTGACACGCCGGATCGGGGCAGGTGGTGTTGTACTCCGTGATCAGCGGGTCAATCGCGGCCGCACCCATCCAGCCCAACGCCTGCGCCATCGCCATCTGCGCCTTAACGTCGCCGGCTTCGAGGTTCTGGATCAGGATCGGGATCACCGCTTCGCCCAGGCCGGCCGCGGTCACGATCGCCTCCTCGATGACCGGCATGTGCTCCGGGTGATCGAGCGGGTCAATGTAGAACAGGGGCAGGATCAGCTCGCACAGATACCGGGCATCCTCGGCGCTGGCTTGCGGCGTTTCGGCCTTGATCTGCGCCAGTCCGCGCAGCAGCGTCGCCGGATCGTGGCTGGATAGCAATTCGCCGATGGCGCGATAGCGTTCTTGCTGCATAGATATCTCCTTCGTGCGGTTACTCCGTGAGTTGTAGCACCTTGGCGCCGCGAATCCGCCGGGTTTTGAGCTCCCACAATGCGCGGTTGGCGTCGGTCAACGAATAGATCTCCACCTCCGGCGCCAGGCCGATCTCGGCCGCCAGCGCCAGGAATTCGCTCACATCTTGCCGGGCAACGTTGGCCACGCTCTTGATCTCTTTTTCCAGCCACAGGTGCGCCGGGTAGTCCAGGGTGAGCAACTCGGCCTTATCGGCATCTTCCTTGCGGATCGCATTCACCACCAGCCGGCCGCCCGGCGCCAACGCCCGCAGCGCAGCCACGACGGGCCTCCAGACCGGGGTGGTGTCAATGATGGCATCCAGCAGCACCGGCGGGTCATCGCCCGTGTCGCCGGCCCAGAGGGCCCCCAACTCGCGTGCGAACGCCCGCTCGGCCGCGGTGCGTGAGAAGACGAATACCGGCGTGGCCGGATAGCGGTGTCGCACCATCTTCAGCACCAGGTGCGCCGAAGCGCCGAAGCCGGTCAGCCCCAGGCTTTGACCATCCTGCAACCCGGCCAGCCGCAGCGACCGGTAGCCGATAGCCCCGGCGCACAGCAGCGGCGCAGCCTGGACAGCGGTCAGGGCATCCGGGATGCGGTAGGCGAACCGTTCCGGGACGACCATCAGCTCGGCATAGCCCCCGTGCGCATCGCGGCCGGTGGCGCGAAACTCGGGGCACAGGTTCTCGCGCCCCGAACGGCAATAGATGCACGCGCCACACGCCGAATAAATCCACGCCACGCCGACGCGCTCGCCCGCCGTGTGCTGCAATCCGCCGGATTGCACCACCCGCCCCACCACCTGATGCCCCAGCACCACCGGCAGGACCGGCGGTGGTGTGCGCCCCTCGATCTCGTCCAGCTCGGTGTGGCACACCCCGCACGTCGAGACGCGCACCAGGATCTCGCCGGGGCCCGGCGCCGGGTCGGGCAGCTCGGCGAGCTGGAGTGGGTGCGGGTTCTCGTCAATCCGGCACAGGGCCGGCAGGATCATGGCGCGCATGGATTTGTTACAGCTGATAACCTCAACGCCGCAGCAGCTTCTCCGCGATCCCCACCACCGCCCGGCTCATCGCCGCGTCCGCCGGCAGATCGATCAGCGGCCGGCCCTGGCTGTCGAACTCGACCACCTGCGGGTCGTAGGGCAGCGTCTCCAGCAGCGGCACGCCCATCGCCTCGGCCTTGGCGCGCAGCGCGGGCGGGAGCTCGCCCTGCACCCGGTTGATCAGCAGATGGATGTTGCGGACGTTGATCTCCAGCTCCTTGCTCAGCCCGACCATCGTCTCGGCCGCCACCAGGCCGCGCAGGCTGGCGTCGCTCACCAGCAGCAGGTGATCCACATCGCGCGTGGTGCGCCGGCTGAGGTGCTCCATGCCGGCCTCGTTGTCCATCACCACCCAGTCGTAGCCGTTGTTGATCCCGTCCATGATGCTGCGCAGCATGTGGTTGGCCGCGCAGTAGCAGCCCTGGCCCTCGGGCCGGCCCATGGCCAGGAAGTCGAAGTCGTCCCCTTCCTCCAGGGCCATGCGCACGGCGTAGCTCAGAAAGTCCTGCCGCGTCTGGCCGGGCGCGACGCCGGTCCGGGCGTCCTCGCGGATGTCGCCCACGGTCTGCGGCAGGGGCATGCCGAGCACCAGGTGCAGGTTGCTGCTGGGATCGGCGTCAATCGCCAGGATCTTGCCGCCCTTCCGCTGCACAAGGGTGCGAATTAGCAAGCCGGACAGGGTGGTTTTGCCTGTCCCCCCTTTGCCGGCGACGGCGATGGTCGTGGTCATCAGAACTCCTCGGTCCTACGTTTCAGGAAGTTGATCGACACAATCATGTCCAGCGTCTCGCCTTGCGGGGTCATAAAGAGATCGCGCCAGGCGAACTGGCGCTCGAAGCCCAGGCGCTCGAACGCGTGGATGACCTGCGGCCGGCTTTCGACGATCTCCGCAATCACCTGGTGCAGACCCAGCTTGCGGGCGACCTCAAGCTGCGCCCGGATCATCGCCGAGCCGATCCCGTGGCGCCGGAAGTCCTTGGCCAGGAAGATGCGCAGTTCCGCCGTGTGGCGCGTGTAGCCCTTGCCCATGTGCAGGGTCGAGTTGCCCACGATCCGATCGCCCACCACGGCGATCAGCGGGAAGATGCGGGTGTAATCCGGGTGCTCGGCCCAGGCCTCGACCACGTGCGGGTCCGCGATGTTGCTGCGGAAGTACGCGGTCTCCTCTTCCGGTAGATTGCCGAAGAGCGCCACCAGCGCGTCCTTGTCCTTCGGGGTCAGCGGCCGCAGGCAGACGCGAATGCCGTCGGGCAGGGTGATGAGCTGCCGATACAGCGAGAGGTGCATCAGCTGTTCGGCTTTGGGAGCGGATTGCGCTGAGTCCATAACTATCTCTCCTCGAGCATCGCTGCCACCGATGGAAATTGGTTCATGTCGGTGTGCGGCAGGAACAGGGCCGATGTGAACGCGTCGTAGAAGCTGTTGTCGGCCGACAGCTCCAGGTAGGTCATCATGCCAGCCACGCGGGTGAGATGGGCGCGCACATCACGGCGCAGGAGCGCCATGTACGCGCCGCGGATAGACGTATTCCCCAGGAAGCGGAAGCGATCCCAGGGTGATGGGCTGCCGGGCGGCGCAGGCAGGTCGGGCAGCAGGCCGATCTGGACGGCCTTTTCGACGTTGATGTATTGGCCGAACGAGCCGCCGATCAGCATGTGCGAGACGTCGGCTAGTTCCACACCGACGCTCTGGGCCATGACGTTGAAGCCGGCGTAGATGGCCGCCTTGGCGCGCATCAGGTTGTCTATGTCCACCTTGGTAATGCAAATATCGCGGCTGTGGGCCGTGTCGCGACCCCAGGCCACCACGTATTCCGGGCCGTGCTCCCCTGCGCGAAGGCGCGGGGAGGCGCCCAGATTCAGGTTGCCCGCCTTGTCTATCACGCCCGTGACGAACATCTCGGCCAACAGTGAGAGCAGGCCCGAACCGCAAATACCTTTCGGCTTCTCCTCCCCGCGGCCGATGACGCGATAGGTTGGCTCCAGCGTGTCGCTGCTGATCCATACTTCTTCGATGGCCCCGGTGGTGGCTCGCATGCCGTGCTCGACCCCGGCGCCCTCAAAGGCCGGCCCGGCCGAGCAGGCGCAGGTGACCAGCCAGTCCGCGTTGCCCAGCACTGTCTCGCCGTTGGTCCCCACGTCAATGAACAGCGTCAGCTCGTCGGCCGCGTCCATGTGGGTGCTGAGCACGCCCGCGCTGATGTCGGCCCCCACATAGCTCGCGACGCCGGGCAGGCAGTCCACGATGGCCTGCGGGTGCGCCGCCAGGCCCAATTCGCCGGCCGTCAGGCTCGGCACATGGTTGACCACCGGCACGTAGGGGGCCAGGCGGATAGATTCGGGCGGGATCGCCAGCAGCAGGTGCGTCATCGTGGTGTTGCCCGCGATGGCCAGCTTGAAGATCTCGTCCGTGGTCGCGCCCACCTGTTTGCACGCCGCTTCCAGCAGCCGGTTGATCGTGCTGGTCACCAGGCGTTGCATCTCCGCCAGTCGTTCCGGTTTCTTGGCATAGATGATCCGGGAGATCACATCTTCGCCGCGCGCGATCTGGCCGTTGTAGTCGGCGGCTTGCGCCACAACCTCACCGCTTTCCAGGTCAACCAGCCAGACGGTGACGGTCGTGGTGCCGATGTCCACCGCGGCGCCCAGGTTGCGGTCGGTGCGGTCGCCGGGCAGGATCGCCAGCAATTGCGGCGGGCCCTCCGTTCGGTCCCACGAGTCGAGCGCAATGACGGCTGTGACCTCCCACGGCGCCGGCTCCTCGTGCCAGATGTCAGCGTTATCGCGGGCGACCGCAGAGGGATCGCCCGCACCATCCTC
>DAOUAT010000464.1:0-2646 GCA_034433275.1 Anaerolineae bacterium
ATACTATCGCCGGGACTGGTGGGCACATAGCGGTAGAGGCCGCCGGTGTCCGCCGCAATTTGCGCCAGCAGCGCATCCGGCGATTCCCCGGAGAAGCCGATGGTGTGAACGACGACCCCGGAGTCGATGATCTCCTGCTGAAGGCCGGAAGCGGGATCGCCATAGAGCGGGTTGACGTTTTCCTCGCCATCGGAGAGCAGAATGATGCACTTGGGATTGAGGCTATACGGCGCAGCTTGCAGCGCGTTCTTGGCCGAACGCAACCCCGCCCCGATGGGTGTCCACGCCAACGCGTCGGTGGCTTTGATCGCCGCTTCGATACTCGGGATTTGCGTCGCCGGGTTGGTGATCTCGGTACGCGCCATGTGCGTGCGGATGTCCAGCTCGCAGTCGCCGCTGCCATACGGCAGCCCGCATCCCGGCGGGTTGTCCTTCGCATTGAACCCCATCACGCCGTAGCGGTCGCCGTTTTGCGCCAGGTTGGCCCAGACGTAGGCCGCCTTCTGCGCATTTTCCAAGCGCGTACCCTCCCCCACCACGTCCTCAGTAGACATCGAGCCGGATTCATCGTGCAGGATGACGATGTCGCTGTTGCCCGGCGCGATGTAGAGCAACGCGTTGGTCTCGGCATCGCAGATCGCATCGAGGCACGCCTTGAAATCCACAAAGGTCGTCCCGGCGGGCTTGGTAGGAGGAAGCAGCGTGGCCCAGTACTCGCCGCCGCCGATCTCCTGCAACGTACCGGCGACGACCGCGATCGCATCGCCCGCAGCGTCGAAACTGAAGGAGCCTTCCACCAGCCCGCGCACCGGAGCGCCGCCGCTGGTCACGCGGACGCGCGCCAGAAACGCGATGGGGCTGACGGGGTCGCCGACGAGCGCGAAGTTGGTCTGCCGGGGTTCGAGGATGTCGATCTGCGGGGTGACACACGTGGCGGTCACGTCGTAGTTGTAGTTGTGGCCGAACGCATTGACCACGGCGACGGCGCGATTGTGCACGCCGTGGGCCGCGAAGGTGCGCACGAAATCCTCGCCGACCCAGGACGAGCGCACCAGCAACGGGGTGCTGGTGTTGGCCGCCATCAGGCTGATGCCGAGTTTCGCACCGCTCTGGCCATCTACCGCGAGCATAAGATAGGGGCAGCCGCTTTGCGGGCGCACCTGATAGTATTTGCCCGCCCACGTATCCGGCGTGGAATGGCCAGCCCAGCTTTTCGTGCCGCTCGACATAGACTCGTCCGCCGTGAGCGTCGGCGCGGCCAGGCTGATACCCACATCTTCCTCATAGTAGTGCAATTCGGGCTGTGTGGCAACATCGGCCCAATCGTTGCCCCAGTTCGCGGCGAAGAAATTCATGAAGAACTTCTCATACGAATAGGGTGTGTTGGCCTGGACGATATTGCGCTCGACGTAGAGATCATCATGGATACCACAGACGCGATAGTGCTCGTACATCCCGTTGGAACGATACCAGGCATCGCCAGGTGAACCGTTGGGGCCAAGTCCTTCAGAAACTTGCTCGGACAGGTAGATGACGAAACGGTTGCCGTAGCCTTTACTGTACATCGAAACGGCGGAATTATATGAATTCCCATTGTACCACCCGGAATTATCCACCGTGCTGGGACCGTAATCCGCGTAACCTTCGATGAACTCCGCATTGCCATCGTAACCGGATTGCCAGTCGTCGTAACAATCGGTGAAGCCGTATTGCTCATAATGCTGCATCTCGTGGTAAGTCACGCCGCGCCCTCCGCCGGTGCGAATCATCGGGGCGTCGATGCCGATGTTACAGTGCCCCGAACTGGCCCAGTAGGCAATTCCGGCCCAGCCATCTCCCTTGCGGATCAACAGGTCGATGTTGCCGTCGCAGCCTGTCGTATACGGCTCCACTCCGGCATCTGCGAAATACCGCTCCCAGGCCTCCTGCGCCCAATCGGCCACATCCTGGGCCTCCGCCGCAGAATTGATCCAATGGTCGTGCGGCGTGCTATCATGGGTGGGGGATAGCGTATAGTAAACACTTACGCTGCGAGTATTCGCACCGATGGTGAAGGTCTGCCCATAGCATTGATCGAGAGGCACGCCGTCGGCGTTATGGGTGTGGTTACACGTCGCCAACGGCGCATTGACGAGGCGCATTGCCGCCTCCGGTATATCCGCGGCTGTCCACCGTGTGGCTGAAGCGCCGGAGATGCCCAAACACAGCAACGCCACGGTCAAAACCAAGGGTAAGGTTCTTTTTGGTCGAAACATGTCCTTCTCCTTTCGTGGGAACAGCTAACAACCTTACACAATACACACATCCCTCAGAGTTTTCGAGTTCAACACCTCCTTTCGATTAAAAATATTGATGTGATAAATATATATAAAAATAGGTGTATATGAGTTCCCCGATCGAGTAGGCGTTTTCATCCGAAGAAAGGATGCAGTCGTGCCTGGATAAACCACGAAGACCAGTAAGAAGAAATAACTAAACGTCTATCTATACAATAGCACCAAATCAACCAATTGCAAGGACTCAACCTTGCGAGAAGCTGTCGCAAGCCCTGGAAAGATTGAACAAGAAGCAGTCTATGATACAATGAGGGTAGAAGATGTACAACCATGAGGATCAAAAACATCATCTTATGAAAACCCCCTACCC
>DAOUAT010000465.1:0-5405 GCA_034433275.1 Anaerolineae bacterium
AGCTTCAGGCCGAACGCCATGTTGTCGTACACGCTCATGTGCGGGTAGAGCGCATAGCTCTGGAACACCATCGCGATGTCGCGATCCTTGGGCGGCACATCGTTGACGACGCGATCCCCGATCATGATCCGACCGTCGGAGATCTCCTCCAGGCCGGCCAACATGCGCAGGCTCGTGCTCTTGCCGCAGCCTGACGGGCCGACGAAGACCAGGAATTCCTTGTCCGCGATCTGAATATCCAAATCGTTGACAGCGACGACATCGCCGAAACGCTTGTAGACATGATCAAAAGTGATACTGGCCATGGGTATTGTTTGCTCCTGTGTAGCAAGATAGATGGATGAAGCAGATGTCTGGCGCGCTGGGCCAGACAAGCCGGGCAGACAGAACTCTTCGGTCGAGCGTTTGGCGCCTCCGACTGGGTGGCTAGGCCGTGCCTCTGCGCATCCAATGGCCAAGACCGGGGCGATACAAACAACTCGGGCAACCTGCCGTGACCGCTCTGCCGCGGCTGCGAAGTTACCGGTATTTGGTGTGGGATTAACGTGAAAGTCATGGTGAGACGGACCGAGGCAGGCAACCGGAACACGCCGAACAAGATGCGCCGACGTCAATCCCGGCTTACTCGACTCAGACCTGGGTGATGCACCTCCTCGCTGATGATGCGTCAACCGCTGATGGGGCTCAGCGCCTTTTCGCAGGAGAACCGCCTTGCCTGGCCGCACGCGATCCGCCTGACGCGAGACGGGTAGAGTATACCATAACCGGTCCGGAGCGCAAATCGCGAAAGATGAGCGTGTCCGCTCACGGCGTCACATCCCAATCGTACCAGAACACCGCCGCCAGGTAGTGATACACCTCACTCGACCCCACCAGCAACACCATCTCCCGGTTCAGCTTGGCTGAGACCTCGCCGCCGTTGAGGCTGCCGACCGCGGCCCAACCCTGACCGCCGATGCGCGCCAGCACCATCTTGTTGTGGATGCCCTCGCCCGTGGGGTTGCGCCGCCGGGCTTGCAGGTCCAGGCCCTCGGCCCCGGCGATGGTGTTCAGGTACTCCACCGTGCGCAGGTTGCTGCGCGGGCTCTTCAGGTCGTCGAAGTAGGCGTCCAGCAGCACGCGCACGGTGGCGCCGCGGCGCGCGGCCGCAATGTAAGCGCCCAGCCGCGGGTTGGGATTGGCATCCACGTTGCTGGTCGTCGCGCCCCAATACAGGTGCTCGTACATTTGCTCCACCAATATTGTATCACCCGGCCCGGCGCGGTTGATCAGGCCCAGCAGGCTGTCCTGAGTTCGCAACGCCTGCTCCGGCGCATGAATAAGCTGAAATGTGAAAGCGCCTTCGACGAACAGCGGTTGCGGCGCCCGCACCGGGTAGAAGTTGCCGCCGCTGAGATAAGACGGTGCGAACCCGGCCGGCGGCGCGCCCAGGGTGGGATCGGCCGGGTCCCAGGCCCAGATGTCACCGTGAACCTCCGGCGCGATGTCCGCATCCATGATCGCGCTGAGTCGCGCAACAACGGATGGCGCATCGGTCACCAGGTATACTCCGCGGCGGCCGTTGGTGCCATCCGCTTTGGGGTCGTCCGGGAACGCCTCGGCCGTGATGTTCTCGCTGCCGATCAGCGCGGTGGCGTTATCCAGCACCCAAAATTTGCCATGCTGATATTCGTAGCGTTGATGATCCTGCCCGTTGGTGCGCATGTAGTACACTTTGCCGCCCGCCGCGACGATCTGTTGCACGATCCACCGCTGCTGGTCGCTGATCCCACCGGGTGGCGCGCCTTCCAGCAGCATCTCGACCGCGACGCCCGCGCGTGCCCGCGCGGCCACCAATTCGCCCAGGCGCGCGTTTTCGAAGGTGTAACCCTCGAAGCGGATGCTGCGCTGGGCCCCTTCCAGCAGGCTTCTCAAGGTGTCAAAAGCGTTGTCCGGCGAGACGAACACGGCCAGGGTGGCGGCCTCGGTCACGACCTGGGCGGGGAAAAAGCGCTCCAGGTCCCAGCCCGGATAGCGCGCCTTCCGGCCGTTAATGAGGTCGTCCGGGTCCTGTGCCCAATCGCCGCGGGTGTCGGTGTCGCGGGCAGGGCGGCCGGTGGCCTGGTCGAGCTTGCGATAGAGGATCTGACCCTCTTCACCGAAGCTGGTGGACGGTTTGTATGGCGTGACGGCCGGGCCCTGCCAGCCAGGGCTGCTGATATTGCCTCCTTCGTAAACCAAAACATCGGTGTAGGTGCTGTCAGGGTGGATCAAGGCCACGACGCCGCCGGTGTTGCCGAAGGTGGGCGCGCTGCCATCCAGATTCGGCACACCAGGATCGGTGTCTGGGCCATACTCGCAGGCCGGTTTTTTGCCAAAGCTCAACGTGAAATCGGCCGCCTGGCGCGCGCACCATAACCAGCCTCGCGCCTCGATCTCTATACCTTCCGGGAAGGTTACCGCCCGCGTGCCGGCTTTCACCTGCCAGCCGGCCAGCGCGATAGGCGCGCCAAGCGGGTTGTACAGCTGGAATGCCTCGTCCGGCTCACCGGTGCGATAGGTGTCATAGTACAAAGCTGAGATCAACACTGAAGACGGGCCCGACCAGAAATTCCGGCCCACCAGGGGCAGGTAGACAGCCGGCTTGAGGATGGGATCCTCAGCGGTGACCGGCGCCAGCGGGGCCAAGAGCAGAAGCACGAAAGTTAACGCAGTCACTCGGCGCAACATCGGAGGCCTCCTGAAAATGGGGTTGGTCATAGTATACCACAGGTCGGGGCGCTGCGGTGCGCCTGAAATGTCTCAAGCGGCGCGTTGTGGTAAAATAGTATCCACAAATCCGGTGCGGGAGTTGCTCATGCTAAATTTTCATGAACTGAACGTATTTGTCGAGGCCGCGCTGACCGAAAACTTCTCGGTGGCCGCGCGTCGGCTGTATTTAAGCCAACCGGCGGTCAGCTTGCAGATCAGCAACCTGGAACGGCACCTCGGCCTGGAGCTGTTCACCCGCAACGGTCGCAGCATCCAACTCAACGAGGCTGGCCGAATGCTGCTGCCGATGGCACAAGAGGCGCTGCGCCATATCAAGCAGATCGAGGAGACCATGAGCGCGCTGCACGGGCTGATGATCGGGCATATCTCTATCGCGTGCAGCACCACGGTGGGCAAATACATTCTGCCCAGGTTAGTGGCCGGATTTCGCCGTCAGCATCCCGATGTGCGCGTGACCATCAATGTCATGAGCCGTCGTGCAGCGGTGGAGTGGCTCCTCGACGACCGCGCAGAATTGACCGTTGTGTCCGCGCGTCCCAGCCACGGCGATCTCGAGTGCGCGCCGTTTCTGGAAGATCAAATCGTGCTCGTCGCCCCGGCCGCGCATCCGTGGGGCGATGGCCGCTCGGTCACGCCTGCCGATCTCCTCACCCAACCGTTCATCCTGCGCGAACCCACGGCCGGCACTTATGAAGTGCTGGCCGAAGGCCTGGCGGCCCACCAGATCGAGATCGGCCAACTGCAGACAGTATTGACCCTGGCCAATGCGGAGGCGATCGAAATGTCGGTCGAGGAAGGGATTGGCGTGGCTTTCATTTCGCAGCTGGCCGCCGCGCGCGGCTTGCAGTTGGGCCAGATCAAAGCGGTGCCGGTGCGGGACATGAAACTGACGCGCACCATCTACATGGTGCGGCGCCAGCGTCATGCTGCGATGCCCCTGCAACAAGCGTTTTGGGATTTTGCGTTTGCGCCGGAGAATGCTGCGCTCCGTCAACTGCCAGAAAAGTGAATCTGGCTTGACAGACAGCTGCCGCGCAACAGGTGTCTGGTGACACCGATCGGTGTCACCAGACGCCTGTTGCTTGTGTGAGGCGAGCGCCTCAGCTCATTGCCCCATCTTGGCCGGGATCTTCTCGGGGATCACCACCTTATTGGCCTCGACTTCGTAGGGCAGCAAATCCTTCTCGCTGATGAAGATATCTGCATTGCCGTGGCAGCTATCGCACGTCGCCGTTTGCGGCGTCTTGCGCTGGATATTGTGCGGCGTGGCGTACTTCCACGTGGGCAACGCATCGAAGTTGCCCAGCACATCTTTGCCATAAAACGCGAAGTTGTCCGGGTCAATGGGCGCGTGGCGCAGCACGACGTAATTCCACGGCCTGTCCTCGCTTTGCTTCGGGTTCAGGCCGATCTTGAACGTCATCACGCTGGGCTCGATCTTGAAGAACGGCGTGCCGGCCTCGTTGGTTTGTACGTGGCAGCTATAGCAGCTCTTGTTGGCCACGCTGTGGCACACCTGGCACGCCAATTTCTCGCCGTGCAGGTTGTGCTGCACGATCGGCCCCTTGCCGGCCGCGGCGCCGGGATGACAGTCCAGGCACGCTGGCATGGGTTTGTCGTCGTACCGCTCGCTCTTCTCTCCTGTCATACCGTGCAGCGCATCGCCGGTGTGGCACTTGAAGCAGGCCATGCCGGCCTGGGTCCAGTGGACATCCGCCGGATACCCCTCGTTCAGGCCCGTGTACTCAGCGTTGACGCGCGAGCCGTGGCAACCGGTGCAGGTGCGGGTGAATGCCTGCACGCTCTTGAACTGGTGCCCGCTGATCAGGCCGCCGCCCACGCTAGTGGGTTGGCTGACGTGGCACTGGCCGCAGGTGGTATGGCACGATGAGCAGTGGTTGACCTTGGCCTGTTCCCACGCGGCGTGCGATTCAGGCGCGTCGCCCAGCCGCGCACCGATGATGGTGTCATAACCGTGGTTGTCGAAGTGCAGGCTGGTAAGCTGAGCGGTTACGATCTCGGCGTGACACGCGCCGCAGAGCTTCTCAACACTTTCCTTGTTTGCGGTTGGGTCGGTGACGACCACTTCATGGGCCGCGGCCATATCGTCGGCGCCACCCTGACCGCCGTGGCACTGGATGCAGTTTGCGACCTTAGCGTGCGGATCGCTCTCAACGTACTTCTGCGCATCTACGAAGACCTTTTGCCATGCCTCCAACGGAGGCACAGCGCCTCCTCAGCCTTCGCCTTCGGAGAGCGCCTCTCTAGCTTCTTCTTCGACCGCGAGCGCTTGCAATGTGGCTTCGTTCGTATGACAGGTCACGCAGTTGGTGGCATCAGGAATGGGCGCCGCGGTTGGGGTGGGTTCTTCGGTGGCCGTTGCAATCGGCGCTGGCGTATCGGTGGGGGCCAGCGTCGCGGTCGGTGGCGCATCGGTCGGTGGCACGGCTGTATCGGTTGGTGCAGCCGGCGCGGTGATGGGCGTTGGGGCCGCACCGCCGCTGCACGCGGCAACGAGTAGCAGGCTCAGTAAAAGAACAGCCAGGACCGCAGCCGCCCGCACCCAGGGCCGGGTTGTAGGGGACATCTCGGTTCCTCCAAGAGAAAGACAGAAACCGGGTTTCTCACAGAAACCCGGTTTCTCCCACAGGAAT
>DAOUAT010000466.1:0-16253 GCA_034433275.1 Anaerolineae bacterium
GCGATGACCCGACTTCTCGGCGAGGTCGGGTCATCGAGCGCGGCCACTAAATCGGCAAAGGAAAGGACACCTATCTCATGAATGTACCTCGCAAATACGGCCTCTTGCGTGTGATTGCTTTCATCCTCAAGTTGCTGGCCTGGGTTGTGCTTGTGGGAGCGTTGATCGGGACCATCGTGCTGTTGACCGGCCTCGGTGGGGCCACAGCATCCGATAACGAGATCATTCGCTCCCTGACCGCCGCGGGAGTTATTGCGACGCCGCTGCTCGGCGTGATCTGGTTCATCCAACTGTTCGCGTTCGGCAGCATCCTGTCGCTGTTGGTGGCTGTGGAAGAGAACACGCGCGCGCTGGCCGCCCAGGCGCGCGAGTAGGCGCCCCTGACCAGCGACAAAGTCAGGCCACCGTCCGGGGCTATCGGGCGATGGCTTGTTTGTGCCCTGAGCCCAGGGCGGACAGACGCTACACCATCTTGATCGAGCAACCGACGTATGAGTGATGCATCAAGCGCCCGGCAACGGTCACGCCTGGCCCGGCAGCGAGCCTCTGCCGCGCTTCATCGTCGGGCACACCTCTTACAACGAAACAGAACACAGAAAGGAGCAATCGGTTGACCTACAGACGGACACCATCGCAGGAAGAGCAATTGGAGAGTGTGGCCAGGTGGCTGAATGCTAGACGGCGCCTGATCTACGTGTTGATCCTCCCAGTACTTCTGCTGCTCTGGCTGAGCAGTGGCATCTACATCATCCAACCCGGCGAAGAGGGGGTGGTGCGCACTTTTGGCCGCTTCTCCGGCGTGACCGGGCCCGGCCTCAACTACCACCTGCCGGGCCCGCTCCAGCGCGTCACCATCGTGGACGTGCAGAGCATCCGCCGCGCTGAGATCGGTTTCCGCACCGGCCTGCAAGACCGGAAAGAGGAGGTGCTCAACGAGGCGCTGATGCTGACCAAGGACGAGAACATCGTTCAGGTGGAGCTGTTGATCCAGTATCGCGTCGGCAATTCCCGCGATTTCGTCTTCAGTGTGCAGTCCCCTGAAGTTGTGCTGGTGACCAGCGCCGAGGTCGCCCTGCGCAGCGCCGTGGGCCAGATGTCCATTGACGCGGTGATCACCGAGGAGCGGGCCAAGGTGCAAGATGACACCCGTGCCTTCCTCTCCCGCTTGATGGATAATTACAAAACAGGCATCCTGGTGACCGATGTGCGTTTACAGGTGGCCGATCCGCCCATCGAGGTGCGCGATGCGTTCCAGGAGGTGGTGCGCGCCAAGGCCGACAAAGAACGGCTTATCAACGAGGCCGAAGCCTATCAAAACGACGTGGTGCCCCGCGCGCGCGGCCAGCGACAACGCCTGATCGAGGAGGCCACCGCGTTCCGCGATCAGGAGGTGCTGCGGGCGACCGGCGATGCCGAACGGTTCCTGGCCGTGCTACAAGCCTATCGTTTGGCCCCCGAAGTGACCCGCGAGCGCATGCAGATCGAAGCGCTGGAAGGGGTTCTAAGCCAGGTGGCGCTGATCCTGCTGGACAAAGAGACTGTGGGGGGCCAGGCGTTGCCGTTCCTGCCGTTGACCGACCTGAACGCCAGTGCACCTGTGGTTCCTGCGCCGGCGGAAGGAGGACAGTAAAATGCGTCACAACCTGCCGTCCCTCATTGTTTTGATCCTGATCCTGGCTGCGATCTTGCTCAGCCAGAGCGTCTTTGTTGTAGACGAGACCCAACAAGTGATCATCCTGCAATTCGGTGAGCCGGTGGCAATCGTCCGGCAGCCGGGATTGTCCCTTAAGCGGCCCTTCATCCAGAACGTGATCACCTTCGACAAACGCGTGCTCTCCAGCGACGCGCCGCCCCAAGAATATCTGACGGCGGACAAGAAGCGACTCGTGGTGGATCACGTGACGCGCTGGCGGATTGACGACCCGCTGGTGTTCTTCCAGGCCGTGCGCACCGAAGCTGGTGCGCGCGCCCGGCTCGATGATATCGTCTTCTCCGAGCTGCGCCGCGAGCTGGCTTCCGTACAGTTCGTGGATGTAATCTCCAGCCAACGCGAAGCTATCGAGGAGCGGGTCGCACAATCCACCACGGCCAAGGCGGTCGAGTTTGGCATCTATGTGCTGGACGTGCGCACCAAGCGCGCCGATCTGCCCAAAGAGGTGGAACAGAGCGTGTTCGACCGTATGCGCGCCGAACGCCAGCGTGAGTCAGCGCTGGTGCGCGCTGAGGGCGAGGAGCAGGGCAACATCATCCGCGCCCAGGCCGACCGCACCGCCACCGTGACCCTGGCCGAGGGCGAGCGGCAAGCGCAGCAGTTGCGCGGCGAGGGCGAAGCCGAGGCCATCCGCATCTATGCCGAAGCGCTCGGGCAAGACCCGGAGTTCTACGCCTTCTCGCGCCGGTTGGGATCCTACGCCACGATCCTCAAGGCGGGCGACCGGCTCATCATCCCTGCGGATGCCGAATTCTTCCGGTATTTACTCGATAAGAGCAAGGCGCGATGAAACACCTGGGGGAGAAATGGCCTGAAAGCGCCGCCCATGACACGTCTACCCAGTTCTTCACCTGACGATCGCTGCCGGGCGCGTGATCTCGGTCTCGCGCCCGGTGTCCTACCGGCCGGCCCCCTCAACGCCATCACCGATGTGGCCGGCGTGCGCGTCGGCCACGTCACCCTGATCGCAGGGGACGCGCTGCGCACCGGCGTGACCGCGATCCTGCCCCACGGCGGCAACCTCTTCCAGGCGCGCGTCCCGGCCGGCCTGGCGGTGGCCAACGGCTTCGGCAAGCTGATGGGCGGCGCTCAACTGATCGAGTTGGGCGAGATCGAAACCCCCATCGTGCTCACCAACACCCTGGCCGTGCCCCAAGTCGCCGACGCGCTCATCACCTGGACGCTGGCCCAGCCCGGCAACCAAGACGTCCTCTCTGTGAATCCGGTGGTCGGCGAGACCAACGACGGCCGGCTGAACGATATCCGCAGCCGCGCGGTCACGGCCGAGCACGTGCTCCGGGCCATCGCAACCGCGCAGGAAGGCCCGGTCGCTGAAGGGTGCGTCGGCGCGGGCACGGGGACGGTCGCGTTCGGCTGGAAAGGCGGCAGCGGGACCAGCTCGCGGCGGCTGCCGGCCCTGCTGGGTGGCTACATCGTCGGCGTGCTGGTGCAGGCTAACTTCGGCGGGGTGCTGCAGATGGCCGGCGCGCCTGTCGGGCAGCTGTTAGGGCGTTATTACCTGCGGGATGTGGTGGCCACAGAGGACGCAGATGGCTCGATCATGATCATCGTCGCCACCGACGCGCCGCTGTCTGACCGCAACCTGACGCGGCTGGCGCGCCGCGCGTTCGCCGGGCTGGCCCGCACCGGGGCCGCGTTCGCCGATGGATCCGGAGACTTCGCCATCGCGTTCTCCACGGCCGAGGCGGTGCGGCGCAGGCCCCAACCCCGCGCTGGGCTGGCCACCGTGACCGAGCTGCCGAACGCGGCGATGTCGCCCCTGTTCGAGGCGGTGCTCGAGGCGACTGAGGAAGCGATCTACAACGCGCTGTGTACCGCCACTACCATGACAGGGTATCGGGGAATCACCGTCGAGGCGTTGCCGCTCGACCCTGTCAGGCAGCTCTTGGGCAGCAACCCATTGAGCTGATCTCAGATCGGGGTGCGCACCACACGGCCATCCAGCAGTCCCAGCAGCAGATGTGCGCCGGCGACCAGCCCTTCAGGCGCAGAGACCGCGGTGATCCCCACACCAGGCAGCGCGGCCCAGGTGGCGCCGCTATCCCGCGACAGCCACAGCCGATCGTCGCAGAGAACCAGCACCGCCGGCTGGCCGGGATAGTCCCCGGCCAGCAGCACAGCGTTGAGCGGGCCATCGAACGTCCAACATCCAGAAGATGGGCCGCTGCCAGGTGGTGGGCGTGCTGGACAAGGCGGTCGCACCGGACAAGCCGGGCCTGCACTTCATGGATTCCTCCTCGGCCGCGGCCGAGATGGTGACGCTGTGCGCGGCCGCCGGCGCGGTGGTCCACTACTTCCCCACCGGCCAGGGCAACATCATCGGCAACCCCATCATCCCGGTGATCAAACTGTGCGCCAACCCACTGACCGTAGCGACCATGTCAGAGCATATTGATGTGGACCTGACCGGCCTGCTGCGCATCGAGATTAACCTGGACGAGGCGGCCGACAAGGCCATGGACGTGCTGGAGCACACCATCCGCGGCCGGCTGACCGCGGCCGAAGCGCTGCGGCACAATGAGTTTGTGATCACGAAGCTGTACGAAAGCGCGTAATACGCGCCTTAAACCTGGAATCGAGGCTTCAGCCGGTCTGACCGTTGAGCCGACTGACCGCCTGAAGGCTCGCTTCCGCCTTCGTCGGAGGCTGCGTGGCTGAAATTCACCTGCCCTACGGTACAACCGATCTCACCTTCACCCTGCCCGATGACTTGAACGTACAGGTCCTGGCCCCGCGGCCAGTGAAGGGCGCGACCGATGAGTTGGCGGCCGTGGGGCAGGCGTTGGACCTCTCCCCCATCCCCTCCCCTGCGAAGGGAGGGGAGTTAGACTCCCCCTTCCCTGCGAGGGAAGGAGGTCGGGGGGTCAGGTGCGCCATCGCCATCAACGACAAAACCCGCCCCGTGCCCCACAAATACCTGCTGCCGCCCCTGCTGGCGCGGCTGGAAGCGTCCGGCTTCGCCCCGGAAGACATCACCCTGCTGATCGCTACGGGCACGCACGCACCCGTGCCGCCGGCCGAGTTCGGCGCGGTCATCCCGGAGGGCATCCTGGGCCGCTATGGGGCATTCAGCCACGACGCGGAGGATGACGCCAACCTGGTCTACCTGGGCGAGACGGCCCGCGGCGCCCCGGTCTGGGTCAACCGGCGTTGGTGGGAGGCGGATCTGCGCATCGTCGTCGGCGACATCGAGCCGCACCAGTTCATGGGCTTCTCCGGCGGGGTCAAAAGCGCGGCCATTGGCCTGGCCGGCAAGCGCACGATCAATGTCAACCACGCCATGATGACCGACCCCCGGGCGCAGATCGGTCGCTACGAGGACAACCCGTGCCGGCAGGATGTCGAAGAGATCGGCCGGATGATGGGCGTACACTACGCGCTCAACGCGGTGCTCAATGAGGAGCGGCAGATCGTCCACGCGCTGGCCGGCGACCCGCGGGCGGTGATGGCGGCCGGGGTCCCGCTGGTGCGCGCGATCTTCCAGGTCGAGGTCGCCGAGCCGTTCGACCTGATGATCGCCTCGCCCGGCGGGCACCCCAAGGACATCAACCTGTACCAGGCGCAGAAGGCGTTGGGCCACGCGACCCTGGTAACCCGGCCGGGCGGCACAGTGATCGTGGCCGCGGCCTGCCCCGAAGGCACGGGGAGCAAGAGCTACGAAGCCTGGATGGCCGAACCGGGCATGACGTCGCACGAGGCGGTGCTGGAGCGCTACGCGCGCGAGGGCTATCGCATCGGCCCGCACAAGGCCTTTCAGATTTCGCGCGACGCCAGCCGCGTCCGGCTGCTGTTCGTCTCAGACATGGCGCCTGACCTCGCCTGGCGGCTGCTGCTGAACCCGGTCGCCGGCCGGCCGGGGATGGCGCCGCGGGCGCAGTTGGATCGGGCCCTGTCAATGGCCCTGGCCGGCCTGCCGCCCGGCGCCCGGATCGGGGTGATGCCGTGGGCGAACGCGACGATACCTCACGCGCTGTCATGCTGAGCAGGTCTCGATCTGGAATCGAGGCTTTAGCCGGTCAGGTTGTTAACGACAGAAACCGGCTAAAGCCCTATATGGACTTCTTATGTCATGCTGAGCGAGTTAACAGTTCAAATCACGTTGCGGCGAGTATCCAGCGAAGCATCTCCTTTGGGTGGCTGAGACTCTCTTCGGCCTGGCTCAGAGCAGACTTCGCTGGTGTACTGCTGTCGCGCACTATCCGTCGTTAACCTGCTACCTGGAAACTTCCAAGACGAGATGTTTCGCTGGCATTTTATCGCAACGGGCTTTGTATCGTAGATCCGCTCAACATGACAAATGGGAACTTTCTTTATTTCCAATTAAGTCCATTAAGTTTACAAAACTATGTGAGGTCATTGATGCGATACGGTTACTCCGGCAAAATCCTGCGGGTTGACTTGACCCACCAGCGCACCTGGACCGATGAAGTAGACGAGGCGACCTATCGCCTCTACCCCGGCGGCAAGGCGCTCGGCGCGTACATCCTGTTGCGCGAGATGCGGCCCGGCGCCGATCCACTCGGCCCGGACAACATCCTGATCCTGGCCAACGGCCTGTTGACCGCCGCGCCCTTCTCCACCGCCACGCGCTTCTCCGCGGTCGCACGCTCGCCCCTCACCGGCGGCTTCGGCGAGTCGGAGGCAGGCGGCTTCTGGGGGCCCGAGCTGAAGCTGGCCGGCTGGGAGGCCATCGTGCTGACCGGCCGCGCCGCTGACCCGGTCTACCTGTGGATCAAGGATGACCAGGTCGAGATCCGGGACGCCAGGCATCTATGGAAGCACGACCCCGAGGAAGTGCAGGCGACCATCCGCCAGGAGACGGGCGAAAAGCTGGCCCGGGTCTTGCAGATCGGCCTGGGGGCCGAGAACCTGGTGCGCTTCGGGGCGATGACCAACGAGCTGCGGCATTTCAACGGTCGGTCGGGCATGGGCGCGGTGATGGGTTCCAAGCAGGTGAAGGCCATCGCGGTGCGCGGGTCGAGCAAGTACCTGGACGCCGCGCATCAGCCGCAGCCCATCGCCGACCTGGGCAAGCGGCTGGCCAAGGCGGTCAAAGAGCACCCCAGCAGTTGGGACTTGCAGGTCAAGGGGACGCCGGGCCTCACCGCGGGGCTGAACGCGGCCGGCATCTTGCCCACGCGCAACTTCCGCGCGGGCGCGTTCGAAGGAGTGGACAGCCTGCGGTGGGAGGCCTACGAGAAGGAGCTGCTGACGGCCCGGCGCAGCTGTTTCGCGTGCGCGGTGCGCTGCAAGCGCGAGGTCAAGGTTGACGACCGCTACCAGGTCACCGACGCGTACGGCGGCCCGGAATACGAGACCGTGGCCGGCTTCGGCTCCAACTGCGGCATTGACGACCTGCAGGCCATCGCCAAGGCCAACGAGCTGTGCAACCGCTACACCCTGGATACGATCTCGACCAGTTCCGTCGTCGCCTTCGCGATGGAGTGCTTCGAGCACGGGCTGATCGGCCCGGCGCAGACCGGCGGGCTGGACCTGCGCTTCGGCAACGCCGAGGCCATGGTCGCGTGCGTGGAGCTGATCGCGCGGCGCCAGCACATCGGCGACCTGCTGGCCGAAGGCGCCCGCCGCGCGGCCGAGGTCATCGGCGGGGACGCGCCCTTCTTCGCCATGCACGTCAAGGGCCAGGAGCTGGCCATGCACGAGCCGCGCGGCAAGGTGGGCGTGGGGCTGGGCTATGCGATCAACGAGGCCGGCGCGGATCACCTGACCGCCGCGCACGACCCCACCCTGGCCAACCCGGAGTCGTTGAGCTTCAAGGGCGCCATGCCGCTGGGGATCACCGAGGCGGTGCCCCCGCGCGAGCTCAGCGACCGCAAGGCGCGCAACTACGCGGTGCTGGAAAACTGGAACAGTTTCGAGAAGGCCATCGGTATCTGCTTCTTCGGCCCGACCCCGCGGTCGTTCATCCCCGTGGAGGACACGCTGACTGCGGTGCGCGCGGCCAGCGGCTGGGACGTTGACATCCCCGACCTGCTGCGCATCGGCGAACGGGCCACCAACCTGGCGCGGCTCTTCAACGTGCGCGAAGGCTTCAGCCGCCGTGATGACATGCTGCCCCCGCGCCTGTTCCAACCTCTGGAGGCCGGCGCGCTGGCCGGCGCGGCGATTGATCGAGACGAGTTCGACCGGGCCATGACGACGCTATACCAGCTGAAAGGCTGGAACCCCCAAACCACCATCCCCACCCGCGCCCGCCTGCGCGAACTGGAGATTGAGTGGGCGGCGAATGACGAATAACGAATGACGAATGACGGATGACCGTAGACTGTGATCGGTCGTCGGTCGTCGATCTGCGATCTCATTGGAGCTACGCGTGCGCGTTCATCTCGGCGGCCACCTGAACTGGTACGATCCCCTCAAACGTGCCTGGCTGGAGCGGGCGCAGCCTGAACCGCTGCCGCTGCTCGACCTGGCGCACCAACTGGGGGTCCCGGCTGCCGAGATCGCGGTGGCCGTGGTTAACCGGCGCGCGGTGAACCTGGAAGACGGGGTCGCCACGGACGGAGATACGGTGGAGTTTTTCGGCCCGGTGGCGGGCGGATAGCGCCGCGCGCCGCGCACACAAGCCTCGCAGTCTCGTCGCCATATAGACAAAACGACGATAGTATGCTAAGATGGGCCTGCGAGGAGGCGCGCAGAGCCCATGTCCCCCAGCGCCCATCTCATCCAGGAAGTCGTCAGCTACGCCGGCGCAGGCGCGCGGCCGTTGTTGGCGCGCGCGTTGGCCCTGGCCGAGGAGGCGCACGCCGGACAAGCATGCCAGGCCGGCCGGCCCTACATGGCCCATGTGATCGCTGTAGCCGAGCTGCTGAGCAGCTGGGGCGCGCCGGTGGACGTGGTCATCGCGGGCCTGCTCCATGACGTCGCTGATCCCCGCTACACGACGCAGCCGGCGCTGGATGCAGCACGCGCAGCCTTTGGCGACCCCATTGCAGCGCGCATCCAGGCCATCGGTCAGTTGAGCCGCGTCGGCCTGTCCCAACTTGCGGACGAACCGGCAAGCCTGCGCCATGAGGCCATGATGGATGCGGCACAGCTGCCTGGCATCGTGCGCGTGCTGCACCAGGACCCCATCGCGGCGGTCGTCAAGATCGCGGATCGCATCGAAAGGCTCGCTTCGGGCTGCGCCCTGCCCGAAGACCAGGCCCAGCGCTTCGCCCTGGCGACCAGGGCGCTCTTCGTCTCCATCGCCAATCGGTTGGGCATGTGGCACGCGAAGCGTGAGCTGGAGGATGGCATCTTCCGGCTGGTAGATCCCGCCGCTTACGTCGAGACGGCCGAGCTGTATAGCGCAGCCAGGAGGCTGGCTGCGGCTGCGCCACTGATCCGAACCATGCGGGAGCAGTTAGCGGCCGCAGGCATTCAGGGACAAATCGGCCTGATGCCCTCCAGCTTCTACTCGTTGTATCGCAAAACACAGCAGACCGACAAGCCGATCCCCCTGCACCTGTTGACCTCGCTCCTCATACGGGTGGAGGATGCAGACGCCTGTTACGCGGCGCTGCGGGTGATGCACCGGCTATGGCCCCCCTTCAGCGGCCAGATGTGGGACTACATTGCCAGCCCCAAGTCAAACGGCTATCGCGGCATCCATACTCGGCTGCGCCATCCAACAGGCACGACGCCCCTCACCGTGGTGATCCGCACCCAGGAAATGGATCTGATCGCCGAACGCGGGATCACGGCCGCGTGGTCCGGCGCACCAGAACACCTTCTGCCGAAGCCGCCCGTTTGGCGCGAACCGCCGGCCAATCGCATCGCCGTCTTCACGCCCAACGGGGACCTCAAAATACTCCCCCAAGACGCCACGCCCCTCGATTTCGCCTATGCCATCCACCCCATGATCGGCCACCAGTGCGAGCGCGCCCTGGTCAACGGCGAAGCGGTTCCCCTGGAGCGCACGCTGAGCACCGGTGACATGGTCGAGATCATCACCAGCGAGACCAGCCTCGGCCCCGCCGAAGATTGGCTGGGCAAGACGAAGTCGCGCAAGGCGCGTAACGAGATCCGCCGCTGGCTGATGTCGCAGCGGCCGGACAGCGTCGCGCAAAAAGGGTGGGATCTGCTGGACGCCAGGCTGCGGGAGATGGGCGCAACCCTTACCTCGGCCGAAACCATCAGCCGGCTACAGGTTGCTGCCGGCGAGTTGGGCTACAGCAGTGCGCGTGACCTGCAAACCGCGGTCGCGCTGGGTCAGCTGACCACGGGCAAGGTCCTCAAGCAGATGCAAGACGCAGCGCGAGCGCACGGGATCCCCATGCCGCGCGCCACCAGCGTGCCGCTGGCCTATGCCTACCTGAGGCAACGACTGGCCAAGTGCTGCCGGCCCATTGCGCCCGACGCCATCGTCGGCTACGTCACGCGCCAAAACGAGATGGTCATCCATCGGGCCGACTGTCCAACGGCCCGCAGTTTGAGGCCGCTGCTCTCCGTGGCATGGCAGACCAGGCCGTGGCAGGCCAGCGCCCAGATTCATATCACGGCCGACGACCGCGCGGGTTTAGTACGCGACATCGGCGCCGCGGTGGCCGACTCGGGCATCGGCATGAACCATTTCCACGCCGATCGCATGGATGACGGCTCCGCGCGCGTCACCATAGATCTGAACCAGACTACGCGGCAGCGCGCCGAAATGCTGGTCAATCGCCTGCGGGAGATTGAGAGTGTCCGCGAGTTGGATTGGGTGAACGCCGCGCTGTGGCTTCCTTCTGACCCTGTCCAGCGGTCTCAAAGCCCTTACACCCTGAGCCCGGTCACCGGCCAACGCTTTTTCGGCCGTGCGACCGAGCTTCGGAGGCTGCAGGATTACCTGCGTGACCCAACCCCCGGCAAAGCGATCCTGCTATGGGGGCCGCGACGCATCGGCAAGACATCTCTGCTGATGCAACTGAAGCATCTGTTGGCGAACAGCGCCCACCTGCCGGTTCTCATAGACTTGCAAAGCATCAGCGGCCAGGATACCGCCATATTCTTGCACACTGTCGCCCAGGGGCTAGCCGCGGCCGCAGAAGATCAGGACATCAATGCACCGAAGTTCCATCGCCTGCGCAGCGACCCACTGGGCTACTTCCGCTCCTTTGTGGAAGCACTGCGCCGGCACGAAAGCCGGCACATCATCCTGATGTTGGACGAGTTCCAGGTGCTGGCTGGGCTGACCGAGACGCGCGCCACCCTGGCAGACAGCTTCACCTATCTGCGTAGCCTGATCACAGGCGGCAACCAGATCAGCTTCCTGTTCAGCGGCGGCGGGGCATTGGACACCTTGCGCCAGCAGGTCGGCGCCTCATCCCTGCTCAACGTCACCCATACTCAGAAGGTGGACTGCCTGCTACTGAACGAAGCGCGGCGCCTGATCATCGAGCCGGCGCAGCACCTCCATTACGATGATGACGTCGTAGATGAACTGCTGGCGCTGACCGCCGGGCATCCCTATTACCTGCAGATGCTGTGCAATGAGCTCGCCAACAGCACTTACCACAGCGGAGGGTCGCGGGTCAGCATGGGACACCTCCGCAGTGTGATCGGTGATTGGCTGCCCCTGGAAGAAGAACATCGCTTCAATCACCTCTGGGGGGCCGACAGCACCCTCGATCCCCAGTTGCAGCAGCAGTACAAGCTCTTCCTGGCGGCACTGGCAAATGACACCGATCGGTGGATTTCGTTCGAGGCGTTACTGGCGGCGTTAGCGCCAGCACGGATCGACGAGCCGGCGCTCTGGCGCGGACTGCAGGCGCTGACCAAGATGGACACCCTCACCTGCGATGGCAATGAGCGTTACCGCCTGAAAGTCCCGCTGTGCCAACGCTGGATCGCCGCCAACTATACCATCACCAGGACAATGCGAGAGGTTCTATGACTAAAAGCTCCTTCCTGTCGCGCGAACCTGTCTGGGCCGATGCCGGGTTCATCCGTCGTTCCGCCGCCCTCGCCTGGTTGGCCCGGCAGCTCGGCAGCGAGATTCCCCAAAACTGCAACATTGTGGGCGAGCCGCGATCCGGGAAGACCTCGCTGCTGCACGCGGCCTACCGCGCCAAGATCGGGTTGCCGCCCGGACAGACTGGCGTCTACGTTTGGGTCCGCCTGGTGGAGTGGGCTGATCGCGGGCCCCAGGCGTTTTGGACACATCTGCGCGAACGGCTGGACGAGGCAGCCCGGGCAGCGGGCTACAACATCCCCATGCCCACCGCCCCACGTCCTGACACCCCTTGGCTGGCCTACCAGGCCCTGGCAGACCTGTTGGCTTTACTGGCCGAACAGCCCCAAGCGCGTGTCATCGTGCTCATTGACGATTTCGAGCTGCTGATCCCCGAGATCACGGCTCAGGGGTTGGATTGGCTGCGCGCGCTGGCCGTCCGGTTCGCGCAGCACTTCGCCCTGGCCATCACCAGCACCGATCCGCTCGACCAGGTGTGCCGGCCGTTGGGCGCAGAGCCGGTGTCGCCCCTGTACAACATCTTCACGGCCCACCACCTGGGCCTGCTCACCGAGGCTGAAGCCGATCAGCTGATCCAGGCCGCGGCCAGAGCAGAGGGCCATACCCCCATTGCCCCGCCCACAGCCAGCTTGCTCCGCCATGAAGCCGGCCGGCATCCTGACCTGCTGAAGCTGGGGTGTGACTATCTATTCCAGGCGTGGGATGAAGAAGGCGACGCCGCGGCTCCAGACGAAATCGCCGAAGCAGTGCGCAGCGATATCCGCTACGATGCACACGCCCGCTGGTTGTGCGAACGACTCTACGCGCGACGCACCCCCGATGAACGCGCCTTCCTCCTGGGCCTGGTGGGCGGCGCCGCGCCCGATGACCCTTTGTTGCTGCGCCGCCTGGAGCGTAAACTGGGGCTGGTGGAAATGCGCAACGGCCAACCCGCGCCCTTTGCCGACGTCTGGCGCTATTGGATCGCGCGCCACCGGCCCGGCACAACGTCCGCAGAAGACCAGGGGCGTCCCGCGCCGGCCGATCTCGACCTCCATTACCAACCTGAGCTACGAGAGATCCGCGTCGGTGAACGAACCCGCAAACTGACCGTGGTGGAGGATCGGCTGTTTCGTTATCTCGCCAGCAAACCGACCCAGGTGTGCGCCACGCAGGAACTGCTGGACCACGTGTGGGGCGCGGGGCGCACACCTTCAGTGGTGGAAAAAACGGTGAACCGGCTGCGCGACAAGGTAGAAGAAGATCCCGGCCGGCCGCGGCTGATCCTTTCGGTGCGCGGGGAAGGTTATATGCTGCGCGCAACCGCTAGGAACTAACTCTCGCGAGACTGCCAGCCGTGTGTTAAAAAGGACGCGCGATCGCGTCCTTTTTCATTTTTGGGTCTTGACAAGCGCACACGACTGTGCTAATATCGTACTGTCGCTAAAACGACAACATGAAGACAATTAATGCCTCACCGGTCACGGAGTAAGGAGTTTGCCGCCATGTCACCCACCAGCCTCTCCACCTTCCTCTCGGCGCTGACCGCGCTGGGGGTCTTCGTTGGCGTCAGCCTGATCCTCCCTGGCCGGTCTGGCTTCCTGTTGGGCGGCCGGCCGCTGCGCCCATCAGCCGCCGGCCCGGTGTTGGAGCTCACCGGCATCGGCGGCGGTGTGACCCATGCTGACAGGTCGGTGACGGATGCCGCCCGCCGAGAAGCGACCGAAGAGATCGGCTGCGATGTCCGCCTCTTGCCCAGCACCACCACGTTGATCGTGCGAGACCGAGACCACATCGAAATTGTTTCGTTCGCCGGCGCGGAGCTGCCGGCAGCCATCGTGTTTCTGGGCTATCGCACCCCGCCCCATGAGCCGTGGTGCCCGGAGCATCGTGGGGCGACCTGCCTGGTGGTCTTCCTGGCCGAGCTGCTGGGCTGCCCAAGGCCATCGGCCGAGCTACCCTTGCTGGCCTGGTTGGACCCAGAAACGCTGTGCGCCGCAGCGTGCGCCGACATGCCGTTCAGCCGTCTTGCCGGGGGGTTGGCGCTCCTGTCCCCGGCCGCCTATCCGCCGGACGGCACGCTGGTCCGCCTGACCGACTCTCAAGAAGCCCTGATCCTGGCACTCGGGGATCGGGCCTTGCCCTTCTATCGTACACTGGCACAGCATAGCGGTTAACCCGCACCACACCCGCCAACACGATTGGCAAGGAGGACACCATGGACGACGTCCAACTCGTGCTGATCCTGCTATTAATCGCGTACATCCTGGGGCTGGTGAGCGGCGTGTCGCTGACGAGACCCCCGGCGCCGCCGCGGTACTGATGCTAAAAGGGGTGCGCACACGAGTCCTTCAGGGTGCGCACCCCACCCTCCCTGGCTGCCGTTCTAACCCGGTATCTCACGCTGCAATCCCCGCGCTTCACCTCCCCCCTCTCAGCATCCCCTCAGGAACGACTTAGCTTGATCTCAGGCCACAACGCTATCATCGGAACCGGATGGGTTGAGCACACCCGGCTTGCGCCATCTACCACGAGCAATAAACACCTGGCGACCGGGCGTGCGCGCCGGCCACTGAGAGGAGCTGACTATGTCAACGACACTGAAAACCCTGGATGGCGCCTTAAGCTGGCTGCCGGATCGGCAGCGGACGCAGGCGCCGGACTACCAGGCCGCCCTGGGGGGCTTGCTCGCCACCTTCGCGCCCATCACCCTGGCCGAGATGACCGGCGCAGCGCTGTTGGATCGTGCGGAGCTCAAGTTCATCCTGCCGCAAAACCTGCTGCTGCCGGCATTGGCCGAATTGCGCGACGCCTACCGGGTGCTGGTTGTGGCCGGCCGGCCTTTCAGCCAGTACCGCACGCTGTACTTCGACACCGACGACCTGGCCATGTACCGCCGGCACCACGCGGGCGCGCCCGATCGCTACAAGGTGCGGGCGCGGGAGTATGTGGATTCGCACGCCGCGTTCCTGGAAGTCAAGCACAAAACCGGCGCGTGGCGCACAATCAAGAGCCGCATCCCGGCTGAGACGCCGATCAGCGCGCTGCCGGGCAGGGCCGCCACCTGGCTGGCCAACGCCTGCCCCTATCCTGCCGACGCGCTGTGCCCGATCCTGTGGAACCACTACACCCGCATCACCCTGGTCAGCACAGCCCGGCCCGAACGCGTCACCCTGGACCTCGACCTGGCATTCTCACGCGCTGAGGCGCGGGCGGCCCTGCAAGGGATCATCGTGGCCGAGGTGAAATACACCGGCGACCGGCACGCGTCGGAGTTTGCCCAACTGATGCGCCGTTACCATGTGCGGGGCACGAGCTTCAGTAAATACTGCATGGGCGTGAGCCTGCTCTATCCGGATGTGAAACATAACCGGTTCAAGGCCAAGCAGCGGCTGGTGGAGCGGTTGGGAAAAACCATTCAGTTGTAGTGGAAGCATCCTGGGCGGAGTTGTCATGGCCTTCGGGCCACCGAACAGCACCAAAATGCTCGAGCGGAGCACCCTGAGCGCAGCGAAGCGGAGTCGAAGGGTGCAAAGCGGTCTTCACACAGAACTGCATCCTTCGACCACGCCCCGCGCACCGATGCGGGGCTCCGCTCAGGATGCTCAAAATCAGATCCAAAGGAGTGCTTCATGTCTTTTCTCAGCTTATTTGCCGGGTTCACGGTCAACCTGTTGGTGGCGCTGATCATCGTGCGCTTCATCTATTACCCGGCCAACCAGAACAAGAACTACGTCTTCACCTACCTGGCCTTCAACACCATCATCTACTTCGTGATGAGTTTCCTGACCAGCGCGGAGCTCAGTCTGGGGGTGGGGTTCGGCCTGTTCGCCATCTTCTCGGTGCTGCGCTATCGCACCAGCACCATGTCCACCCGCGAGATGACCTACCTCTTCATCGTCATCGCGCTGCCGGTGATGAACTCGGTGCTGATGCGCGGCGACCAGTGGCTCACCCTGCTGGCGGTGAACGCGACCGTGGCCGCGGTGCTATTCGTACTGGAACGCGAGTGGGGCTTCCACTACGAGAGCAGCCGCTCGGTCCGCTACGACCGCATCGAGCTGATCACGCCGGAGAATCGGGACCAACTGCTGGCCGACCTGCGCCAGCGCACCGGCCTGCCGATCAAACGGGTGGCGATCGGCCGGCTGAACTTCCTGAACGACACCGCCGAGCTGCGGGTGTATTTCGACGAACCGAACGGCAAGCGCTGGCATCGGCACGAAGACACCGCCCTGGCGGACGAGATCTACCAGGCGATGGACAACAACCTGTAACCCACGCACCGCTCCGGAATCGAGGCTTCAGCCGGTCTCCTTGTTCTCAGCCGGTCTGTGACCGGCGTCGCGGGCGTTTTCAGGCTGATTCTGACCCCAGGACGGGGGTCACAGACCCCCTGCAAGCGAAAAGTCAGTGACATTGGGCTCTCGCCGGTCACATTAAGGACAAACCATGCCAAGTCAACGCACCCTTTCAACCCTGCTGGCCGGGATCACGGCTGCCATCATCGCCGCCGGTTGCGCCGGCAGCGCACAGCTTCCCCCTGCCACTACAGCCGCGGCCGCTGCTGCAACCGCGCCGGCCGAT
>DAOUAT010000467.1:0-7700 GCA_034433275.1 Anaerolineae bacterium
GCTGCTGTTGGGCGGCTGGTGGGGCTGGCGCCGCTTCTATCGCGGGGAGCGCAGCGAGGTGGGCACGGCGGCGAAAAACAGCGCCGTCCAACTCGCGATGTCGCTGATGAGCAAGGGCATTGACTTCGCGTTCGCCATGCTGCGACTGCGCGTGCTCAGCCCGACCGGCGAAGGCAGCTACGCGTTCGCCATCGCGTTTTACGGCATCTTCGAGATCGTCACACGCTTCGGTCTCGGCACCCTGGTGACGCGCGATGTGGCGATTGACCGCAGCCGGGCGCCGCGTTATCTGCTGAACACCATCGCGCTTCGGGCCGGCCTGTGGCTGCTCAGCCTGCCGGTCATGGGCCTGGTCGCCTTGTTCTACCGGGTCGTGCTGAACCAACTGACCGGCGCAGAGATCCAGGCCATTGCCCTGTTCGCCCTGGCGCTGCTCTTTGCCAACGTCAGCGATGCCATTAGCGCCATCTTCAACGCCTTTGAGAAGATGGAGCACCCGGCGGCCATCGCGACCGCCATCGCGACCGCCAAAGTGGCGCTGGGCGCGCTGGTGCTGCTGCCACCGGTGGAGCTCGGCTTCGTGGGGTTGGCCGGCGTCTCGCTGGTGATGAACGTCGTGCAGATGGTCTGGCTGTGGGTCGTATTGAAACGCAACGTTTTAGAAACCAGGTTTCTCGGAGAAACCTGGTTTCTAGGGTTTTCAAAACATTCCCTCGACCTCAGCCTCCAACGCCACATGCTGGCTGAGTCCGGCCCGCTGATGATCAACAACCTGCTGGCGACGGTGTTTTGGCGCATCAGTCAGTTCGTGCTGCGCGGGGCCACCAATCCCGCCGCGCTGGGCATCTTCTCGGCCGGCGTGAAGTGGCTGGACGGCCTGAACGTGATCCCAGCCTACTTCACCCTGGCCATCTTCCCGCTGATGAGCCGCTACGCCCAGGCCGGCCGGGAAGCCCTGGTGAAGGGCTACCAACTGGCGCTGCAACTGCTCTTCATGGTCGCCTTGCCGATCGCAGTCTTCTTCACCTTTGCGGCCACACCGTTGATCCAACTGCTGGGCGGCGCGGCCTACCTGCCCGATTCGGCCATCGCGCTGCGCATCATGATCTGGTCGATCCCCATCGGCTTCATCAACTCGGTGACGCAGTACGTGCTGATCGCGGTCAATCAGCAGCGCACCCTGACCCGGGCGTTCCTCATCGGCGTGGCCTTCACGGGCCTGGCAAACCTGATCTTCATTCCGCGTTTCGGCTATGTCGCGGCTGCGATCATCCAGATCCCGGCCGAGCTGGCGCTGTTCATCCCGTTCGGCATCGCGGTGCGCCGCCACGTGGCGCCGATCCCGTGGGCCGCGCTGCTGGGCCGGCCGCTGCTGGCTGCGGGCATCAACGCGGCTGTGGTCTGGGGGCTGCTGCGCCTGGCCGTGCCGCTGCTGCCGGCATTGGCGGCCGGCGCGTTGGCCTATCTGGGTGCGCTGGTTGCGCTGGGGGCCTTCCGCCGCGCTGAGTTCGCCGTGTTACGGGGATTGACGCGGCGGCGGAGCTAACATGGGCGCCCTTGAGCACGATGTCAACGTTGATGAGGAGCAAACATGACTGCACCATCTGCCCTGGAATTGAGCCATCTCTCCGCTCGTGGCGGCGAGCTGCTGGCGCTGGATGATGTCACGTTGGCAGTGTCCCCCGGCGAGGTCCACGTGCTGCTGGGCGATCTGGGCGGACCAGGCCGGACAACCCTCTTCAAGATCCTGGCCGGGCTCCACCGGGCCGGGATGTACACCGGGGAGATTCGCGTAGCAGGCCAGCCGGTCGACTTACACTCGCCGCAAGACGCGATCCGCTGCGGCATCGGCGTCGTGCCCCGGCGCTCCGGGATTTTCAGCCGGATGACCATCGCAGAAAACATCACCCTGGGCCGGTGGCAGCAGGGCGGACACGGTTTTCTGCTGCGCCGTGGCGCGATGGAACAAGAGGCCCTCGCCATCCTGGCGCAGCTCGATCTCAAGCTCGATCCGACCGTGTCGGCGGGCCGGCTCACCGGGGGGCAGCAGCGGCTGGTCATGATCGCGCGCGCGCTGGCCACCGAACCGAAGGTCGTCGTCCTGGATGAGCCGGCCGCGTCCCTGACGCTGGCCAGCGAACAGAGCCAGCTCATCCGCGGCGTGCGCCACCTGACCGAGCGCAACATCGGCTGCCTCTACCTGACGCGGCGGCCGGCCGAGGCGGTGTTGATCGCCGACCGCGTGACCGTGCTGCGGGATGGGCGCCTCAACGGCAGTTGGCCGCGGCTAGAGATCGACGAGCTGGCGCTGACCCAGGCCATGATCAGCCAACGTGTCAGCGCTGGCAGCTACGACGAGCCCGAAGAGATCGAGGAACGCAAAGGCCTCCTCGACTCACTGCGCACGTTGTTCAGCGGCTATCGGGACTGAACTTTAACCAGGGTCGGCAATTATAAATCCGCAATAGCACCAGGAGGTTATCATGCGCATCGGCATCATCACCAGCGGCGGCGACTCACCGGGCATGAACGCGGCCATCCGTGCGGTCACCCGCTGCGCGTTGGATCGCGGCATCGAGGTCGTCGGCATCCACGAGGGCTGGCAGGGGGTTGTGGATGGCGGTGCCAAGTTCCAGCCGTTCAACTGGCGCAGTGTGGGCGGCATCCTCCAGTTGGGCGGCACCATCATCGGCACGGCCCGCTCGGAGGAGTTTCGCAAACTGGAAGGCCGGCGCAAAGCAGCCCGCAACCTGGTCAACGCGGGCATTGATGGCATGGTGGTCATCGGCGGCGACGGATCGCTGACCGGTGCGCTGTTGCTCTACCAGGAGTGGGCCGAACACCTGACCGCCCTGGCTGCCGAGGGCGCGATCCCGGCGAAGAAAGCGAAAAACCCGCCGCCGTTCCGGGTGGTCGGCCTGCCCGGCTCCATTGACAACGACCAGTTTGGCACCGATATGAGCATCGGCGCGGACACAGCGCTCAACACGATCGTCGAGGCGGTGGACAAGCTGAACAGCACGGCCGACTCGCACCAGCGCACCTTCGTGGTCGAGGTGATGGGCCGGCGCTGCGGCTACCTGGCGCTGATGAGCGCGGTGGCCACCGGCGCCGACTGGGTGTTGATCCCGGAAGAAGAGATGGATTCCCGCTGGCACTACCGGATGGTCGAGGCGCTGAAGCGCGGGCGCGCGGCAGGCCGCCGGCACGACGTCATCATTTTCGCTGAGGGCGCGCGCCACAGCGATGGTCTCCCCATCCGCGCCGTGACGATCTCCGAGATCCTCAAGGCGCGCATGGGTGTTGATGCGCGCGTGACCGTGTTGGGGCACGTGCAGCGCGGGGGATCGCCCTCGGCCTTTGAGCGCAATCTGGCCTCGCGCCTGGGCGCGGCCGCGGTGGAGCACATCGCCGGCGACGATCCGACACCGGTCATGATCGGCCTGATCCACAACGAACCGAAGGCCACCCCCCTCGACGAAGTGGTCGCCAAGAGCCAGGCCATCAACACGGAGATTGATAACGGCCACTTCGAGCAGGCGCTGGCCATGCGCGGCCGCAGCTTCGCCGATGCGCTGGAGCTCCTCAAGACGCTGGCCCGTGCTGAGCCAAAGCAAGAAGTGACCGGCCGCGGCCGCATCGCGGTGATGACCGGCGGCCCCGACGCGCCCGGCATGAACGCCATCGTACGCACCGTGTTGCGCATCGCACGCAACGAAGGCCAGGATGTGGTTGGCGCGCGCTACGGCTTCGGCGGCCTGGCCCGGGGCGATGTGGTGGACATCGGCTGGATGGATGTCCAGAACTGGATCAACCTGGGCGGCAGCGAGTTGGGCGCGGTCCGCCACGAAGTCACGCCGGAGGAGATCGGCCAGATCGCCGAACAGATCAAGAAGTGGGACCTGCGCGGGTTCATCGCGGTCGGCGGCATGGAGACCTACAAACAGGTGCGCAAGCTGATCGCGGCGCGGGAGCGCTACCCCGAGCTGCGCATCCCCATCATCTGCGTGCCCGCCACCGTTGACAATAACCTGCCCGGCACCGAGACCACCATCGGCGCGGACACCGCACTGAACAACATCGTGGATGCCATTGACAAGATCAAGTACACCGCCGGCGCGGCCCATCGCGCGTTCATCGTCGAGGTGTTCGGCCGGCGCTGCGGCTACCTGGCTATGGCCGGCGCCATGGCCAGCGGCGCGGAGATGGAGATCCTGGCCGAGGATGGCATCAACCTGGATATGCTGCAAAAGGACATCGCGATCCTGCGCAACGGCTTTGCCGCCGGCAAGAAGATGGGCATCGTCGTGATGGCCGAGCACGCTTCGCCGTATTACGATAGCGACTTCGTGCGCCGGATCATGGAGGCCGAGGCGCAAGGGGTCTTCCAGGTGCAGACCACGATCCTGGGGCACCTCCAGCGCGGCGGCGTGCCCACCGCGTTCGACCGGATCCAGGGCAGCCGTTTGGGCGCGTTTGCCACGAAAAAGATCCTGGGGGAGATCGAGGCGGGCCGGGACACGACCTACGTCATCGGCATCCAGCGCCGCGGGGTCGTCGCTACGCCTTATGACGAGGCCATGGAGGCTTTCGATTGGGAGAACGAGCGGCCCACAGAACAGGCCTTCATGCGCTGGCGGAAGCTGGCCGACACACTGGCCAAGCCGGCGCCGGACGTCTCGGAGGCGGCGTGACCCAGCCGGCCGCGGCCTGGCCCTTCCCCTGGCCGCAGGATCGGATCGCCGGCTACACCGCCTGCCGGGCGGACGCGCCGCCGGTGATTGATGGCCGCCTGGATGAGCCGTGCTGGCGGGCCGCGCCGCGCTCCCCGCGCTTCGCGGATCTGATCCGCGGCCGGCCGGGCATCCACGACACGCGCGCTGCGGTGCTGTGGGACGATCAGTTCCTCTACGTCGGCTACTGGATCGAAGAGCCGTTGGTGACCGCGGCGTTCACCGAGCGCGATGCTGAGATCTGGCACGAGAACGATGTGGAGTTCTTCATCGCCGGGCCAGATGCGTATTACGAGCTCGAAATCAACGCCCTGGGGACGATCTACGAGGTCTTATTCATCTGGGAGGACGCCTACCGGCGCGCCGGGTACGATCAGCTCCCCGAGTTCGACCGGCGCGCGGCGGGCGTCCGTCCCTTCCACGGCGTCGGCTTCCTGCAACATCCGCGCGGGCCGCGCATCGGCTTCTGGAACTGGGATCTGCCCGGCTTGCAGTGGGGCGTGTACGTGGACGGCACGCTGAACGACCCCACCGATCGCGACCGCGGCTGGACCGTGGAGCTGGCGATCCCCTGGGCCGGCCTGAAACGGCTGGCCGGCCCCACCAACAGCGCGCCGCCTCGCGCGGGCGACGTCTGGCCCATGGATTTCTCGCGCTTCAACACCTACAAAGAAGCGCCCCCGGCCGATGACCCCGGCGGCTGGGCCTGGAGCCCTCACGGCGTCTGGGATTCGCACATCCCGGAGCTGTTCACGCAGGTCCGTTTTTCGGAGCAGTGCGCAGGTCACCGATGACAAAAACAGGCACAAGAACGGAAACGCGGACGACGCGGATACCGCAGACAACGCGGACACGGTTAGATATAGAAGTGTAGCCCAAGCCTCCGGCTTGGCGTCCGCGCGCGGGGCGCAATCCGGAGGATTGCGCTACAAGCCGATTTCCAGGGCAGTTACTCATGCCGCGGGCGGCGCCACGGCGCGTGGCAGTGTAGCACAATCCGCCGGATTGTGGCCGCACCGCCACGCGCAATCCAGCGGATTGCGGTACAGCCCCATTTCCTCATGCCGCGGGCGGCGCCACGGCGGGGGGCAGTGTAGCACAATCCGCCAGATTGTGGCCGCACCGCCAAGCGCAATCCAGCGGATTGCGGTACAGCCCCATTTCCAGGGCAGTCTATCCTCAGCGGAGGCAGCACACCATGAAGACCACGCGCTTCGAAGTACTCAGTCAGGACGAAATCGGCCGCATCCACGGTGCGTCCATGGCGCTCTTGGCCGAGGTCGGCATCAAGGTGGATTACGGCGTGGCCCGCGCCCTGTTCCGCGCGGCCGGCGCCGAGGTGGATGATGCCGGGCAGGTCGTCCGGCTCCCCGAGAGCCTGGTGCGCTGGGCCGTGGATCAGGCGCCCAAGTCCTTTGCGCTGCACGGCATTGACCCCAGTTTCCGCCTGGAAATCGGCGGCGAACAGGCCACGCCCGTGTTCGCCGGCCTGGGCACCCCCACCCGCATCCTGGACATGGACACGGGCGCCTGCCGGCCGGTCACGGCCGCCGACATGGTCGAGCACATCCAGCTCATTGACGGCCTGGAGCACATCCACAGCTCCCAGATGGACGTGTGGCCCGACGACATCCCCATGACCACCATCCACGCGGAGGCGATCTGGGCCTGGGCGCACCACAGCCGCAAGTCGTTCGGCATGGGCTGCTACGGCTACCTGCCCACCTGGGACATGATGCGCATGATGGCGATCGCGGTTGGCGGCAAGACGGAGCTGCGCGCGCGACCCCGCTTCCTGGCGATCTGCTCGGTGGTCAGCCCGCTGCAGATGGCGCAGCAGCAGGCCGAGGGGCTGCTGATCTGCGCCGAGTACGGCCAGCCGCTGGCGATGTCACCCGAGGCCATTGCCGGGGCCACGGCCCCCGCCACGCTGGCCGGCCTGCTGGCGCAGGAAAACGCCGCGATCCTGGCCCACATCGCCCTGGCGCAGATCTTTCGGCCCGGCGCGCCGGTGCTCTACGGCACGGTGTCCACGGTCGCCAACATGCGCCACGGCACGGTGGCCCTGGGCGCGCCGGAGACGGGGCTGATCACGGCCGCGTCCGCGCAACTGGCTCGTTTCTACGGGCTGCCCTGCCGCAGCGTCGGCGCCGCCACCGAGGCCAAGACCCCCGATCTCCAGGCCGGCGCGGAGCGCATGGGGACCCTGCTGCCCGCCGTGCTGGCCGGCGTCAACATGATCACCTGCGGCGGCACGCTGGACAGCACCCTGATCGAGAGCCACCCCCTGCTGGTGCTGGATGACGAGTTGTGCGGCGCGGCCGTGCGGCTGGCGCGCGGCATCGAGGTGACTGATGACACCCTGGCACTGGATCTGATCCGGCAGGTCGGTTTTCGCGGCAACTACCTGGCGGAACAACACACCGTGGCCCACTATCGAACCGAGCACTTCATGCCCCGGCTCCTGGTGCGCGAACCCCATGAGACGTGGGAGAAAAATGGCGGAACACTGGCGATCGACCGGGCGCGGGCGCGGGCCAAAGAAATCCTGGCCCGCCATCAGCCGCGGGCGCTCGATCCGGCCGTCGAAGCCGAGCTGGCTGCGTTCCGCCGGCAGGTGGCCGACCGCAGCCTGGAAGAGTTCTATGCGTACGAGCTGGAAGAAATGCAAGACCTGGAGGCGCTATGAGCCGAAATCACCGCCTGTCTGCTCCAACGCTGCCCCGGCGCACCAAGCTGTTGTTCAGCACGGGCGACCTCAGCACCAGCATCCCCCTTGCCATCGTCATGTTCTTCCAACTTTTCTTTCTCACCGACGTAGCCGGGCTGCGCCCCGCATACGCGGCCTGGGCGGTAGGCCTCCCGCGGCTGTGGGATGCGATCAACGACCCGCTGTTCGGGCTGATCTCCGACCGCATCCGCACGCGCTGGGTCCGCCGCCGGGTGCTGCTGCTGTTCGGCGCAGTC
>DAOUAT010000468.1:0-1848 GCA_034433275.1 Anaerolineae bacterium
GGCGCGGTGCAGGCGGGCCTGGTGGTCGGCCTGGAACCGACGCTGTGGCTGGCGTCCGCCGGCCTGGCCGCCGGCTGGTGGCTGGCGCACCGGCGGATCGCAGCGCCGGCCGCGACCGCGCTGCTGGCCGCGGCCGGCGTCGTGGCCGATCTGGCCTGGGGCGTGCGGGTGCTGGGCTTCGGCCGATTGATCGGGCAAACGGCCGGGTGGGTCGCCTGGCGACTGGGCGAGCCCATCGGCCCCGCACCCGCCATCTCCTATTTCAGCGAGCAGTGGGCCGCGCTGACCAGCTACGCGGGCCGCGTGGCGTGGTGGACCCGGGGCCTGGTGTCCGGCCAGGGCGCGCCCGACAACCTGGTGGTGATCGGCCTGGCGGGACTGCTGGCCTGGGCCGTGGCTGCATGGGCCGGCTGGTGGATCGCGCGGCGCGGCCAGCCGTTCGTCGGCTTGCTGCCGACCGGGATCCTGTTGGCGCAACACGTGTATTGGGCTGATGACGTGCGCTGGGCGCTGCTGCCCTTTCTGGGCGCCACCGCGCTGCTACTGGTTGCGGTCCGCTGGCACAGCCTGGCGGCCCGTTGGGAGCGCGCCGGAACCGACTACTCGCCGGAGCTCCGCCTGGATTGGGCTTTTGCGGCCGCGGGCATCACCGCGCTGGCCTTGATCCTCGCGCCGACCATTCCGTTTCTGACCTCGCACCGCGTCTCCGAGGCGTTCTGGCGGCTGTTCGAGTCACCCTACCGGGAGGTGGAGCAGTCGCTCGCGCGCAGCTTCGTGGTCGCCCAGCCTGCGCGGTCGCTGGTCCCTGCAGGCGGGATCGCTGCGGGCGGGCTGCCCCGGTCGCACCTGCTGGGCGCGGGCGCGGAACTGGCCGACGTGGCCGCGTTGCGCGTCCGCGTGCGCGGCCGCCTGCCTGACCAGCCGCTCTACTGGCGCGGCCTGACGTTCGCCCACTACACCGGCCGCGGCTGGGACGAGCCCGAGCCGTTGGCCGAGGCCCGCCTGGCCGCGGGCGAATCGTGGGCAGACAGCCCGCAGCTCAGCACTGCGCCCTGGATCGGGTCGGTGGAAGTGCTGGCGGCTGCGCGCGGGGTGATCTACGCGCCCGGCATGCCTGTCTCCGTGGATCGGCCTTACACGGCCCTGTTCCGCGGCCCCGGCGACCTGGCTGCACTGACCGCGTCGGATAGGCCGGGCCGCTACACCGTGCTCGCCGCGCCGCCGGTCACCGACGCCGGCCTGTTGGCTGGCGCCGCTACCGATTACAGCGCGGCCATCACCGAGCGCTACCTCCAGCTCCCGGCCGACCTGGACCCGCGGCTGATCGCCCTGGCGCAGACGTGGGCCGCGGGCGCGGTGACGCCCTATGACCGCGCGGTCGCGATCGAGCGGGAGCTGCGCCGCCTGCCCTACACCCTGGACGTGCCTGCGCCGCCGGCCGGCCGCGAGGTCGTCGCCTGGTTCCTGTTCGACCTGGAGCGAGGCTACTGCGACTACTTCGCCGCGGCCATGGCCGTGCTGGCGCGGCTGAACGGCATCCCGGCGCGGCTGGCGGTGGGCTACGCGGCGGGCGTCTACGACGATGAGGCCGACGCGTACACCATCCGTGAGCTGGACGCGCACGCCTGGCCCGAGCTCTACTTCCCCGGCTACGGCTGGACCCCGTTCGAGCCGACTCCGGCCTTCACGGTCTCGGCGCGCGACCAGGCCGCCGCCAGCCCGCCGCCTGGCACCGCGGGGGCGCCGGCTGACCTCGACGCGGGCCTGGCTGAGCTGCGCGTCCTGGCCGCGGAGACTGCCGCGGCCGAGCGCCGCGCGACCGCCCGCGGCGGCCTGCTGGCCGGGGCG
>DAOUAT010000469.1:0-8811 GCA_034433275.1 Anaerolineae bacterium
CAGGATCAAACTCTCCGTATACCTACTCTTATTTCGCCTTCACAGGCCTGGACTCAAAATTGACTGGTTCGCTGTCCTTGTCACTCTTCAGCTGTTAAAGTGCCACCACCACCAATAGTGCTCGAACTGCGTTCTTGACCATTTGGCTAAGGTGCTTTGCGCAGGTGATAACCGCTGTTTTTCTTGCAGGTGTCTCAAGCGCAACGATGGAGTACTATATCACTAACCGGATTTCGTGTCAAATCCAGGCTGTGCTGTTGTCCAAGTTCGCTCTTCTGCGCTGCTCCGTTGCCGACCCGTTTCCGGCGCAACGAGGAGCGAATATACTACGTTCGCTGGGATGTGTCAAATCGCGGGGGTCAACCTGATCAGGACGCCAAGTCTCACATGGCGCGGCGCCCTTCCAGCGCGCGGGACAACGTGACTTCGTCCGTATACTCCAGATCACCGCCGACCGGTAGCCCGCGTGCCAGCCGCGTCACGGCCATGTCAGCCACAGCCAAGAGCTGGTGAATATACGCGGCCGTGTTCTCGCCCTCCAGGCTCGGGTTAGTAGCCAGGATCACTTCGCGCGGCCGGGCTTGCGTCACGCGCGCCACCAACTCGGCAATGCGCAACTTCTCAGGGTAGACGCCATCTATGGGCGAGAGAGCGCCGTGTAACACATGATAGACGCCGCGGAAGGCACCGGTCCGCTCGACGGCCAGCACGTCCATGGGCTCTTCAACCACACAAATCAGGCCCTGCTCGCGCGCGGGATCACCACAGATGGGGCAAGGGCTTTGCTCGGCGACGTTGAAGCATTGTTCACACAACACCGTCCCCTTGCTCAGCCCTTCCAGCGCCTCGGCCAGCGCGGCAGCGAGTCCACTGGGCTCGCGCAGCAGGTAAAAAGTGAGCCGGGATGCTGTCTTGGGGCCGATGCCCGGCAGCCGCGCCAGCAACTCGATGAGATTGGCCACCGGCCGCGCCAGAGTCTGTGCCATGGGAAGCGCTCCAGTGGACCGTTACATAAGCCCTGGGATCTGCAGGCCGCCCGTCAACGTGCTCATCTTGTCAGCAGCCAACCCTTGAGAACGCTCAATCGCCTCATTGATCACGGCGACGATCATATCCTGCAGCATCTCGACATCTTCTGGGTCAACCGCATCGGGCGCGATGGTGACAGATAACAGTTTCTGATGCCCGTTCATCACCGCCTTAACCATGCCGCCGCCCACCGTCACTTCGACGATCTCATCACCCAGCTTTTCCTGGGTCTTCGCAAATTCATCTTGCAGCTTCTGCAATTGCCCGGCCATGCCACCTGGTGCGCCACCACCGCCTGGACGGCGCATTCCATAAGCCGGACGCGGTTTACCTTTCGCCATGAGTATACTCCTCCATCGTGATATGACCCCTGTTGCTCGCTACGAAAGCTGCGTAATCACTGCACCGCGCTTGCGCGCGTCATCCAATAGTAAACCATCATCATCTTCGCTCGGTGTAGCCTTGCCGGGATTAGCGCCCGTCACGGGCGCCGCCTCGCCAAGCAGCGCACAGCGCACGGGCACCGCGCGGCCCAGCACTTCCTGCCAGGTCACCTCGACCAGAGCACGATTGTCGCCCTGATTCACCAGGTCGCGCGAGAAGGCGTGCGAAAACTGTAGAATCAGGGTTTGTCCGCTAACGTCTAATTCGCGCACGGAGCGCAACGCTGCTTGCACCTTCATGCCACAGCGCTTGCCCGCCGCCGCGAGAAAGCGTTCCCAGTGTGCCTGGGCCTGCTGTAACAGATCAGAACCGCCGGCCGGAGGCGAGACGGTAGCCGATGAAGCTGCGCTCGCTGCGGGTGCGGCGGTCTGCGCTGCCCTGGCTGCCACAGGCGCAGGCGGCGGGGGCACGGCCGCGGGAGCTGCCGTCGTCGGTCGGGCCGAAGGGAGTGCGGTCTCGACCGGCGCGGCTGACAGCTGCGCAATTGGGGCCAGGCCACTCACGGCGCCAGCGGCGCGCAGAAACGCAATCTCCACGGGCAGTTGTGGCACGCCCGGCACCTGGTCGCGCAAGGCAGCCCGCGCCTCGGTGAACTCACGCACTGCAGCCAGCAGCGCAGCCGGCGATAGCGCATCGGCCTGGCGCATCATGGTTGCGATAACATCCTGGGGCAAATCGAGGAGGTCGGGCGCGCGGGCGATCCGCGCGAAGAGCACCCCCCGCAGGTAGGCCACGATCTGGTCGGCCAATTGGCCCAACTCCACACCTTCGCTGACCATCTGGCCGATCAGGAGCAACCCGGCCGCGGCATCCTGCGTCATCATGTGGTCAACCAGGCGGCCGATGGCGCCGGCGTTCACTAGACCCAGCACTTGTTCAACGCGCGCGAGTGTGAGGGTTTCATCGCCATAGGATAGGAGCTGATCCAAGAGGCTGACCGCGTCGCGCATGCTGCCGGTCGAACGCCGCGCAATCGTGACCAGGGCCGCCGATTCGGCCTTGCCGCCCTCCGTGCGCAGGATCTCGCTCAGGTGCTCCACGATCTCTTGGGTGGGGATGCGCCGAAAGTCAAACCGCTGGCAGCGCGAACGCACGGTTTCGGGGACGCGATCAGGCTCCGTGGTCGCCAGCACAAAAATCGCGTGCGGCGGCGGCTCTTCCAGGGTTTTCAGCAGCGCGTTGGCCGCCTCCTTGGTGAGCATGTGGACTTCGTCAATAATGTAGACCTTGTAGCGGGCCTCGTTCGGGCGAAAGCCGATCTTCTCACGCAGATCGCGGATTTCATCAATGCCGCGGTTAGAGGCCGCGTCTACCTCGATCAGGTCGAGCAGGCGGCCTTCGGAAATCGCCACACACACGCGACACTGGTTGCACGGCCGCCCCGTGAGATCTTCAGCCAGGCAGTTGACCGCCTTCGCCAGGATGCGCGCCGTGCTAGTCTTGCCGGTGCCGCGCGGGCCGGTGAATAAGTACGCGTGCGACATTCGGCCGTCACGCAACGCGTTGCGCAGGGTCAGCGTCACGTGCTCCTGGCCAATAACTGTCTCGAAGGTTTGTGAGCGCCATTTGCGGTATAGGGCCTGTGCGGCCATGAAACGACCTCCCACCGGACATGGACTGAATGCTAGTGTACCACAGCCGACACGGGGTCGCAAAGCACCGCGCAGAATTCTTACACGTCGCTAAGGGTGAGCTGAACTTGATCAAGACACCGGTTGACTCTGACGCCAATGCGTATTATTATGGGTTCGTGACCATCTACTTCGACATCTCCGCCGCCGTTCATCGCCGCGCAGGCTTGGGCCGTTACGCTGAAAGCCTTGGCCGCCATCTGTTCCCTGTTCTCGGCGACGAATTGGCGTTCTTCTACAACTGCGAGGCCGGCATCGAGCCGCTGGAGGGGCTGGAAGACATTCCCACGAGCACAGTGGCTCTGGGCTACAAGCCGTGGCGGCTGCTGGTCTGGCTAGGACAATTGGGGCGCCTCAGTTTCAACCGTCTGGTTCCTGGCGCGACCCTGTTTCACGCGACGGAACACCTTTTACCGCCGCTCCGTGGCGTGCCGTCGGTGCTCACGGTCCACGATCTGATCTTCCGGCGCTATCCGGCGCACCACAAACGGCTCAACCGCTGGTACCTCAACGCGACCATGCCGCTCTTCTGCCGCCGCGCCGACCACGTCATCGCTGTATCGGAGCAGAGCAAGCGTGACGTAATCGCGGCCTACAACATCCCATCCGACAAGATTACCGTGATCTACGAGGCTGCCGACCCGCGCTTCCGACCACAACCCATTGATACTGTGGTTGCGACCCGCACACGTTACGGCCTGCCAGAACGTTACCTGCTCTTCGTCGGCACCATTGAGCCGCGCAAGAACCTCAGCCGGCTATTGGCCGCGTTTGAACGGGTGTATGCAGAAGGCTTGACTGACGCGTTGGTGATCGTGGGCCGACGCGGCTGGCTGTACGCCGACTTCTTTGCCCGGCTGGAGAATTCACCCGCGAAACAGGCCGTGCTCTTCCCCGGCTTCGTGCCCGACACCGAACTGCCCGCCATCTATGCTGGCGCGCAAGCGCTGGCCTTCCCCAGCGAGTTCGAAGGGTTCGGGCTACCGGTGCTGGAGGCGATGGCGTGCGGCACGCCGGTCATCTGCTCGCACACGTCAAGCCTGCCCGAAATAACCGGAGCGGCAGCTATCCTGATCAATCCCTTGGACTCGAACGCACTGGGAGACGGATTGCACTGCGTGCTGGCCGACCCAAACCTGGCCGCCGATCTTCACACGCGTGGGCTGGCACAAGCCGCGAGGTTTTCGTGGGAACGCGCCGCGCAGGAGACGTTGATGGTATATCATCGGGTACTAGGCTAATGACGCATTTCATCCTTGATGCTCGCACGGCAACCCCGCACTTCCCAGGCATCGGCCGCTATGTGACCAACCTGGCCCGTGCCATGGCCCCGTTGCTGGCGCCCGACGAGCGGCTGACCGTCATCGTTGATTCGGCTCACCCCGTCGCCCTGCCACCATCTCCCGCAGTACAGATCGTGCCGCTGGCCGTCTCGCCCTTTTCGATGTCTCAGCAATGGGCCGTCCCTCGGCTCCTGCGCAGGTTACATGAAGCACCAACCTCCAACCTCCAGCCTCTAGCCTCCAACCCCCAACCTCCAACCCCCGCCATCTACCACAGCTCCTACGTGGCCATGCCCTATCGCCTCGGCCTGCCGACAGTGTTGACGGTGTACGACCTGATCCCGCTGCGCTATCCTGCACACAGCACGGCTAGGGCCCGGCTGCTGATCCGTTGGACGACGCGCCTGGCCCTGCGCGCGGCGCGCCACGTGATCGCGATCTCCGATTTCACCCGCCGCGACTTCATGGCCGAGTTCGGTCTGGCGTCTGAACGCATCACCGCCATCCCGCTGGCGGCCGATCCCGTCTTCAAGCCGCAGCCGCCGGAAGCCATTGTCGCGGTGCGCCGGAAATACAACCTGCCCGAACGTTTCGCGCTCTACCTGGGCAGCAATAAGCCGCACAAGAACCTGGTGCGCCTGGTGGCAGCGTGGGACGATTGTGGATTGCGGATTGGTGATTGCGGATTGGTGATCGCCGGCGCCTGGGATCCGCGTTACCCGGGGGCGCGCAACTTAGCCAACCTCCAACCTCCAGCTGCCAACTTCCAACTTCCAATCTGGCTCGGCCCCGTGCCGGAGGCGGACCTGCCGGCGCTGTATTCGGCTGCCTCGGCCTTCGTGTTCCCCAGCCTGTACGAGGGGTTCGGCCTGCCGGTGCTGGAAGCGCTGGCGTGCGGTGCGCCGGTGATTTGCTCGAACACATCCAGCCTCCCGGAGGTGGCAGGAGATGCGACGCTGTTGGTCGATCCCGCCAACGCGATGGCACTGGCGGATGCATTGTGGCGGGTCTTGTCTGATGATCAACTCCGGGATGACCTCCGGCGACGCGGGCTGGCGCAGGCTGCCCGTTTCTCCTGGGGTAAGACGGCGGCCGCGACTTTGACGCTCTATCGGAACATGCACCCATGAAGATCCTCCACATCTACAAGGACTACCAGCCCATCCTCGGCGGCATCGAGAACCACGTCAAGCTGCTGGCCGAGGGGCAAGCCGGTTGTGGACATGATGTCACTGTCTTGGTGACAAATCCGACCGGATTGCGAACAACCGCTTTGCGCGAGAATGATGTGCGCGTGATCCGCGCCGGCCGGTTGGCAACGATGGCGTCCACGCCGCTGAGCCTGGCGCTACCGGGACAGCTCATGCGCCAACGACCGGATATCGTTCATCTACACTATCCCTACCCGGTCGGCGAGGTGAGCCAGTGGCTGCTGCGCCGGGGCCGAGCCACCGTGTTGTCCTATCACGCGGACATCGTGCGCCAGGCCGGCATCCTGCGCTTCTACAAACCGACCCTGCGCCGGGTGCTGCGCTGGGTCCGTGCCATCATCATCGGCAGCCCGCCCATGCGCGGGGGCGCCTTCCTGGGCGAGCAGCAGGCCAAACTGCGCCTGATCCCCTACGGCATTCCTCTGGCCCGCTTTCAGGCCGCGCCGGCTGTAGCCGAGCTGGCGCGCCTGCGCGACCAGATCGACGCGGCCTTCCCGCGCGCCACCGCATCTGAAGATACAGCCTCTACTGAGCGTCTCCTCGTCTCCTCGTCTCCCCCTCTCCCCCTCGCCCACGCTCCCACCCTCCTCTTCGTTGGCCGTCTGCGTTACTACAAAGGTCTCGACTGGTTGATCCGCGCGTTGCCGCAGGTGGCGGCCCGGTTGGTAGTGTGCGGGACGGGCAACATGGGCCCGGAGTGGCAGGCGTTGGCGCAGGAGCTTGGTGTCGGCGACCGGATTGCATGGCTGGGTGAAGTCCCGGATGCCGACCTGCCGGCGCTGTATCACCTGGCCGATCTGTTCGTGCTGCCGGCCAGCCATCCGTCCGAAGCGTTCGGGCTGGTGCAGGTGGAGGCGATGGCGGCCGGTCTGCCGGTGGTGTGCACCGAGCTGGGCACTGGCACTTCCTACGTCAACCAGCACGGCGTCACCGGCCTGGTCGTGCCCCCGCGGGATGCCGCCGCGCTGGCTGGGGCGGTCAACACGCTATTGGCCGATCCGGCGCGGCGGGCAACCTTGGGCGCTGCGGCGCGCGCGCGCGTGGCCGCGGAGTTCGCGCTGAATGTCATGGTCGATCGCATGTTGCGGTTGTATGAAGATGTCGTGTGATGCCGGATCAAGTGTTCTGAGCTTGCTTCCAGCCGGTCTGCGACCGGCGCCCCCGAGGTTATTGAGTTGATACCGCGCCGGTTTTTCCGTCCCGTTTTGTGTTTTAGCCCTCTCTGCGGTAAGATTATCCTGTGCAGGCGGCTGCGCGTGCCCTTCGTCGTCCGTCGTTCGTCATTCGTCGTCCGTCATCACCATTTGTCCCACAGCAAGAGGTAACGTGACAACGCGTCTCAGCCGTATTTGCGGCGCCATTATCGAAGCCGGCTGGCTGGCTGCGCTGGTGGTGACGCCGCTGTTTTTCAACACCCATTCTAACCGCGTCTTTGAACCGGATAAGCTGCACCTGCTGCGTTCCATCGCCCTGGTGATGGCTGTAGCCTGGCTTGTGCAACTGCTGGACAGGGGTCTGCCGCGGCAAGGTGCAAACACTGTCTGGCGGCAGTTACGCGAGACACCCCTGGCATTGCCCGCGCTGGTGTTAACTCTCAGCTATCTGCTCAGCACGGCGCTTTCCGTTGCACCCCGCATCAGTTTTTTTGGTTCCTATGTGCGCATGCAGGGCGCCTTCTCGTTCTTCAGCTATGTCGTCATCTTTGCGCTAACGCTGACCCACTTGCGTTCCCACGCACAGCTCCGGCGGTTATTGCACACCATCGTCCTCACCAGTCTGCCCATCGCCATCTACGGCATCATCCAGAATCGCGGGCTGGACCCATTGCCGTGGGGGGGTGACGTGGTTGACCGCGTGGCGGCCAACATGGGCAATGCCATCTTCGTGGCAGCCTACCTGATCATGGCCGTCTTTATCACGCTGGAGCGGTTGCTGAACAGCCTGGCTGCGTGGCTGAATAGTGAGCAGGGGACCTTTGCCGACGCGTTTCGGGCCGGCGGTTATCTCTTTGTGCTCGTCGTTCAGATCATCGCCATCGTGTACACACAGAGCCGGGGGCCGTGGATTGGGCTAGGGGTAGGGCTGTTCTTCTTTGGGATGCTGGGAGTGTTACTGTTCGTGCGCTGGGGAGCCGGCCAGGCCCGGATAACCAGGATTCTTCATTGGTTAGAACGAGGTATGGGGGCAATATGGTTGGGCCTTGTCGGTCTTGCTGTGGCAAGCCTCATCCTCGTAGTAACCCTGAACAAGCCCGATGGCCCGCTACACCGCGTGTGCGAAATCCGGTATGTCAGCCGCCTATGCACCCTGCTGAGCAAGAGTGAGGGCACCAACGCGGTCCGGGTGCTCATCTGGGAGGGCGTGGTGGACCTGATGCTGAAGCCCCATGCCCCGATCCAGCAGCCCGACGGTACGCCTGATCCTCTGAACATCATCCGGCCACTGGTGGGTTACGGCCCGGAATCCATGTGGGTGGCTTATAACCGCTTCTACCCGCCCGACCTGGCGCACTACGAGGCGCGCAACGCCTCGCCCGATCGATCGCACAACGAGACCTTCGATGCCCTGGTGCGGGGCGGGCTGCTCCAGTTCGCCGCGCAGCTCTTCCTGTTCGGCGGCGTCTTCTACTACGCGCTCCGTTGGCTGGGGCTGATGCGTCAACCTGGGCGCCGCACGCTCTTCCTCGGGCTGCTGGCCGCCGGCGGCGCGCTGGGCGTGATCCTACCCGTGATCTTCGACGGCAGCCTGCGTCTGGCCGGCATCGGCCTGCCGGCTGGCCTCATCGCCGGCATGATCGTGTACGTCACCCTGGATTTGCTGCTGAGCCCGCGCCTGGCAGTCACCGCGGAACCGGGAGCCGCGCACCAGAGCGGCCAACGCCAGCTCCTGATCCTGGCGTTGTTCGCAGCCATCGTGGCGCACTACCTGGAAGTCCACTTCGGCATCGCCATCGCCTCCACCCAGACGCACTTTTGGGTGCTGGCAGCCGCGCTGGTCGTCGTTGGCATGGGCTGGCTCGAAAGTCCAGCTGTGGCGCCCGCGCCTGCGCCCGAACCAGTCAAAGCGCCCCCACCTCTGCCGGCCAAGGGCAAGCGGCCCCAGGCCACTGCCCGCGGCGCGCGCGGCGCCCGCCCGCCGGTCGCGCCCCCGCCCGCGCGCCCAGCACAGGTCAAACAACCTGCGACCGGCCCGCTGGTCAGCTTCCTGCCTTAC
>DAOUAT010000470.1:0-1789 GCA_034433275.1 Anaerolineae bacterium
ACCGGCGTAGATCTCGGCGTCGTCGGGATGAGGGACCAGGGCAAGAACGGTTTGGGGCATCATCGCCTCCCACAGAGCAGGATTACATCATAGCATATGCCAAGATGGGGCTTACGTCAAGAAGGCTTTGACACCTCTCGGCCTCCATGCTATCATCCCACCTGTCCGCTTTCCACTTCATCTTGAAAGGGAGCCCTTATGAAAGCACCCACCGACACCTCCGCCGAAAAGGTCCCGCTCATCACCAAATTCGCCTTCGGCGCCGGCGATGTCGGGCCGGCCGTGGCCACCGCCATCATGTCCTTCTTCCTGCTCTATTTTCTCACCGACATCGCCCGGATCACCCCGGCGGTGGCCGGCCTGATCCTGCTGCTGGCCAAGATCTGGGATGCGTTCAACGACCCGGTCATCGGCATGGTGTCCGACCGGGTGCGCACGCGCTGGGGACGCCGGCGGCCCTGGTTCCTGTTCGGCGCGATCCCCTTCGGCCTGACCTTCTTCCTGCTGTTCCTGGTCCCCAACGTCAGCGACGGGGGCAAGTTCTGGTACTACCTCATCGTTTCGCTGATGTTGGACACCGCGTTCACCGTGGTCAACGTGCCCTACACCGCGCTGACGCCGGAGCTGACCCGCGACTATGACGAGCGCACCAGCCTGAACTCGTTCCGCTTTGCCTTCTCCATCGGCAGTGGGCTGATCGCGGCCGTGGCCCACCCGCTGATCGTGGACGCGGTTAAGGCCGGCGGCGGCACAGATCAAACCGGCTACATGATCTCCGCCGCGGTCTGGGCCGTCGTCGCCACGCTGCCGTTCTTCTTCGCCTTCTGGGGCACCTACGAGCGCCACACTGAGGAAGAAGCGGAGACCCTGCCATTTCTCGAAGGCTTGAAAACTACCTTCAGCAACCGGGCGTTCCGCTACGTCACCGGCATCTACCTGCTCTCGTGGCTGGTGGTGCAGACCGTCTCGACCATCGTCGTCTACTACCTGACCTACTGGCTGCGGCAGCCCGGGCTGGTGGCGCCAGTGATCCTGGCGGTTCAGGGCAGCGCGCTGATTTGGCTCTTTATCTGGACGGCCATCAGCCGGCGGGTGGGTAAGAAGGGAGTGTACTACCGGGGCATGATCTTCTGGATCGCGGTCGCCTTTGCGCTGTTCTTCGTGCAACCGGCCTGGCCGAGCTGGGTGATCATCGTGTTGGGCATGCTGGCCGGGGTGGGCGTGGCTACCGCCTACCTGGTGCCCTGGTCCATGCTGCCGGACGTGATCGAGCTGGACGAGCTGGAGACAGGCAAGCGCCGTGAGGGCGCATACTACGGCTTCTTCGTGCTGCTGCAAAAGCTGGGGCTGGCGTTGGGCCTGTTCCTGGTCAGCCAGGCGCTCGCCGCGTCCGGCTACATCACCCCGCCGCCGGGCGCCACCGAGGCCATCGTGCAGCCCGACAGCGCGCTGCTGGCGATCCGCCTGATGATCGGCCCGGTGCCGGCGGTGGTGCTGGCGGCCGGCATCTACCTGGTCTACAAGTTCCCCATCACCAAAGCCGGCCACGCCGAGACGCTGCGCGAGTTGGCCGCGCGCCAGAGCAGCGCCGCGGGGTAAAAGGGCAAACGGTATCATGTTGAACACCACCTTCCGTCGCGACCTGCCTGGCGTGCGCCCGGACGGGAACACAACGAAAGACTGGAGGCGAGGCTTTAGCCGGTCACTCTCTCTGAACGCCAGACCGCCTGAAGGCTCGATTCCGTCAAGGCGACAGGTCCCAGCCAACAGCCTAACCGGCCACCCCACT
>DAOUAT010000471.1:0-6705 GCA_034433275.1 Anaerolineae bacterium
GCGACAAACTCTTTTCCATCGCCCGTTGCATCACCAACGCCTGATCGTCCATCGTGAGGCCTGAGGTGCCGGTATATTGAGCATTGTGCAGATACACCTGGCTGAGATCGAGCGGCGCCAGGGTGCCGTTGGGCACGCCGGCGAACAACACCAACATGCCATCCGGGTTCATCAGCGCCGCGCCTTCGGCCATCAGGCCGGCGACCGGCACGGAGACGATGACATCGTCCGCGCCGCGCCCCCCGGTCACTTTCATCACCAGGTCGCGGAGCGACGCCCCCGGCTCGGTCGGGTTGATGACCCACAGTCGCCGACCGTTCTGCTCGGCAAGGGGGCCGAAGCTCTCGCGCAGGGCGACCAGGCGCTCGGCGCTCACTTCGGTCGCGATCACCTGCCGCGGGCCATCCGGCAGCTCCAGCGCCCGCTGGACGTGCATCTGCCCCATCGGCCCGCCCGCACCGATAAACACCGCGACGCCGCCGGGGCGCAGCTCGCACCGATTGCGCGCCTCACCGTAGGAGGCCGCGATATCAGGCCCACGATTGCCGGCAAAAACGATGTAATCATAGTGCAGGCGGCCCACATCGGCATCCACCAGCCCATCCAGCGGCGTTTCGCCCACCAGGTTCAACGTCCCGCGGCGGGCAATCAGCCGCGCGACCTGGCCGACGGCTGCGGCCGAACGGGGATCGAGCATCACGATGTCGTCGAACCCGCGGCCTTTGGTGAACTCAGCGGCCAACGCTGCGTAGTCTGCCGGCTGGAGGCCGTCACGCACGACAACCTGCCCGCCGGCGGCCTCGGCCAACGCCTGCACAGAGGCCGGCGCATCGGTCAACACGATGGTGGCGAGCGCCGTCAGCTCCGCCGAGAACTGGTAGGCGCGCTCATCTCCTGGCCGGCCTAAGATCCACATGGCGCCGCCCGGCTTGGGTTCCAGGCGCCGGCGCTGGGTGTAAGCCGCCATGACGCAACCCCATGGCTCCAAGAGCGAGGCCTCGGCATAACCCATATCATCCGCCACGGGCAGCAGGCAGGCACCCTCATCGCTCACCAGCACTTCCGAGCCAATGAGATGGTACTGGATCAACCCGCCCGGCACAGTGTAGCCGTAAGCGGTGCTCTTACCGTTCTGGTAAATGTCGGGTTGTACGGCGTAACGCTGACCGGGCAGATAGCGATCTTGCAGGTCTCTCCCGACCTTGATGATCGTAAGCGCCACCTCGTGCCCCAGGCGGGCCGGGTATTTGGACAGATCGCGGCCGTAGAGCTTGGGGTGATTGCCACCCTGCTTGACAACCTTCAAGTCGGAAAAGCACAGGCCCACGCTGTCAATGCGCACCAACAACTGATCGTCACCCGGCTCCGGGATCGGCAGTTGTTCAGGACGGCCAGCACGTCCGATGTTTTCCAGACCTGCGCCGTACATATTCCAGGCCCAGGTTTGACCGGGCAGCGACTCATCGGGAGAGTGATAACGTTCGAATTTCGTGGTCATTGTGTCATGCCTTTCCGATCAAGCCTTCGACGCTCAAGGTTTGGGCGATACGCTGCGCACTTCGGCAGCGGTCGCACAAGCCAAGGCCTTTTGGCCCAAAGCCTGCGCCTGGGGCAGGGTCAACCCACGCACCTGGGCCTTAACCAGGGGCACGGCCGGCGCGCTCACGCTAAGCTCATCCACGCCCAGGCCCACCAGGATCGGCACGGCCTGCGGGTCGGAGCCGAGCTCGCCGCAGATACCCACCCATTTGCCCGCCCGGTGCGCGGCCTCAACGGTGCGAGCGATCAACCGCAGCACGGCAGGATGCAGCGCGTCGGCCTTGCTCGCCAACACCGGATGCTGGCGATCCATGGCCAAGGTGTATTGCGTCAGGTCGTTGGTGCCGATGGAGAAAAAGTCAATCTCCGGCGCAAAGGCGTCGGCCATGAGCGCGGCCGAAGGGACTTCGACCATGATCCCCAGGTCCACACGCGGTGCATCCAACTCGCCGCGCACTGCCTCCACCATCTGGCGCGCCGCGCGCCATTCGGCCACATCCGCCACCATGGGGAACATAATGCGTATCGGCCCGTAGGTGGCCGCGCGCAGGATCGCGCGCACCTGCTGGCGGAAGAGATCCGGCCGGTTCAAACAGAGGCGCAAGCCGCGTTCGCCCAAGAATGGGTTGGCCTCGTGCGGCATGTTGATGTACGGCAGCGGCTTGTCGCCGCCGATATCCAGGGTGCGCACAATGACCGGCCAGCCCTGCATGACCTCGACGATGGCCCGGTAGGTCTCAAACTGCTCTTCTTCCGAGGGCGCGACCTCTCGATCCAGAAACAGGAACTCGGTGCGCAGCAGACCAACACCTTCGGCGCCCGCAGCGACAGCGCGCTGCGCGTCCTTGACGCCGCCGATATTGGCGACGATCTCGACACGATGCCCGTCCTGCGTGATCGCCGGCTCGGCGGCCGAGCTCACAGCCTGGGCCCGCTGCGCCTGGCGCGCCTGTCGCGCAGCTTCGGCTTGCGCCACCGCGGCCGCGTCAGGCTCGACAGTTACCTGGCCGGTGTCGCCGCTGAGGATCACGGTGCTGCCGTTCGCCAGTCCCAGCACCCGCTCACCGGCGCTCACCACCGCCGGCAGGCTGAGCGCCCGCGCGATGATCGCGGCGTGAGCCGTCGGCCCCCCGGCCGCGGTACACAGCCCCAGCACCTTGCTCCGATCTAGTGACGCGGTATCGGAGGGGGTCAGATCGCGCGCCACGATGATCACAGGAGTATCGGTCAGACGGATGCCTTCATCAGTCGCTCCTGCCAGCAGGCGCAAGATGCGGTCGCCCACGTCGCGCAGGTCGGCCGCGCGGGCCGCCAACAGCGGATCGCTCAGCTTGCTCACGGCGGCAGCGCGGAAAGCGATGACCGTCTGCCAGGCCTTGGCGGCGCTTTCGCCCTCATGGATGCGCGCGGCCACGGCTTCAAGCAGCTCCGGATCATCCAGGATTTCGCGATGGACATCGAAAATGGCGGCCTCACTGGCCGCGCCCGACCTGGTCATCTGCTCACGCAACGCGTGCAGTTGCTCGCGGGCCTGTGCGAACGCCTTCTGCAGCCAGCTTTGCTCGGTGCTAACCCCGGCCGACGTGTCTGCCACGGCCACTGCGCCACGGGTGAGCTGGAAAATGGGCCCGATGGCGATCCCAGGCGAAGCGGCGATGCCCTGGATCACATTGGCTGCCAGGGGCGCGACCGGCGCGGTCGGGGGCCACACGGCCTCGGCAGCCGCGGCCAGTGGCGGCGCAGTCTCGGCCGCCGCCACGCGTTCCATCAACTCGCTTTCGCCCAGCCCGCTGGCGATCAGCTCTTCCAACGCAGTCAGGGCAACCTCTTCATCCGCGCCGTTGACTGTAACGATGATCTCAGCGCCGCGCTCTGCGCCCAGCGTGAGCATCGAGATCATGCTCTTGGCGTTCGCGGTCTTGGCGCCGTGCTGCACCCGGATATCGGAGGTGAATTGCTTGGCTGTGTTGACCAAGAGTTTCGCCGGTCGGGCGTGCAGACCGGTCGGGTTCTGAATAATTACGGTCCGTTGTTTCATCCGGTCATTCCCCTTCCCGCCGCCGGCATCGCCACGACGCAGCCTACTTCTCTGCGGGTTGCGCCGCCAGCGCGGCCAGGATCACCGTTGGATCTGTGGTGTGGATCAGCTCGTTGATCTTGTCCTCATCTTCGCAGACCTCGGCCAGGCTCGCCAGGACACCGACGTGCTCATTGGAAGTGGCCGCGATGCCGATGATCAGGTGCGCCAGCTCGCCATCTTCCCACTCGACGCCTGCCGGCAGTTGCAGCACAGAGATCCCTGTCTGGTAAACCTGAGCCAGATTATCGTACTCGCCGTGCGGGATGGCGACGCCGTTGCCCAGGTAGGTGGACATGGTGCGCTCGCGCGCCAGCATCCCCTCGATGTACCCCGGCGCGACGCAGCCGGTGGCGACCAGCAACTCACCAGCTTGGCGGATAGCATCCAGCTTGTCGCCGGCAGTCGCTCCCAGACGAATGCGCTCTCGCGATAGGACTGCCATGTTGTCACTCCGCCGATGAGGTGATGATGCCCTTGTCAACGAAGATCTTCACCAAGGCATCGAACGCCGGGTCGTTGATGAAGTGGTTGAACGTCACCACGACCGTGTTGGGGCGTTGGCCCCGCACGACCTTCGCCAGGCTCTTGTGTACGACCACCACCTGGGCATCGGCCGGCACGCCACGGGCGGGCATGTGCGTTACGGCAACGTTAGTGATATTGGCCGCCTTAAGCTTCTTCTTGAGCGCGTTGACGCTCATCAGGCTGGAACCCACGCCGGCTTCGCAGGCCAGGATAATCGTTTTCACTTCAGCCGCTGCAATTGATGCTGCCATTGAGACCTCCATGATTCAGTATTGAGGTATTTTGGCCGCCGGGGGCGGCCAAAATACCTCGAAGACAAGTGATCAGATTACGACAGACCGGGCACGCTGCCAACGGTCGCAGCCTCAGACTCACCTTCCTCCTTCTCCTCCGGCATCGGGCGCACCTTCAGGATGAACGCGCCGACCAGGAAGGAGACCACTGCACCAATCAGCACGCCCATGAGCACCGGGAAGTGCTGACCCTTGGGGATGACGGCCAGGTAGGCAAAGATCGAGCCGGGCGACGGCGTCGCCACGAGGCCGGCCTTCATAATCGTGAACCACAGATCCGCGGCGAACCCGCCGACGATCGGGGCCAGGATCATGATGGGGTAGGCCAGCACGTAGGGGAAGTAAATTTCATGAATGCCGCCCAGGAAGTGGATGATCATGGAGCCAGGCGAGGACTGCTTCAGCATGCCCTTGCCCGCCACGTAAAAGGCGACCAGCAGCCCCAGGCCCGGGCCCGGATTGGTTTCGAGGAGGAAGTGGATCGCCTTGCCGGATTGCTGAACTTCCTGAACACCCAGCGGCCCCAACACGCCGTGGTTAATGGCGTTGTTGAGGAAGAGGACTTTTGCCGGCTCGATGATGAGCGCGGCCAGCGCCAACAGCTTCGCGTTGATCAGCCAGTCCACGAGACCGCCTGCCGCCTTACTGAGCGCTGTTACGATCGGCCCGATGACGAGGAAACCGAAGAGCGCCAGGAGCGTTGCCAGGATGCCGGCCGAGAAGTTGTTAACCAGCATCTCAAAGCCGACGCCGACCTTAGGCTCCAACCACGCATCAATTTTCTTGATGAGCCAGCCGCCCAAGGGGCCCATGATCATGGCCCCCAGGAACATCGGAACGTTGGCGCCAACGATGACGCCGATCGTGGCCGCCGCGCCGACCACACCGCCGCGTACGCCGCCCACCATCTTGCCGCCCGTGTAGGCGATCAAGGTGGGCAACAGGTACGTGATCATGGGGCCGACAATCTTGGCGAAGTTCTCGTTAGGGATCCACCCCGTCGGGATGAAGAGGGCAGTGATCAAGCCCCAGGCGATGATGGCGCCGATGTTGGGGATGATCATGCCGGCCAGGAACCCACCGAACCGTTGTAACCGTTCTCGCATTTTGAATCCTCCTACCTGAGATAAATGATATGGTTGCGCTGCCGGATTACCGCAGCGGAAGAATGTATTTTTTCAGGCCAGCCATTGCGTAATAGCCTCGATATCATGGGGCAGCAGCAGCGGATGCACCTGGATCACTTGGGTGCGATCCCTGATGACTGCCGGCAGTGGCACGGTCGTGATGATCAAATTGGAGGCCATGGTTTCCTCTTTGCCCAACTCCCGCAGCGAAATCACGCGATAGCTGCCCAGCCGTGGGAAATGCACCTTCAAGCGTGCGACGAGCAATTGGGCGGTGGCCATGCCGCTGGGACACACGACAATCACGTTGCGCACGTAGTCCTGGCGCTCGCGGATGTACGCAGCACGCAAGAGTAGCCCCAGGCCGTTGATCTCGTTCTCGGGCAGAACGACTCCGATGCGTTCATGGATCAAGGTGACCAGTTGTCGCGCAATCGCGTTCTCCGCGGCGTATTCCTGCGAGAGCACAACATTGCTCACCACGGGCGACATCTGCAAGCCGAAACGCTGCCGCAAACAGGCAGGAATCACGTGGTTGACGATGCCATCCCGCAGGCTTTGATCCTGTTCGAGGGCCGGGATGCGATAGGCAGCAGCGACCTGCTGCACTATCTCTTGCACGAGATCGGTGAATGAGCTGCCAATTACCGGGTCGTTGGGCCAGCTCTCATTGCGAGGCGCGGCCAGGAGGTGCATGGCCACCCAGGCGATTTCACTTTGGGGCCACTGGGCAGGCCAAAGCCAGCTCAACTTCTTTGCGATTCGCGTCGCGATCGGCCAGACCTGCAACGGTTGCAACCAGGTGAGGTAGGTGGATGCCACGTCAACCACGCTGCCGGCCTGGACGCGTTCGGCCTGGATGGCGAACATGAGTGCCAGATACAACACAGCGTCATCGGAAAAACGGCCGCCGAGTTGAGCCTCGGCCTCAGCCACCAGCGTCGCGCTTTTGCGGATATCCCAGCGTCGGGTCAGCGTGTACGCCTGGCCCACCAGGGGTAACAAGCGCCGGTCTTCGGCTAGGCCGAACTTCAGGCCTTCACCGTGCGACAGGTGGATCAGGGGTTCACCCAATGAAGCGTCACCCCATAAAAGATTGATCAACGCCTGGCGCCGCGTGGATTCGATCCCCTGAATAGCA
>DAOUAT010000472.1:0-9171 GCA_034433275.1 Anaerolineae bacterium
CGGTTGATCGTCTCGGCGAACGCGCGGATCGGCAGCTCGATCGGATTACCCACGTTCACCGGGTCGTTCTCATCCGACAGCAGCAGCCGCACCATGCCGTCCACCAAATCCGAAACGTAGCAGAAGGAGCGCGTCTGGCTGCCGTCGCCGTAGACGGTCAGCGGCTCGCCCCGCAGCGCCTGGCCCACGAAGTTGGGCACCACCCGGCCGTCGCTCAAGCGCATACGCGGGCCGTAGGTGTTGAAGATGCGGATGATGCGCGTGTCCAGGCCGTGGATGCGGTGATAGGCCATGGTCATCGCCTCGGCGAAGCGCTTGGCCTCGTCGTACACGCCGCGGACGCCGATGGGGTTGACGTTGCCCCAGTAGCTCTCCGGCTGCGGGTGGATCAGCGGGTCGCCATAGACCTCGGACGTGGAGGCCAGCAGGAAGCGGGCGCCCTTCTCCTTGGCCACGCCGAGGGCATTGTGCGTGCCCAGCGAGCCCACCTTCAGGATCTGGATGGGGATGCGGTCGAAGTCAACCGGGCTGGCCGGCGACGCCAGGTGCATCACCGCGTCCAACGGGCCGGGCAGGTAGATGTACTCGGTGACGTTGTGATAGATGAACTTGAAGCGTCGCTCCCCGGCCAGGTGCGCGATGTTGTCGGTGGAGCCGGTGATCAAGTTGTCCATCGCGATGACGTCGTGGCCGTCGGCCAGCAGCCGGTCGCACAGGTGCGAGCCGATAAACCCGGCGCCGCCGGTGATGAGAATACGCATGGAAGATACCTCGAAAAGAGCTTGTCAACCTTCCAGTTGACGCAGAATAGATTCGATGGCGCCTTTCAATGGCGGAAGTTCCTTCTCGATCACGGCCCAGACGATATCCAGGTCAATCTCGAAATACCCATGAACCAACACATGGCGCATGCCGATGATTTGTGACCAGGGGATCTCAGGGTAGAAGGCCCTGAACTGCGGGGAAAGGCCGTAGACCGCTTCACCGATGATTTGAAGATGATGGATGACCCAGACTTGCTGCATTTCATTATCGGCAAAGGCCTCGATATCACTGCTGGGGTATCGTTCGATCTTCTCGATGGCTTCCAGGATATCTAACAGCCGTTCCTGATCGCTTCTCATACCGGAATGGCCTCCCGGAGCACTTGCGCCCGGATGCGTGGACGTAATCCTTTCTCAGTAACCACATCCACATCCACACCGAGCAGCGTCTGAAGATCAAAAAGCAAGCCACCGAGGTCAAACAGGCTGCGTCCGGGTTCCAGATCCACCAGGAAGTCTATATCGCTGTCTGGCCGTGCGTCACCGCGTGCCACCGACCCGAAAACACGCAGATTCCGAGCTCCGTGGCGGGCAGCAACACGAAGGATGTCGTTACGCCGGGTTTGCAGTAGAGTTCGAGTGTCCATGAGTCAATTATATCTGTGTCCTTGATTAAGACAACTTGCAACCAACGGAGTACGCAGTACGCAACACGCCTACCGCCCCATCCTGCGCAACAACCCCACCGCCACCACAAACAGCCCCATTAAATCGGGCAGGAACAGTGAGTTGTCAATCAGGCCGTGGGTCACGGTGGCGACCAGACCGGCCAGCAGGCCCAGGGCCAACGGCCACCTATCGGCGGCGCCGGTCCGGAACTGGCGCCAGGCGGCCCGCAGCGCGGCGATCAGCGCCCAGCCGCCCACGGCCGCGCCGATCAGCCCCAGCCGGGTCCACAGGTCCAGCAGGATGTTGTGCGGGTGGCTCAGGTTCAGCTCCTCCCAGGCGGAGGGCAGCACATAGCGGGTGCGATAGGCGTAGAGGAAGTTGTCCGGCCCCACGCCCAGGAGGGGGTGATCCAACGCCATCTGCCACGCGCCCTGCCACAGCTTGAGCCGCACGAAGGAGGTGCCCGACTCGAAGTTGAACAGGTCGGCGAAGCGCGGAGTGCGGAACAACAGCGCCAGGCCGGCCGCCCCGAGGACGATCAGCCCGGCCAGCGCCCACAGCGGCCACCGCCGGCCGCTCCGCCACGCGCCGCCGATCAGCACGACCGCGATGCCGGCCGGCAGCCCCAACAGCAGCGCGCCCTTGCTGAACGTGGCAACGCAGGCGAGTGACAGTAGGAGAGCAACGCTGCCGGCGGTTGAAACCGCTGCAACCTGTGCGAAGTCGGCCTGCGCCGACTGAGCCTCAGCCTCCGCAGGGAGGCTTCGCAACGGTGGCCGCGATTTCAATCGCCAGGCCGAAGCACCCTGGACAATCGTCCCAAACGCGGCCAACGCCAGCGCCAGCGGCACGCCCCGATCCAGCACCAGCGCCAGGTTGTTCGGGGAACCATACAACGCCCGCACACGCCACACCCCTTCCACGTCAATCCGGCCCTGGCCCGTCACCAGTTGCCCCAGGCCGATCAGGCTGGCCGCAGCCATCCCCGCCAGCAGCCCGGCCACCAGCGGCCGCCAGGAGAACGCGCGTCCCTCCGGCCACGGCGTCCGCGTGATCAGCCAGTAGAAGACCGCGCCGAACAGGAACACGATACGAAACTCGCGCCACGCCACTCCCTGCTCGGCCGCGATCAGCGTGGATGCCAGGCCGGTGAGGAGGAGGGCGAGGATGGGGTAGTCGAGGATGTGGAATGTGAAATGTGGAATGGGGAATGTACGATGTTCGATGTTCGATGTACGATGTTGAAGTGAGGGGGCGTCCTGACGCCTGACGCCTGACCCCTGTCCCCTGACCCCTGACGCCTGAACCGCCCACCGCACAACGAGCGCCGCGACTGCGACCCAGAGGAACAGCTCGAAGTGGCCGAATTCCCAGCCCAGGATCGGCTTCGGCCGCTGCCAGAACGGCAGGGCCGCGGCGATGAAGGGCAGCGAGAGGTCGGGGCGGATCAGGAAGACGAGGCCAAGCCCGGCCAGCGCGGCCAGATCGAGCGGCGTCCAGCGGGAGAGGAGGAGCAGCAGGGCCAACGCGATCGCCGCAGCCCACCACGCCACATCAGGCCACGCCGCGGCGCGCGCGAACAAGCGTTGCATCGAAAAAACGCCAGCATCCTGAGCGGGTGTGCAAGTCAAGATGCTTAACGAATAGCGACCAGTCGAAGGATGCGGGCTTGTCCGACGACCGCTCCGCGCCCTTCGACTTCGGGCTGCGGCCCTCCGCTCAGGGTGCTCCGCTACGTTTACGCCCGAAAGGGCAACGACACGCACGGCATCGGCATCTGACCAATCATCCGCACCCGTCTGCGCTTGTCCGCGTCCCGGCTCACCCTGCGCCAACGGGTGTTGAGTTGCAGGAACCAGTCCATCCCTCTGGGGTCGAGGCTTCAGCCGGTCTGGCTCGTGACGCGAGAAACCGGCTAAAGCCTCCATTCCAGCCGCAGCGCCATCCGCGCCCGTCCGCGCTCGTCCGCGTCCCCGCCAACCCCACGCCAGCCACCCCACGGTCCCCAGGGCCGCCAGCGCGACCAGCAGCCACGCGGGCCAGGCGGGAGGTGGCGTCGCGTCGGTCACGGCGATCCCGCGCAGCGCCCATTGGCCCCAGCCGCCGGTCGCGACTACGCGCACCGCGTGCTCAGCCAGGGGCAAATCGCGCGCCAGGGGGACCGTCCGGGCCGCGGCCAGGGGGTCGTGCAGCACCAGGTAGGCCGCGCCGGCCTCGTCACGCGGCAGCGCGTTGGCCGGCTCGCCGTCCACCGTGACGCGGTAATACGCCCAATAGGGCCCGCCCTGCACCTGCAAGTCCACCCCGGTGCCGTAGAAGCTGAAGTCAAGCAGGTCGCCGTCCGCGCTGGGGTCGGCTGCCGCCGCGGTGACGCGCCAGCCGGGGCTGTAGCGCAGCGCGGAGTGATCCGGCCGGTGCAACCCGATCGCCAGGATCGGCTCGGGCCGGCCGGCGTCGGCCACCGCGTCCCACGCCGGCCGCCAGTCGCCGGCAGTCGTGCAGAGCGCGAAGCCCAGCCAGGGGTCGTCCGCGGGGCGTGGGGGGCAGTAGGCCGCCCAAAAGAGCGGGCCGAGCCACGGCTGCTGCCGCGCGGCCATGCGGTAGGCCTGCCGCGCATACTCGGCCTGCTGCGCCGCGCTGACCTGGCCCCAGGGCGTTGTGGCCGCAGCCTGGCCATCCCGCGGCGCGTTCCAGCCGAACGCGGTCGCCCACAGCGGCGTTGCTCCGTCGCCGTGGCGCAGCATCACCCCGCGCAGCAGGCCCGCGCGGCCGAAGTTGAGGGCTGCGAGATCCGCCGGGGCATCTGGCGCGGCTGAGAAGCCGTAGGGCTGGGCAGCGACGATGTCGAACCACGCCCGGCCGCCCAGGGCATAGAGCGCACCCAGGTAGGTGATGTCGCTCAGGTTCGCGCCGCCGGCCTCGGCCGTGGGCGCGAGCGCGGCCAGCACGATCTGCGCGTCGGCGTCCGCGGCGCGGATTTGGACGGCGGCCTCGCGCAGCAGGCCCCCGTAGTCGGCAGGGTCGGCCGGCCGGCTGCCCCAGTGCGGCGCGATGTTCGGCTCGTGCCAGATCTGGTAATAGCGGACCTGCCCACCGTAACGCTCGGCCACGGCCGCGGCGAACGCGCCGAAGTGGCGGCGCTCATGGGGCGGGGCAAGGGGATTGGCGCGGTCGGCTCCGGCCCGCGCCCAGGCGGGCGAGCCGTCCAGCACGACCACGGGCTGCAGGTCGGGATAGGCGGCCAGGGCCGCGAAGACCGCATCCCAGCGCGACCAATCGAATTCGCCCCAGGCCGGCTCGATCTCAGCCCAGGGCAGGCTGAAGCGGGCCCAGCGCACGCCAGCGCGATCCAGGTTGGTCAGCGCCACGGCCAGACGCGCCGGTTCGAGCTCGGCTCGCTCCAGGTTGACGCCGGCCGCGGCCGCGAACTCCGGTCGCACCAACTGGGGATCGGGCAGGTGGCGGAACGACGCGAAGCGGCCGAACGCGACAGCGGCGCCGGTCCACAGCAGCGCCAGGAGCAGAGCGGCCAACACGCGCCAACGCGTCGAAAACGGAGCAACAGGCATGTGGGATGTTCTCAAGCGGGTTTGTGTCACTGCGCGCCATGCTACCACAACCGCCTCCGCCGCGCAACGTTGTCCACCGCGCAACCATACCCCAATGGTTTGACGAAAACGCCCGGCTGCGCTAAAATCTCTCATTGTATTCATGTGGCCCGGCTCTTGCCGGGTCATTGTCTGATCAGCTGACAACACCCATGGGCTACCCGGTGACGATGACCGATCCGACCCGGAGATCTGGCCTTGAAGTTGAAGGAGAAAGCGACAATGGAGAAGGTGGTACTACAGGCCGAACTTCGCTCGACAGGTCGGCACGCTAACCGTGAACTGCGCAACGATCAGCGCGTGCCTGTCGTGATTTACGGACATGGGCAGGAAGCGCTCGCAGTCTCGGTGAACCGAAAGGCCCTGGGTATCGCGCTGCACCGCGCGGCCGGCGGCATCATGCAGATCGAGATCCCGGACCAGCCGGTGATGAACGTCCTGGTGCGCGAGATCCAGCGCCATCCGCTCAAGCACAACGTCCAGCACATTGACCTGCTGTCCGTTTCCATGACCGAAAAGGTGCGCCTGCACGTGCCGGTGGTACACGCGGGCGTCGCGCCGGCCCTGGTCAACCAGGATCTGGTGCTGGTGCGCAACGCGGACGCGATCGAGATCGAGTGCTTGCCCGGTGACATCCCCGAGCACCTGGTCGCCGACCTGGCGAAGCTTGCCACGGCCGACGATGAAGTCCTCGTCAAGGACCTGGCTGTCCCTGCCAACATCAAAGTCCTGACCGATGGCTCCCACGTGGTCTTCGCGATCGCCATGTCGCGCGCGGCCGCGGTGGAAGAAGCAGCGAGTGAGGCCCCGGCCGCCAGCGAGGTCGAGGTGGTCAGCAAGCGCAAACCGAAGGAAGAAGCAGCCGGCTGATCCCGGTATAGGATGGTTCCAGCAGACACGCAGGAGGCGCTGCCTCCTGCGTGTTTTGTTTCAGCGCATTTATCGCAGCGCCACCCACTGCAACGGGTCAACCGCCATGCCGTTGACGCGCAGCTCCCAGTGCAGGTGCGCGCCCGTGCTCAGGCCGGTGCTGCCCACTTTGCCCAGCAACTGCCCCGGCGCGACCTGCTCACCGGGCTGCACGGCCAGCTCCAACAGGTGCCAGTAGCCGGTGAACACGCCGTGGCCGTGATCCACGATGACCGCGTTGCCGCGCACGAAGAGCTGCTCGGCCAGCACCACCTGCCCGGCCGCGGGCGCGTAGACGGGCGTGCCGGGCATGGCGCTGAAATCCTCGCCCGCGTGCGCGGACACGGCCGGGCTGCTGCCGTAGGTGCGCCGCGAGCCATAGGGGGACGTCCGGGGGAAGTCGCCGTCCAGCGGCAGGCGGAAACGGCTGTTAGGCGCCCAGCTGCCCGGCGTGTACGCGGCAAAGATCGCGGTGGTGCGCTCGGCTTCGGCGCGCACCCTGGTGGTGTCGGTCAGGATGGGGTCGCTGGCTGATGCAGGGATGTTCACTGTGGGAAACGCACCCGCCTGCACCGGCGCCTCGACGCGATAGACCTCGTCCCCCGCGCGCACGACCAGCGGCGTCGGGCCGGGCGGCGTGAGGGGCGGCACGGGCGCCAGGGCCCACCCTCGGCCGCCCGATGCCACCACGGGATATTCCTGGCCGCGAAACGTCAGCGTGAAGGTGACCGGCCGGCGGGCGTGCAGCCATACCACCATGGTCTGGCCCTGGACGGGCGGCCACGGCCAAAACTGGACGCGCACCAATTCCTGGCCCACCGGCACAGGCACGGCGTCGGCGGGCCGGTTCCCCAGACGCAGCACCTGGCCGGCCACAATACGGTCCGGATCAGTCACCCCATTGGCAGCAGCAAGCTGTGCCGGCGTGACCTGCAGCCGTTTGGCGATGGCATCCAGCGTGTCTCCGGGTTGGACAGTGTATGTCGCCTGGGTTGCCGCCGTGCCGCCGCGCACCATAGGCTGGGGCGAGAGCGCGGCCGCGTCCACCTGCGGGCCGGCCAGTCCGGCCGGCCGCAGGTCCACGGTGATGCCCTCGGCCGCGGCCGGGCCGACCGACCAGGCCAGCACAGCCAGCGTCAAGAGGAGCGACCAGATGAGACTGCGGGGCACTAGCCGTCTCACGCGCCTGGTCAATCGCAGCGGAGCATCCTGAGCGGAGATGCTATGGCCTTTGGGCCACCGTGCAACATCAAAAAGACCGAGCGGAGCACCCTGAGCGCAGCGCAACGGCGTCGAAGGGCGCGGAGCGACCAGCGCGTGCGGCCGCGTCCTTCGACGCCACTTCGTTCCGCGCAGGATGCTTCGACGCCACTGCGTTCCGCGCAGGATGCTCACATCCGGGGGTGTATGCGCTCCGGCCAAAATCCGATCCTCACTCCCCCGCGTACAGCCGCCGCGCCAGGACGGCGATATACGGCAGGTTGCGATACTTGTCGAGATAATCCAACCCGTAGCCCAGCACGAACTTATCCGGGATGTCAAAACCGATGTACCTCACCGGCACCGACACCTCGCGGCGGCTGGCCTTGTTGAGCAGCGTGCAGATCTCCAAAGACGCCGGCCCTCGCGCCCGCAGGATGCGCGTCAGGTAGTCCAGGGTGTGTCCGGTGTCAATGATGTCTTCCACGATCAGCACATGGCGGCACTCGATAGGCGCATCCAGGTCCTTGAGGATTCGCACCACGCCCGACGATTCAAACGCGTTGCCGTAGGATGAGGTCGCCATGAAGTCAATGGCGTGCGGAACCGTGATCTGGCGCATCAGGTCTGCCAGGAAGATGACGCTGCCTTTGAGAACCGCCAGCAGCAGCAGGTCTTTTCCTGCATAGTCACGGTTGATCTCGGCCCCGAGCTCGCTGATGCGGGCCTGGAGCACGTCTTCAGGGATCAGGATTTCTTCAAGGTAGGTGGGATCGATCATGAGCGCCTCCGGGAACCATGAAAGTTCAAACGTCGTTCAACGCACATACAACCCATTCGGCAACCTGAACACCGGCTCCGGCGGGACGGGCGGCCGGGTCGGCGTTGACGCCGGCGTCGGTGTGGGCGCCGGCCGCGGCGTTGCCGTGGCGGGCGGCGGGGCTGAACCGCGGAACGCGGCCGCCCATTGCGCGGTCAGCTCCAGATATTTCGAGCCGTACGCCCGGCTGGGCTCGATATAGCTGCCCTCCGGCCACTCGTTGAAGCTGGTGATCACGATCCAGTCGGGCTGGCTGCCGATGGCGGCCTGCCACGAGCGGGCGTAATACGCGCCGTCCTCACGGCCGACCGCGAATGCGTTGCCCCGGCCGGTCTTGCGGTCATCGTAGCCGGGCATCACGGTGGCCACGTAAACTTTGGGTGCGCCCAGGGCCGCCGCTTTGGCCCGCACCAGCCGGGCGAACTTGTTGGCGGTATAGCTCATGTCGGTGGGCGGGTTCCACGACACGCTGTAAAGATGATGGCCGTCGAACACCGAGAGGGGCGTCACATCCACGCCTTCCTCGATCCACAGGCTGTTACGCCCCCCATCCACCGCAGCCCGGATCGTGGCCCAGGTGTTGATGTCAAAACGCTGCTGGCGCCAGAAGAAGATCACCGGCTTGCCGTCGGAGCGCAGATAGGCCGGATGTTGCGCGTGGGTCGCCAGCAGCGCGGCCAGGCCGTTCTGCACATCGCCAGCGCTGCCGAAGAACGGCGACGTGACCTCGAAGTCCACGGCGATGCGAAAGCCGCGCGCAGCAGCTTCGTCCAGCAGGGCGCGCAGGTTCGTCTCGGTCTGATTGTTCTCCACCCGCGGGCCGTACCACGAGACGACGAACGCATCAATCCCCGCGGCCTTGGCCTGCTCGATGTGCCGCGCCATGACCGCGCGATCTCGCGACACGTAGGGCTCCGCCGGCACATCGGGCACCTTGTCCGGCCCCCAGCTGTGCTCGTCGAACCAGGTATAGTAGAACGCCAGCACCAGCCGCTCCGGCGCCTGGGCCTGGGCCGCGGGCAGGATAGCGGCTGTGAAAAAGAGCAGGGTGGCTGCGAAAACTACCCTGAACGCAAGGCCGCGCGGCACCGGAGTCGAGGCTTCAGCCGGTCTGCCGGTCAGCGCAAGAGACCGGCTAAAGCCTCGATTCCGGACAGGTGACTTTTCGCCGTCGCGCAGAGATGCTTGTCCTGAAAATAGC
>DAOUAT010000473.1:0-10935 GCA_034433275.1 Anaerolineae bacterium
CACTGCCTCGCTTTATGAACGCGAGATGCGACCTTACCCCGCGTATTTCTGCCCAAACCTTACCAGCGCCTTCTTGAAGCACGCCAATGGCGCACGCACCAGGCCGCCGCCGATCTTGGGGTAGCCAGGCTCCTTGTGCGCGATAGCGGTATCAATGATCGGGGTGATGCCGGTCTGCACCACCTTGCGGATGTCAATCCCCAGCGGCGCACCGATAAAGTTGAAGGCGGGCATCAGGTATTGGGGATGGCGGGCTGCCGTGATGTCCCCCATCTCGCGGGTGTAGGCCAACGCCTGCTCCGGTGTGCCGCCCACCAGGGTGAGAATGCCCGGCGCGCCGCCCAGGACGAACCCGCCCCAGCCTACCGTCTCGGTGATGGCCGAGTCCCCCATATCCAGCCCGGCGTCCTCCTCCCGATAGCCGGGGACGTACAGCCCATCCACCTTCGGCGCCGGCGCGGTGAACCATTCGTCACCCAGCCCACTCACCCGGATGCCGAACTCTGTGCCGTTGCGGCACATCGCGGTCACGATGGTCGCGTGTTCGATGTCCCGCGCCGGATCGGCGATGGCCTTCCCGGCCGCCATCGCCAGCCCCAGGAAGAGGAGCGTATGACCGGTCATGTAGCCTAGCGTCTTCAGCAGCTCTGGCTGCGACACACCCGCCTGGATCAGCGGGATGGCGAGCGCGTTGGCAAAGAGGCTGGAGGACGCAGTGTGCCGGTTGTGCAACTCGTCGCCCATTTGGAGGGCCTGGGTAATGATCGGCTTCAGGCTGATCCCGCCAACCTGGCGCACGGCCGCGGCCATAGCCGGCGCAGCGATGTCCCGCCAGAACCGCAGGCCACCCAGCGCCTTTTCGGAATAGTCGCCGAACTGCTGCATCCCCTCCACGTTGCGGCAAAACGCCCGGTTGCCGAAGGCGCGGTTCTCCACCACGAACACCGGCAGCGAGGGGGAGATCGTCCCGGCCATGGGACCGACTGCGCTGTGGTGATGGTTGGGCGCCAGAGCGATCTCGCCACGCGCCAACAGCGCCTCCGCTGCGGGGACGCTGTCGGCCCAGCCCTCGAACAGGGTGATGCCGATGAGCGCGCCGCGCATGGCCCCGCACATACGCGACCATGGGCTGGGCGGCCCGGCGTGGAGGATCATGCGTCCCTGCAGGCCGGGAACCACCTGGCCAGCCGGCGCGATGTCGGCCAGCACCGGATCCCCCTGGATCAGCCGGCCGACGGCCTCGTGGTTGGCGAGTTCGATTTGTTGCTTAATGTCCATAGGTGGTTTTACCTCGGAAATTGACCGGTGACAGCGTCATTGCGAGGCCCGTCGTTGAGGCCGAAGCAGCCTTTCGGCGTCAACGGAATCGAGCCTTTAGGCGGTCCGGTGCTTGCAGTGAGAGCAACCGTCTAAAGCCTCGATTCCGATCTGTGTGTATTCGCGGCCGCGTCTCTATTTCGGCGACCCAACCACCCCCTCGACAAACCAGTCGAGCGAGCCAAGCTTGTTGTCAGCCAAGGTTTCACCTTCGGCCACCCTCACGGCGCCGGCCTGATCCTTGATGGGCCCCTTGAAGACCACGATTTTGCCGTCGTCAGTGTCCTTCATCGCCTGTAGCGTCTTGTCTTGCACCTCTTTGGGTACTTTGGCGCCGAAGGGGGCAATGGCCATGCAGCCATCTTTCACGCCACAGCGCAGGAAGATCGGCTTCCAGGTCTTGTTAATCACGCTCTGCGTCAGCCACGTCACCTTGCCGCCCAGGGTGTAACCGGTGCCGGTGACCCAATACTCGGGCGCGAACTGCTGCGCGGCCAGGTCTTGGAAGCCGATGGAGTAGATCCCGCGCGACTCGGCCGTGCCGATGACGGTGGAGGGGGAATCCACGTGCATCGTGATCAGATCCACGCCCTGGTTGATGAGTGAGTTGGTGGTGTCGGCCTCCTTGGTGCGGTCGCCCCAGCTAAAGGTGTAGGCGACGATGGTCTGCGCCTGCGGGTTCACCGACCGCGCGCCCATGGTGAAGGCGTTGATGAAGGTGATGGTCCAGCCCAGGGGGAAGGCGGCCACAAAGCCCAGCTTGTTCGACTTCGTCATTGAGCCGGCCGCCACGCCCATGGCATACCAGCTGTTGGGCGGCGCGCCGAAGAAGTTGGCGAAGTTGTCGCTCATCATCCAGCCGCCTGCGTGCTCGAAGATGACGTCCTTGTAGGTCTTGGATAGCTCGAACGCGGGATTCTGGTGGTTGAACGCAGTCGCGAAGATCAGCTTGGCGCCCTCGCGGATCATATTCTCCATCGTGGTCTTGGCCCCGGCTTCGTCGGGGACGTTTTCGGCCTCGATGAGCTTGACGCAGGGGATGTTCTTCGCCATCGCGGCCATGCTGCCGGCCATCGCCTGGTTGTACCCGGCGTCGTTCTTCGGCCCGCCGTACAGCGCGCCAACGATGAGACAAGGCCCGGCCGCAGTCGGCTCGGCCACGGCTTGGGTGGGAACCGGCGCCGTAGTGGGCGGCGCGGGCGTCGGGGCCGGCGCCGCGGGTGCGACACAGGCCGTCAGTAACAGCAATACGCACAAGAGACAGACGGACAAGCGGTACAGATGGGTTTTCATGGTTCCTCCTTTGAAAGATGATGGTTGTTGCACCACAGCGCCTACGGTTGAAACCGTAGGCGGCTACTCCGTCCCCAAGTACACCCGTCCCAAACTGGCGGGCGCGGACTGCTTGCGATTGCCGCCCCAGGCGATCAGCACCAGGATGGTCAGCACATAGGGCAGGGTATCCAGCAAAAAGGGCGAGACCTGCACGCCTGCAGCCTGCAGGGTGAGCTGAAGGGCGACCGCGGCGCTGAAGATCAGCGCGCCCGCAATCGCCCGGATCGGATGCCATTTCGAGAAGATCACCAGCGCCACCGCGATGAAGCCACGGCCGCCGGTCATGTATTCCGTCCAGGTCATCGTGTAGGCGATGGTCAGGTGCGCCGCGGCCAGGCCAGAGAGCAGCCCGGCAACGAATAGGGCCTGATAGCGGATCCACAGCGGGTTGCGGCCCGAGGCGTAAGCGATGTCGGCGTTTTCGCCCACGGCACGCACCCCCAGCCCCCAGCGCGTGCGGAAGAGCAGCCACCAGACCAGGATGGCGATGGGCACGACCAGCAAGACCAGCATATCGAACCTGAACAGCGACGAGTAGACGCGCGGCAGGCTCTCGAGGCCGGGCAGCTGCAGCCGCGGCAGGGCAGCAATCCGGACGCCGACCACTTCCTTGCCGATCAGCGCACTCAGGCCGAAGCCGAGGAACATGGTCGCCAGTCCGCTGGCAAGTTGGTTGGCCTTGCGGGTGATGACCAGGTAGCCGAACAGCAGGTTCAACAGCGCGCCCGCGGCGAGCGCGGCCAGGATGCCCAGGTAGGGGTTCCCCGTCCGGCTGGTGACGGACACACCCACCGCTGCGCTCACCAGCATCACCCCTTCCAGGCCCAGGTTGACGATGCCGGCCCGCTCGCCCACTACCTCGCCCAGCGTGGCGTAGAGCAGTGACGTGCCGGAATAGATGGCGCTGGAAATGACGCCGAGAATGGCTAATAGGGTCATTTGGCCCCTCTCACAAACTTCGGCTTAGCCAGAACGATGTACAGCGCCAGGGCCAACAGGATATTGATCACGGCATAGGGCAGGCCCTGAGTCAACTGCAAGAGATTGCCACCAGTGGTGATGACGCCCACCAGGAACGCGACCAGCAGCATCGCCAGCGGATCGCCGAAGGAAAGCCAACTGATCAGGAAGCCCATGAAGCCGATGCCGGACGAGAAGTTCGTCAGCAGCAGGCCGTAGTAGCCCGAGGCCAGGCACATCCCCGCCAGCCCGGCGAGCGCGCCGCTCAGGCACATGAGCCCCACCTGGTACGCCTTCAGCGGGATGCCGTTGCGCAGTGCGGCCTGCGGGTTGCCGCCGATGGCGCGAATCTCCAGCCCCCAGCGGGTGTAGCGCATCAGATACCAGAACGCGACCAGCAGCGCGAGCGCGAAGACCAGGCTCAAATCCACGCGCGTCTCGAAGAAGGTCGGCAGGCGGGCCGCGGGGACGAAGCTGGCGGTCTTGTTGGTGTCCATCGGCCCGTGCCAGAAGCCGAAGATGAAGAAGGCCACGACCTTGGGCGCGACCGAGTTCAGCAGCAGCGAGGTGATCGTCTCGTTCACCAGCCCGATGGCCTTAAGATAGCCTGGAATGAACGCCCACGCCGCACCTCCGATCATCCCCAACAGGATCATCAACGGCAAAAGTAGCCACCCGGGCAGGGTGTGGAACGTGAGCGCGCCCCAGGTCGCCAGGCACGCGCCCATGTAGAGCTGGCCCTCCACCCCTACGTTGATCAGCCCGGCGCGGGAGGGCAGGGCCACCGCCACCGCAGTGATTACCATCGGGATCATGGCGACGAGCACCTCGGAGAAGCCGTAACTGCTGCCCAGGGTGGCGCGGAAGATGTCGGCGTAGGATTGCAGCGGATTCCGGCCCGACAGCAGCAGGATGACGCCGAACAACCCCAACGCCAGCAGCAGCATCAGTAGATAGCGCAGCAGTGCGTCGGCAGTCTTCTGACTGAAGAATCGCATCCCAACTCGGCGTTCACGCATGCGTCACCTGTCCTTTGTCATCGGTCGGCGGTCGGCTGCGCCGGCGCCGCCCCCGTCATCAAATACCCCACCCGATATGCGTCCGTCTCGTCGGGCCGGAACCGGCCCACGATGCGCCCCTCATACAGCACGATCAGCCGGTCGCTGAGCGCGAACAATTCGTCCAGGTCTTCGGAGATCAGCAGCACGCCTGCGCCCGCGTTGCGCGCGTCCAGCAGCGCTTGCCGCGCAGCCACCGCGCTCTGCACGTCCAGGCCGCGGGTCACGTACGAGGCGACGATCAGGCGCGGCCCCAGCCCCAACTCGCGCACGATGACCATGCGCTGCAAGTTGCCGCCGGAGAGCGCGCGGGCCAGCGCATAGAGCGGCAGGTTGAACGCCAGCTTCTGCAAGCCGGCCAGCGCATCGTCTTTGACCGCGGCCCAATTCAGCGCCAGCCCGCCGCGCCGTGCGTAGCGCCACGGCCGGGTGAGGGCCAGGTTCTCCAGGACGGTCATGAAGGGGATGGAGGCCATTGCCAACGGGTTTTCGGGGATGAAGGCGACCCCGTGTCGCCGCGCCTGGCGGATGGAGAGCCGGGTGGCGGGTTGGCCGAACAGCAGCTTCTCACCTTTGGCGCACGGGATCAGCCCCAGCGCCAGGTCGCCCAGCTCGCGCTGGCCGTTGCCGGAGATCCCGGCCACGCCCACGATCTCGCCCGGATAGATCGCCAGGGTGACATCGTGCAGGCTGGTGGCCGCGCCTTCGCCACGCGTGGCGACGTCACGCAGCTCCAGCACGGGCGCCTGTGCCGCGCCTGTCGCCAGGGTGGCGGTGACATCATCGGCCAGGATGTGCGGCTCGAGCCGGTTTTTCCCGTCATCCATCTGATCGGCTAAAGCCTCGATTCCAGCGTCGCAGAGCATAATCTCCGGCGCATCGGTCGTTCGTCGTTCGTCCTTGGTCGTTCGTCCTTTATCCTTCGTTAGTTCCGACAGCTCCTTCCCGAACATCCGCTCGATCAGCTTGCCCTCGCTGGCCTCGGCGCGGAGCAGCGTTCCTGCGACGCGGCCGCCCCGCAGCACGGTGATCCGGTCGGCGCAGGCCAGCACCTCTTTGATCTTGTGCGTGATGAGGATGATCGCATACCCATCCGCGCGCAGGCCTTCGAGCACGCGGAGCAGCGCGGCGACCTCGTGGGGCGCCAGCACGCGAGTCGGTTCGTCGAGGATCAGGATGCGCGCGCCGGAGAGGAGCAGCTTGAGGATTTCGACTTTTTGCAGCTCGCCCAGCGCCAGCTCCGCCACCTTGACGTCGGCGCGCACTAGCAGCCCGTAGCGCGTTGCGATCTCCTGAATGCGACGCTCCACCTGGCCCAGATTGACCACCGCCTTGACGTCCTGCAAAAAGAGGGCGATGTTCTCGGCCACGCTGAGTGCGGGGATCAGGCTGAAATCCTGGAAGATCATCCCGATGCCCAGCCGGCGCGCGTCCGCAGGCGAGTGCACTTGCGCTTCGCGCCCGTCCAGGGTCATGCGACCTGCGTCGGGACGGTAGAAGCCGTAGAGGATCTTCATCAGGGTGCTCTTGCCTGCGCCGTTTTCACCCAGCAGGGCGTGGATCTCGCCCGCGTAGATGTCCAGGTCAATCGCGTCGTTGGCGAGCACCAGGGGGAAGCGTTTGCTGATCCCACGCAGGGTGAACAGGGGCTGCTGCGCGCCGCGCGGATGGGCGGATGCCTCCATCACAGCGGATAGGGGAGTTGTAGATGGTTCCATGCTCGGCAAATCATCCTCCGAAACGTGCCGCGACGAACGCAGGTAGAGGGATACCGCCGATGAGTATAAAACAACGGGACGGGAGGAAACAGCGTAGTCGGTCGGGGTTTTTGCACGCAGGCGATACCGTAGAAGTTACGGGGGGAAGACAAGGAAACAAGGAGACAAAGGCGCGTTATGGCCCGGGAGATACCGACCGCCGACCGTAGACCGTAGACCCCATCACCCCAGCAAGCCGTGCTGCCGCGCATAACGCACCAGGTCGGCGCGGTTGTGGAGCTCCAGCTTATCGGTGAGATTGGCGCGGTAGCCCTCCACAGTGCGGACGCTCAGGCTCAACTCGTCGGCGATCTGGCGGTTGGTGTAGCCCTGGACGATCAGCTTGAGCACATCCAGCTCCCGCGGGGTCAGCAGCTCTTCGGGACGCGGGCCGGATGTGGGCGCGGCCGGCGGCACGGCCAGCAGGGCGCGCAGCATCTTCGGTGGCACGTAGACGTCACCGACCTGGACGGTGCGAATCGCAGAGATCAGCTCGGCTTCGGCGGCCTGTTTGATGATGTACCCGGCCGCGCCCGCACGCAGCGCCTCGCGCACCAGCGCCTCGTCCTCGTGGACGGTCAGGATCAGCACACGGGCATCGGGCAGGCTGGCGCGCACCTGGCGTGTGACCTGGATGCCGTCCATATCCGGCATGCTCAAATCTAGCACCAGGATGTCGGGGCGGGTGCGCTCGGCCAGTTGGAGCGCCTGGCGGCCGCAGGCCGCCTCGCCGATCAGCTCAAAGCCCGGCTCGCTATTCACCAACGCGCGCAGGCCGGCCCGCACGATAGCGTGGTCATCCGCGATCAGGACGCGCGTCACCATGGGGAACCTCCGCCGAAATCATCGTGCCTTTGCCTGGGCCGCTCTCCACCATCAGTTTGCCGCCGAGCATCTCCACCCGTTCGCGCATCCCGAACAGTCCCAGCCGGTCGGGGTGGAGCGGCTGATTTGGGTCGAAACCGACGCCGTTATCTTCCACGGTCAGCACCAGCGAGCCGCCGCGGCGGTTGAGGAGCACGTCTACCCGGCTGGCCTGGGCGTGCAGCGCCACGTTGGTCAACGACTCCTGGACGATCCTGAAGAGCGCGGTTTCCAAATCGCCCGGCAGCCGGTCGGCCGCCAGCCCGATGGCCTCGAATTGGACATCCAGGTGGTACTGGCGGTTGAACTCCTGGATATACTGCGCCAGCGCAGAGACCAGTCCCAGGTGATCCAGCGTGGCGGGCCGGAGCTTGACGGCCGCGGCGTGCAGGTCCTCCAGCGCCTCCGTGGCGATCCGCCTGAGATCGGTCGCGTGAGAACGCACCAGGTTGGGCGATTCGGCATCCCGTTCCAGTAGCCCGATGTTGACCATCAGACCGGCCAGCGCCTGGCTCGACTCGTCGTGCAGCTCGCGCGAAAGGTGGCTCCGCTCCGCCTCCTGCACCTCCATCAGGCGGTGCGAGAGCGCATGGAGCTGCTCATTGCCCCGGCGCACCTGCTCGAACAACTGCGCGTTCTGCGCGATCTGCTCATACAGCCCGGCTTCGGCCTGCCGCCGCTCGGCCGAAGCGGCCGCCAGCATCAGCGAGATCAGCGCCACGACGCCGGTGAAGGTTTGCAGCAGGATCAGGCTGTCGTTGATCGGCATCCGGGCGAACGGTCCCAATTCCTGGATGGTGCCCCAGATGGCGATGCCCGACACCACGAAGACCGTGCTGGCCGCGCCGACCTGGCCCATGCGCAGCGCGGCCCAGATCGAGAAAGGGAAAATGACGTAGATCAACGCCTGATGAAGTGCTTCCGCGCCCGTGGGATTCCGGAAGATGTAGAGCGAGACGAGCGCCAGCAGGACCAGGAAAAACGCAGCCTCGAAAACACGCGCCCGCGGCCACTGCCGGTACGACTTTTCCTTCAGCAGCCTGGCCCAGGTCAGGATGAGGGGGGTGAGCACCAGGCAGCCCAGCAGATTGCCGATGAACCAGACCGGCGCCAGATAGCCGAACGCGGCCACAGGGACACCGCGCACGACGATCAACGTGGCCACGCCAACGAGCGCACTGATCGCAGTGCCGCACGTCGCCGCGCCGACCAGCCCGATCACATCGCGGATGCGGTTGATTCCCAGGTCAAACCGGAGCCACTTCCGCAGCAGGGTCGCGGCGATCAAGGCCTCGAGGGTGTTAGCCGTGCCTAGCCCCAGCGCCAGGCCCAGCGGCGCGCCGGTGAGCAGCGCCCCGACCACGACGCCCAGCGTGATCCCCGGCCAATAGCGGATCCCCGCCAGCAACAGCGCGGCCAACGCAATGCCCGACGGCGGCCAGACCGGCGATGTGTTCTGCTGCACATAGGCCATCTGCAGGCCCAGCCGCGCGGCCAGGTGATAGATGATAGCCAGGCTGATGATCCCAGCCAGGTAGTGAAAAACCATCTTCGCTTTCATAGGTGGTCCATCTGGCTCATTGAACTTCCGCAAAATCAACCGCGCACCTGCCGATAGCGCACCACAAACGCCCACAGCACCAGCGCCGCTCCCACAGCCCCCACTGCCATGCCCGCCCACAACAACGGTGTATCGGGCGTTGCGGTCGCCAGCCAGACGCCGCCGGCGATCAACAGCCAGCCGACCGCCAGCCGCCACAGCTTCTGGATCGCATTGGCGACCGCAAAGCCGGTCAGCGCCAGCAGCGCACCGGCCACGGTCTGGCTCTCACCCGCCACCGGCTCCACGATGACCGCTGCCACCTGGCCCGGGTTGGCATCAAACAGCGCGGCAACGGCGGCCAGATCGTTGTACGGCGCCACCAGGTCGGCCCCGGCACGCGCACAGGTAATTGTGGCGCGGCCCAGGATCTCCAGGGTGGCGTCGTTGTCCACCCGCCCCTCCCGGTAGGCGGGATTCTATCACAGCTAAGCTGTACGTCGAAATCGTGGACTTGCCAACCATAGCGCCTTGCGTTATGATAGGCTCATGATTAAGTCCTTTCGCGATAAGGACACTGAACAGCTCTTTCAGCGCCAATTCTTGCGACATTTCCCTCCTGAGCTGCACCGTCTCGCGTGGCGCAAGTTGGTGCAGCTTGATGTTGCTGAACGCCTGAATGACCTGCGGATTCCGCCCGCCAATCGGTTGGAACAATTGTCAGGCGATCGTGCCGGTCAATATAGCATCCGCATCAATGACCAATGGCGCATGTGCTTCTGTTGGCAAGATGGCGACGCCTACGATGTTGAAGTGACAGACTATCATTGATGGAGAGACAAACGATGAACGCCAAGTTCGCCCCCGTACATCCCGGCGAGATTTTGCTGGAAGAATTCCTTAAGCCACTAGGGATCACGCAATACCGGCTCGCCCATGACACCGGCGTGCATCCCCGGCGCATCAATGAAATCGTGCATGGAAAGCGTGCAATCAGCGCCGATACTGCGCTGCGCCTGGCGCGCTACTTCGGCCTATCCGAACGGTACTGGCTAAATCTCCAGGCCCGGTATGACCTGGAGGTCGAAAAGGATCGGCTCGCAGGGAGGCTGGAGCAAGAGGTGCGCGTGTACAACGCACCGGCAGTTACAGTGGCCGGGGCTGCCTGATGTCCCCGTCCACGTAACAACAACTGAACTCGACCGTTGTGCTTCACCAACATCAACACCACCATGCACACCTACCCCCTCAACCTGATCAACTTCGCCACTCGCAAAGCGATCGTCATCGGCGGCGGCGCGGTCGCGCTGCGCAAGGTGGAAGGGCTGCTCGCAGGCGGCGCGACGGTCACGGTGATCAGCCCGGAGTACGACGACCTGGCCGCGCTGCTGGCCGAACTGCGGCCGGAAACCCTGAACGGCGTACACAAGCTGATCTTCGACCTGCGCCCCACCATGCGCGACCACCTGGGCCTGGCGCCGGCGTTGCGTTGGTTCGCCCAATCCAGGCTGGAGCCGACCGGCGTGCGGGTGATAATCAAGGAAGAGTGTACGCGCCCCCGCAGCACAACCGCCGCGCCCCCATGCCGGCTGCCCCCCGAGACCGAGACGGCGCTATTCCGCGTCATCCAGGAAGCCATCGTCAACATTGCGCGTCACGCCCTGGCGCGCAGCGTCCGCCTGGTGTTCACCCTGGCAGAAGACGCATTTATGGTGTTGATTGAAGATGATGGGATCGGCTTCGACTTGGTTGCGCTGGCGGTGGCGCCCGATAACGGCCGCGGGCTGGGCCTGATCGGGATGCAGGAACGGATCGATCTGGTGGGCGGTCGGTTGGAGATTGACACCGCGCCCGGCCAGGGCACGCGCATCCGCGTCCAGGTGCCGCTCAACGCGAAAAACGATACGCCAGGGACGGTGTTCCCCCCAGCGGAACGGAGCGTCGCCCATGTCTGAGACAGCCGGCGCCGCAGCCCTCGGCCCTATCCGTGTGCTGGTGGCCGACGATCACGCGATCCTGCGCGATGGCATCCGCTCGCTGCTGGAACGCCAGCCCGATTTCGTGGTGGTGGGCGAGGCGAAGGACGGTCAAGAGGCGCTGGCCC
>DAOUAT010000474.1:0-32711 GCA_034433275.1 Anaerolineae bacterium
CTGATGGGGGGCAGCGTCTGGGACAAACCAGGTTTCTCGGAGAAACCTGGTTTGTCCCAGACGCACCCCCTCGCCGACCTGCCCGGCGTGGGCGTGGCCTACAAGCTGGCCGAGGCGCTCTACGCGGTCGCCCGGCGGCCCGGCGAGGCCGAAAAGCACCTCGACCTGGTCGCGCTGGGCATCGTCGCCGACCTGGCGCTCCAACGCGGGGACACCCGCTACCTGTTGCAGCGCGGGCTATCCGCGCTGCGCCGCGCCGAGCGGCCCGGCCTGCGGATCATGCTGGAGACCGCGGAGCTGCTCCCCGCGCACCTGTCCGAGGAGCACATCGGCTTCGTGCTGGGGCCGCGGCTGAACGCGGCCGGCCGCCTGGCCGACGCGGGGCCGTGCGTCGAGCTGCTGACCACCGCGGACGAAACGCGTGCCCGCATCATCGTGGCCGACCTGGAGGCGCTGAACGGCCGACGCAAGCTGCTGTGCGACCAGGTAGAGACCGGCGCCGAGGCGCAGATCGCGGCCGACCCATCGCTGCTGGAACACGCCGCGCTAGTGCTCAGCAGCCCCCATTGGCCCGCGGGCGTCATCGGCATCGTCGCCAGCCGGCTGGTGGAAAGCTACGGCAAGCCGGCGATCCTGATCGCCGCGCGCCCCGGCGAGATCGGCCGCGCCTCGGCCCGCTCGGTGGCCGGGATCAACATCACCGCAGCCATCGCAGAACACGCCGGCCTGCTGACCAACTTCGGCGGCCACCCCATGGCCGCGGGCTTCGGCATCCTCCCGGAGCACATTCCCGACTTCCGCCGCGGCCTCGCGCGGTCGGTGCGGGCCATGGGGGCCGGGCTGCCCGCGGCCGAGGGCCTGCCCGTGGCCGGCGTCGTGCCGCTGAGCCAGCTCTCCCTGGCGCTGGTGGATGACCTGGGCCGGCTGGCGCCCTTCGGGCCGGGCAACCCGCCGCTGACCCTGGCGGCCGAGCGCGTGCGGGTGTTGACCACCCGGCCCGTGGGCCGCGGGGAGGAGCACCGCCTGCTGCTGGTGGCCGACGAGACCGGCGAGCAGCGCCAGGTGATCTGGTGGGGCGGCGGGAGCGAGGAAGCGCCGGAAGGGCTTATTGACCTGGCCTACGTCGCCCGCGCCAGCACCTACCGCGGGACGCGCGACCTCCAGGTGGAGCTGATCGCCTGGCGGCCGGCGGCGGGCGTTGAGGTTGAGGTTAAGAGTAAGGCTGAGGTTGAGGTAGTGGATTATCGGAGCGCGGATGACTCGCGGCGGGTGTTGGCGGAGTTGTCGGCGGGCGGGGATGTCACGGTCTGGCGCGAGGGGGATGCGGCCGGCGGCATCCCCGGTCACGACCGGCGCTCCCTGCCGCGCGCGGAGGCCCTGGCCATCTGGACCAGCCCGCCCGGCCCGGCCGAGCTGCGCGCGGCGCTGGCGCAGGTGCGGCCCGCGCGCGTCTGCCTCTTCGCCGAGAATCCCGGCACGGATCGGCCCGAGGCGTTTCTGCGCCGCCTGGCCGGGCTGGCGAAACATGCGTTGCGGGTGCGGGACGGCCGCGTGGGTCTGGCCGAACTGGCCGCCGCGACCGCGCAGCGCGAGGCCACCGTGCGCCTGGGCCTGGCCTGGCTGGCCGCGCAGGGCCACGTCCAGGTCGGCGCCGAGGCCGGCGGCGAAGTCCAGCTCGCCGCGGGCAGCGGCATCCCCGCCAGCCCAGCCGAGATCGCCCTGGCCGCAGCCCGGCTCAAAGCCGCGCTGGATGAGTCGGCCGCGTACCGGGCGTATTATCGGGGGACGGCCGCGGCGGGACTGGTTGGGCGCGCGGGAGACCTCCACCCCTGACCCCTCCCCCGGTACGACAGGGGAGGGGGAGGCGGTTGGCGGGCTTACCGGGGTGAGCCCTGGCGGCCGGCGCTACGGTGAGTTGTGCGGCAAGTTTCCGGGCAAATTCAAGTTGGGCGCGCAAACCAACAACGTGGCCAACCAGCGGAAACGCCTACGATTTATCGTCGAACCTTCGGCGGCACGTGGCTGCAATCCAAACTGTGGTATCATATTCTCACTGGATGACGTTCAGCCAAGTGACGTATCCAACTCGGCCGAATCGGCCCAAGCATTGTTCGCGCAAGGATGATCAAGTGTGCAGATCGTCGGTTTCATCTGGCTGGAGGAGATCGTCGAGAAGCTTGACGCCAAGCATCAGGTAACCACCGACGAAACCGAACAAGTCTTCAATAACCAGCCGCAAGTCAAGCGAATGAACAAAGGCCACTTTCGTGGCGAGGATGTGTATCGGGCATTGGGTCAAACCGATGCCGGCCGCTATATCGTCGTCTTCTTCATTTACAAGCGAAGCCGCGAGGCTTTGATCCTGAGTGCGTGGGATATGGATGACAAGGAACGCAAAAACTATGCGAGATAAAAAAGTAGCGTCGCGAGATCTTCTACCCGACAACTTCGCCTCACTTGAGGATTTCTGGGGGTTCTGGGATACACACAGCAGCGCCGACTACGAAGATGTGATGGAAGCTGTTGTGATCGAGCCTGACCTCTCCTCGAGCAAAGTCTATTGTCCCGTGGCGAAAGACGTGCTCAATCAGGTGCGCAAGCAGGCACAACGGCAAGGCGTCTCAGCGGAAACGCTGGTCAATCTTTGGCTGCAAGAGCGGCTTTGCGCAGCGGCTTAAGGCACACTTCATCGTCATGGGCCGCGGGCCTCGTTGGCACGTCTGGGCTTGGACCCGGCCCAGTTATGGTCGGCGGGGCAGCCACCCACCCCACCGCAACGCCACCTGTGTCCGGAGGTAAGGCCCTCCGACTGCGCTCTGGGCAGGTTTCCTCGTCCGGCTTCACAACCCGTGGAGTGAACTCGCTCGGCGTGATGGATATTCATGCCTCCGACCTTTCACCAGAAGGCCGCGCACAAGAACAAGTGAGGGGAGCAGAAAGAAACTCCTTGAAAAACGCATTAGTCATCGGTGGGGCCGGATTTCTCGGCGCCGCACTGGCTTCGGAGCTAAAGGGTCGCGGCGTGAACGTCCGCGCCTTTGATCTGGTTGCACACCCGGATCCGGCCATCTCGACCCGGCTTGGTGATCTGCGCGACAGGGCCCAGGTGCGGGCCGCCTGCGAAGGCGTGGAAACCGTCTTTCAGACGGCCGCGCTGGTGGATTGGGGGCCGCGCAGCAAGGGCCGGCTGTGTGCGGTCAATGTGGAAGGCAACCGCAATGTGATTGCCGCCTGCCAGGAGTTGGGCGTGCCGAAACTGGTGTACACCAGTTCAATAGATGTGGTTTTTGACGGGCGCCCCATTTCAAATGGCGACGAATCCCTGCCCTATCCGGCACGGCATCTGGACCACTATGGTCATACCAAGATGCTGGCCGAGCAGGAGATCCTGGCCGCCAACGGACAGCACGGATTACACACCTGCGCCCTGCGCACCGCCGGCATCTACGGGCCGGGCGATCGGCACCGTCTGCCGTCCATCCTGAAGGCAGCCCGCGCCGGGCAGAACATCCGCCTGGGGGATGGCTCCGCCAGGTTCGGGCATGTGTACGTGGCCAATGTGGTGCATGCGCACATCCTGGCCGCTGAGGCGCTGGCTGGCCCGGCCGCCGGACAGGCGTATTTCATCGGCGACCACCCGGCAGGAAACTTCTTCGACTTCTTCACACCCTACCTGGCCGCGTTCGGGTTCCCGCCGGCAAAGGCCCGCATCCCGCACCGTGTGGCGTATGTGCTGGCGATCTTGATGGAAACAGCCGCCCGACTCGGCATCGGCTCCGCGACTCCGACGCTCACGCGCTATGTGGTTGCTTCCACCTGCGTGGATTTTTACTTCTCACACGCTAAGGCCGCGCGTGAGCTGGGCTATCAACCGGTCGTCTCGTTTGAGCAAGCCCAGGCGGAGACGCTGGCCTGGCTGAGAGCAGCCAAGAAATAAGGATGGCGTAGGGAAAGGCCAGCGGCGATCCAGCACCGGAAACCGATTGAATGTCAGGTCTCCCGTCAGTGCTCACATCGTGACACAAGCCCTGCGGGCGACTCGTCGCACCCGCAGGGCCTGTGATTCTTTCACCCGCGCGTTCTACGCGCCGGTCCGTCAGTTGTTCGGCGCACCGGCCGCGACCCAGTCGCTCAGCCGCTTGACCCGCTCCTCCGGCCACGCGGACACGCGCTTGGGCATCTTGCCGCGGGCGACTTGCGTCACCAGCTCGCTAGCAGCCGGATCACCGAGCGCGCCATTACGGGCCAGGTGAAGCACCTTAAAGACGTGCGGTTAGCCTTAAGGCCACATCCCGCAGAGGTTCAAGGATTCGTGCGGGACCTCTCACCCGCCGGCCGCGGCCAGGACCGCGTCAGCCAGGTGCTCAGGTGTGACGCCCGGCGCCTCGATTGCCAGGTCACGATAGACTGCGGCGAAGCGACCAGCCAGCGCGTCCGGGTTCAGCTGGACGCCCAGGACGGCGGCTTGCAGCGCACCAGCGGCCGCGGCCGGAAAAAGCGTGAAGTCACCGGCCAGCTCCAGGTCGTCCACGCGCCCCGCGCGCAGACGCACCGTTGCCCGGATGAGGCCGCCAGGCGCCTTGAACACCCCTTCAGCGACGTGCATGTCTTCGTGGATTTTCACCCCCGCCCGGCGCAGATGACCCTTTTGGTGCAGCCACTCGTCTGAGACGAAGCGTTCATCCAGCTCGGCCGCCAACGCCAACTCGGCCGCGGTCGCCGCTCCGGAGACGAGCGCGCGGTCCAGGGCGGCACTGGCGCGCGCCAGGTGCAGATCGCGCACCATGCCGCGGTCGGGCAGGGGGTTCACCTGCTCGGCCAGGGTGGTCATGTATTGCTCCAGGCTCTCGAAGACCTTGTCGCGCATCTTCTCGGATGAGACCTTCAGCACGCGGGCCATGGTCGCCTTGTCAAAGGTGAACATCAGGCTGCCCACCAGCACCTCAGACTCGCCCAGCTGCGCCGCGCCGGTGCCGCCGATCTTCTTGCCCCCCACGTGGATGTCGTTGACCGGCCGGTGGTAGGCCGCGACGCCGAGGGCCCGGTAGGTTTCGACCAGGGGCCGGATGTACAGCTCGAAGCGAGCTTCCAGTCGGTTGCACGGATGCTGCGCCTCTCGTGATGATAGCTGGCTGATGTCCGGGCAGAACGCGGATGCGCTGGCTACACCAGCTTCCGCTGTATGGCCAGCGTCACGGCCGACACACGGTTGTCCACACCCAGCTTGCCGAGGACATTGCTGATGTGATACTTCACCGTGGACAGGCTGACCACCAGCCGCTCCGCGATCTCCGCGTTGTTGAGGCCCTCGACCATCAGCCGCAGCACCTCGCGCTCGCGCTCGGTCAGCGCCTCGGTCTCCTGCGCCTGCTGGTTGGCGCGCACCAACGCCTGCGCGGCTTCGGACGACAGGGTCATCTTGCCTTCTTTGGCCGAGCGGATGGCCGCGGCCAGCTCGCGCGCGGTGACGTTTTTCATCAGGTAGCCCACCGCGCCGGCCTTGAGCGCGTTCTGCACCAGCTCATCTTCCTGGAAGCTGGTCAGCACCACGACCTGGGTGCGCGGGTGCTGCCGCTTGATCGCCTGCGTCGCGGCAATGCCATCCATGACGGGCATCATCAGGTCCATCAGGATGACATCGGGCTGGAGCAGCCCCGCGCGCACCACCGCCTGCTGCCCATTCTCCGCCTCGCCGACCAGTTCCAGGTCGGGGTTGACGGTGAGAAACGCACTCAGGCCCGAACGCACCACCGCGTGGTCGTCCACGAGCATGACACGGATTTTGTTGTCCATGAACTTATCCTTTTCCCCACACGGCTGAGATCTGCGTGCCCTCGCCGGGTTCGCTGTAAACACTGAGCCTGGCCCCGATCGCCTCGGCGCGCTCGCGCATGATGCGCAGGCCCAGGTGGTCGGCGGCCACGGCGCCGGGGTCGAAGCCCGCGCCGTTGTCGGCCACGGTCAGGCGCACCGTCTCGCCCAGGCGCAGGGTCACGATGGCCTGGGTCGCTTTGGCGTGCTTGGTGACGTTGCTCAGCGCTTCTTGGGCGATGCGATAGAGGCCCACCTGTACATCGGCCGGCAGCTTGCGTTCGCCCTCGGCGTTGAGTTGAATGGAGATGCGCGCCCGACTGACCATCCCCTCGGACAGTTGGCGCAGCAGCGTCGGCAGTGGGACTTCAGTGAGCGCGTTGGGCCGCAGCTCCACCAGCAGGGTGCGCATCTCGGCCAGCGCACCGCGCGTGAGCTGGCGGAGCTCCTCCAGGCGGCGCCTGCCCTCGGCTGGGTCCAACGCCCACAGATCGGGCAGCACTTCCGCGATCAGCGTCGTCGAGAAGAGCGTCTGCGTCACCGCGTCGTGCAGATCACGGGCCAGGCGGGTGCGTTCGGCGGCCACGGCATCTTGGGCAGATTTCTCGCGCAGCCGTTCGTTGGCTTCGCTCAGTTCCTCGGTGCGCTCGGTGATGCGCTGTTCGAGTTGGCGTCGGTGTTCGGCCTCTTGGTGAGCCAGCCGTTCTTCTGCGCGACGTTCTTCGCTGATGTCTTCGATGATGCCGATCACCATTTGCGGCGTGCCATCAGCTGCGCGCGCCAGGGAATCGGTCAGCCGGCCCCAGAATACGCTGCCATCCTTGCGGACAAAACGCTTTTCGATGCGATAGGAGTCTATTTCGCCGGTGAGCAGTTGGCGGAACTGTTGGGCATCTATGCCGTGATCTTCAGGGTAGATCAGACTGATAATCGGTGTACGTTGCAGATCTTCAGCGGTGTAACCGAACATACGCAGCATCGCCGGGTTGAGGCGTTGGTTCGCCACCAGATACTTGAAGCGTGCCTCATCCAACGGCAAATTCCCAGCGCGGCCGAGGTCCATCAACACGATGCCCATTTCAGCCGAATCATACAGGGTGCGGAAGCGAGCTTCTGACTCCGCCAACGTCTGCCGCGCGGCTCGTTCCTCAGTGATATCTTCGATCATACCGACGATATAGTGCGGTTCGTCCTGTTCATCGCGCACCAGCGCAAAGTTGATCCGGCCCCAAAACAAGCTGCCATCCCGGCGACGATAACGTTTTTCAACCAGATACTGATCGCGCTGACCTGCCACCAGCTCCAGGAACAACTCACGATCGATCAAGCGGTCTTCCTCGACCACCATATCGGTGGGATTAATGCTGTACATCTCCGCAGGGCTGTAACCGGTGATGCGCGTCACAGTAGGATTAATCTGTACGATGCGGCGGTCGAGGGTCATCAAGGCAACACCCACCGCCGCGTTATCGAACACGGCCTTGAAACGAGCCTCCGAAGCGCGCAGCTCTTCCAGGGTGCGCTTGCGCTTGTCAATATCCTCCGCGATCACAACCAGGTAGAGGACCTTGCCCGACGCATCGCGCACCGGTGAAACGCTCTGACGCATCCACTGAACGCGGCCATCCGCATGGACGTAACGCTTCTCGACCTGGTAAGCATCACGCTCCCCAGCCATGACCTCAGCAAACTCTTTGCGCCCGACATCCTGGTCTTCCGGGTAGGTGATGGCCTGGCCGCCCAACGCCATGAGTTCAGCCTCACTGCGGCCGGCAAGCTGCTGCAGCACCGGGTTGACGGCTAGCACCCGGCCATCGGAGGCAATGAGGCTAATACCGATAGCCGCGTTATCGAAGATGGCCTTGAAGCGCGCCTCCGACTCGGCCAGCGCAGCGCTTTCGCGCTTCTGCTCGTCAATATCTTCGACCATCCCCACCAGGTAGGCGGGGTTCCCGAACGCATCGCGCACCAGCGATAGCGTCAGCCGCACCCAGAAGACCGCGCCGTTTTTGCGGAGGTAACGCTTTTCGACGCTGTAGTAACCGCGCTTACCGGCCAGCATCTCAGCGAACAGGTCCATGCCCATGGCCGCGTCGGGCGGGTAGACGTTGTCTCGGTCGTTGCGTTGCTTCAGCTCCTCCTCAGTGAACCCCGACATCTGGCACACCGCGGCGTTGGCGGCCAGGATCCAGCCGTCCAGGGTCAGCAGGCCCATGCCGATAGCCGAGCTTTCGAAGGCGGCGCGAAAACGCGCTTCAATCTGGCGGCGCTCGGCCTCGCGCTGCTGCAATGCGTCGGCCATGCGGTCAAAGGCCCGCGCCAGCTCAGCCACTTCGCCCAGGCCGCGCACCGCGGCGACGCGCGCACTCAGGTCGCCGGCTTGCACGCGCTGCACCGCGGCCATCAGGTCGCGCAGGGGGCCCAGGAAGAAACGCTCGCTTCCCTGCCAGGCGACCGCCAGGGTGCCCGCCAGCACCAGGCTCAACAAGGCCAGTTGCCAGCCCAACTCGCGGCGCGCATCGGTGTATAGTTGCGCCAACGGGTAGCCCAGGTGCAGGTACCCCACGCTTTGGCCCTGGTGTTGCAGCGGGACCACTGTGTGCAGGCGCTCGACGCCATCCAAATCGGGGCCTTCCATGGCAGGCCCGCCGGCCCGGAGGTCGGGCAGCCAGGCCACGCCCTGCGTCTCCGTTTCCCCAAGAGGAACGGGCTGACCATCCACGGCGCGCCACACCGGGGTCCCGTCGGCCGCCAGCAATGTGATGGCGCTGCCAGGGGGCAAGGCGCTCTCGCTCTGCCAACGCTCCAGCCAGCGCGTAGCGAAGGTGACGAAGATCACGGTCTGCAACTGGCCGTCGAACGAGAGCACGGGGCTGGCGACGAGGATCTGTGGCGGCCCGCTGGCGAGATTGGGAGCATAGCTGCTGGTCGCCATATCCGAGGTCGCGACAGCAGACCGGAAGGCTTCGGCGCCGGCCAGGCTCCGCTGCCCCTGCAGCGGGTTGATCGCGCAGTAGATGCGCCCCTCAGCATCGGCCAGACCCAGGTTGACGGCCTCTGGGGCCAGGCGTTCATAGGCAAAACGCAAGGCGGTGAACACCTGGGTGCAATTGCCCGGGCTGCGCACCTCGTTGATGCGCACCAGGTCGGCCGTAACCGTGCGCGTCTCAGCGAGCAGGGCTGCAAAATCGCCGGTGGCATGAGTCAGCGCACGGCTGCTCTCCAGCTTGCGCGCCTCGATGTCGCCACGCAGATCGCGCCACCCGCCGAAGGCTTGCACCGCCAGCGCAGGGATGAGCGCCAGCACTGCCAGCAGCACCAGGCGGCCGCGGATGGTGTTGAGAAAGGAAAGGACACGGGACTGTCGCACCGATTTCACCTGTCCCACCGCCCGTGCATGAGCGGTGCGGCGGTCTGCACGGCCTCGCGCAGCGCCTGGGCCGCGGTGGCGCGGTTGGCCCAGAGGCGCTCCACGGCCGGCCGGATGGCGGCATCCAGTACAGCCGCGTAGTTGCGCAGATAGTATGAGGGCAGCGGCCGGGAATAGTTGATGACGTAGTCGGTGAACGCGGGCTGCACCTCAACCGGATGGGCCGGGTTGTCCAGCCACAGCTTCATCTCGAAAGCCGCGACCATGCCCTCGACCGCGGCCCGCTCCGTGTCGGAGCCCCAGTAGGTGAAGGTGAGCTGCGTGGTTGGCGCGGCGGCCGGTGGAACGGGCTGGCACGCGGCCAGGATGAGCAGCAGGACGATCAAGACAAAACAAGTGAGTTTGGGCAACATGGTCCTTTCCTGGAGGCTATTGTAGCAGATGAGTCAGCGATGACCTATTTCAGGCCGATGCCGCTGGCTAAGGCATATTGTGCGTCGCACGCAGCAGCCATTCCCCCGTCTCACGGATAGCTCGCACCTGGCCAAATGACCAGGTCGCGCGGACGAACGATGCCCCCGAAGCGCGCTTGACGGTAACTACCATTCTATGGTATATTTTTCGCTATGACCCAGAGATTCAAGACCGTCTATTTTGCTGACTATCCTGCGGAATCTGCGCGCCAACGCAATCTGACTTTAGCATTTGGCGCGAAGGATGGCGACGTCTACGACCTGGTGCAAGGATTATCCAGCCATGAATTACGCGAGCTGATCGGCCATCCTACATTTACTTCCCTTCAGCAGGCCGCCGAGCAAGAGCAACTGGCAATCAACACCTACTGCCTGCGGCTGCTGCGGCAGAAGCACCGCACGGTGAGGGAATCGCCTGTTCAGTATCACCTACCTGGGCTGACAGAGGGAGAAATCACGTTCGAGCCAATTCAGACCACCTTTAAAGGGGGACAGGCTGAACCATTGCACCGCTGGTATCCGTTCTTGGAAGGCTATTCGCCGCGTTTTGTCGAAGAGATTCTGCGCCAGATCGCCCCTGATGCTGTTCGCATCCTCGATCCTTTTGCGGGCGCCGGAACAACCCCGCTGACAGTCGCTCGCCTGGGACGCGCCGGGTTCTACTGCGAACTCAACCCGCTGCTGCAATACTTGACCGATGCGAAACTGCTGGCTCTGACCTTGCCCGAGTCGGTGCGACGGCAGATGGCGAATTCGCTTCGGCAGCTGGCCGATAGATTTGAACGCCAACTCGCCGAAGTTCAGCCCGATGTTGAACTAGGGCGCTCTTATGGCCGCACCTTCGGCGAGAGCAGCTTCTTTGAAAACACCACCTTCGATCAGGTGTTGCGGGCGCGGGCCGTGATTGATCGTGTGGCATGCACCGAACCTCAGATGGCGAAATTCCTGACTGTGGCGGTTCTCGCAAGCCTTCTGCCCGCGTCCCGTTTGATCCGGCGCGGCGACGTGCGCTACAAGACCGAGGATGAACTTCGGCGGCATCACGCGGAATTCTTGTTCACCGTGCAGACCCAGTTAGTTTTGATGGCGGGCGACCTGGAGCAATTGACGTCGATCTCGCAGCGTCCACTTCTAGCCTGCGAGAACGCGCGTACGCTGGAGCAGTTGCCGCCGCTTGAACTCGACGCGGTGATCACCAGCCCGCCTTATCTCAACGGCACGAACTACTTCCGCAACACCAAGATTGAGTTATGGTTCTTGCGTTGCCTGCGCTCCGCCGAGGACCTGACCGGTTTCCGCAACAAGGCGATCACGGCAGGCATCAACGATGTAACGGTCGGCAAGCTCAATGGCGGCGCAGACGCCAGCATCAGCGAAATTGTCGCGCAACTGGAAGCCTCAGCTTACGATCCGCGTATCCCGCGCATGGTCGCCACTTACTTTGCTGATATGAAAGCGGTCTTCAGTGGGATTAAAAAGCACCTGAAGGGCGGCGCCGTCGTCGCGGTGGACATCGGTGATTCCCAATACAGCAACGTTCATGTTGCCACCGATCAATTGCTGACGGGGATCCTCCAGGCGCAGGGATTTACCCCGGAACGCGAAATCACATTGCGGAAACGCATGTCGCGCAGCGGTCTGCCGCTGCGACAGGTGTTGCTCGTGTTTCGCCTGCCCGTTGCGTTGCACCCCGCTGTTTCCGAGAAGCAACCTGGCCTTTTTCCGAGCTGGCATGCCGGCTGGGCCAGCTTCAAAGAAGAGCTACCACATCAGCAAGGTGATTTCGCCAAGCGCAACTGGGGCCATCCGCTGCACTCGTTGTGTTCCTATCAGGGCAAGATGAAGCCTTCGTTGGCTGCCCACCTGGTCAAGACCTTCGTGCCGGTTGGCGGCGTCATGCTCGATCCCTTTGCCGGTGTTGGCACGATTCCGTTTGAGGCCGCACTTCAGGGCGCAAAGTCATGGGCCTTCGATATCAGTCCGGCAGCATTGCACATCGCAGCCGCCAAGTTAGGGCAGCCGAAGCCAGAGGCTTGCGAAAGCACTCTAAATTCGTTGACTGAGTTTCTGCAGCAGGAGCAGGTCACTGAGGCAGAGATGTCAGCGGCGCAGGCGATTCACTTCAACGGGCCGCTGCCGGACTATTTCGAGCAAGCTACGTTTTGCGAGATACTGCTGGCTCGGCGTTACTTTCGCGATCATCTGCCGGCGACCCCTGCCGAATCGCTGGTGCTTGCTGCGCTGCTGCACATTCTGCACGGCAACCGGCCCTATGCTCTCAGCCGCCGCTCCCATCCGATCACGCCCTTTGCACCGACGGGCGATTTTGAGTATCGGTCGCTGATGTCTCGGTTGCGTGATAAAGTTGCCCGCAGTCTAGCAGTGGCGTATCCGAGGGAATTCACGGCCGGTCAGGCGGTTTACCAGGATGCCACATCATGGTGGCCCCAGCAGGTAGACCGCCTGGATGCGATCGTCACATCGCCGCCGTTCTTCGACAGCACGCGTTTCTACCTGGCAAACTGGATGCGCCTGTGGTTCTGTGGTTGGGAGGCGGCCGATTTTCGCATCCGACCGCTCGCTTTTGTGGATGAACGCCAGAAGACGAGCTTCGAGATCTATGAACCGATCTTCCGGCAGGCGCGGGAGCGCTTAAAGCGCAGCGGGGTGATGGTGCTTCACTTGGGGAAAAGCCGTAAGTGCGACATGGCGCAGGCGTTGGCGCGCATTGCCAGCCGCTGGTTTTGCGTGGCTGACAGCTTCTCCGAGAGTGTGGCGCACTGCGAATCCCATGGTATCCGCGACAAGGGCACGGTCGAAGAACACCAGTACCTTGTCCTCTACTGACATCAGTCTTTAAGAAAGTCAGGCACCGTGCTGGCTTTGCTGAAGATGTCTACCCCGTTCATGTCCAGTATGAGTTGGCGCGCCTTCTTGATATCATCGGGGTAGGCGATCCACTGTTCGATGAAGCGATCCACGTTCGCCAAGATTGCTTCCACCGCCTTTGGATTCAAGACGGGTGGACCGCTCAGGAAGTCATATTCGATGCTTGTCAAACGCGCCAGCGCCTTAAGTTGGTCAGGTTTGTAGAATTCCGAGGGCCATTTGTCGTGTTTGGCGTTGTTGCACTCGCCGCAAAGTAGCGTTGCATTGCCGGTACTGAGTGGCCACAGGTGCTTCGCCGGCAAGGTATGGTCGAGATCGTAGCCTTTCGCGCCGCGGACCTTGTAGGTCAATGGCTTGTTGCAGTTGAAGCAGCGGCCACCGTATCGCTCGAAAACGGCGTGGCTGTCTATCTTTCCTTCTTCGCCGGAGATCAGGCTGTATAGCCGCCGCCGCTGCGCCGCTTCGCGGTGCTGATCGCTCGTGCGTTTGGGGTTCAGATCGGGGTTGATCCGCGTGTTCTTGCAGACGCGGCATTCAAGCTGATGCCCTGACCGGAACGATCGGCCGCGCGGTTTGTGTTTGTGGAAGTTGTCAAGCGGTTGCAGCCACTCACACACCCGACAGTACTTCCAGCGCGCGGCTCGCTCAATGACTGCTTCATCATTTTGGAAGCCGCACCTGGGGCACTCGGAGACAACCGGCGCATTGGCGGCGCGTTGCTCCTCGATCCAATCCTCCGCTACCTTCATTAATTCGTCACAACCAGGCCGAAAACACTCGAACACACGCCAAACAGCGTTGGCGTCAACTACGCCCGTCCCACGAATGCCGGTTATATTCCGCGTTTCACGTCTTGGCATTGCGCTATTCCCGGAGAAGTTGTTATCTTCGTGCTGCCGGAGATTATACCACATCCACTCAACACCAGCTCGTCCTCCGCACAACCTCCCCGACCACCGCCACCACCTCTGCCAGTTTCTCCACGGCCACCGCCTCGACCGTATCGGCCGGGAAGTGAGCCAGGTTGAACGCGCCGGCCGAGCTGAACGCCAGCGCCGGCACGCCGCGGAAGGAGAAGGTCGAATGGTTGCTCTGCGGCCACGGTTCGGTCCACATGAGCGCGGGGAACCGGCCAACGATCGCCTCCAATTGACCCGCCAGCTCCGGCCCGAGATTGAACCCGGCGACCGTGTTGGCCCCGCCGGTATAGCCGATGCCATCCATGTTGATCGCCAGCGCGATATCGGCGAACGATGCCTCGCCGGCCCGGCGCACGTATTCATCGTCGCCGATGGGCAGGTACTCCTCGCTGTTGAACGCGATGAACTCCAGATCGTAAGGCAGAACTGCCTCACACAACGTTTCAGCCAACGCCAGCAGCGCAGCGACGCTCCCCGCGTTGTCAAGCGCGCCGGGGGTGTTGATGCGCGTGTCGAAGTGGGCCATCAGCACGACTTTTCTGCGGGTTGCGTCGGAGGGCCGGCCCGGCTTGCGCGCCACGATGTTGCGCGCCACCGCCGGCCGCTTGGCGCAGTCCAGGCGCAGGCGCACGGGTGTGTGGCGCAAGATGGCATCTTGCGCTACAAGCCGTTCGATGACCGGCCGCGGCGCGGTGGCGGCCGGGATCTCCAGCTCCCAATCGGCGGTGAACTGCTCGTACTGAGGCGTGGGCGGCGGAGGGGCCAGCAACGCGGCCGGCCGTTTGGACTCCAGCAGGCCGATGATGGCGTCGTCGCGCTCGCCCCGGAGGAACCATGATTTGGCCGACAGCGGCTCACTGACCAGTTCACCGTGCAGCAGGGCAATCTTGCCGGTCAGGGCGGCTGCGGCCAGCGCATCGAGCGTGGCGGCCGGGACGATGGGGGTGGTCACGTCGCACGGGGGCGAGAACGCGTTCGCCTCCACCGGCAGCACCTCCTCCCCCACGGCCAGGGACGCACCCGCGCAGTCCCAGCCGGTGCAGGCGTAGGCCTGCTCCTCGACCGCCAATCCGAGACCGGTAAAGACGTCCCGGATGTAGTCGGCAGCGCGGTCATTGGCCAGGGAGCCGATGGGACGAACGCCGATCTCGACACAGAGTTTGCCGAGGTGACGGGATAAAATGGTGTGCATGGAATCTCCTGTGGCGAAGGACGAATGGCGAATCAGCGAATCACGCAGTACGCAGCACGCAATACGCCTACGCCTCCCGCTTCACCCACGGCTCGCTGAGATCGTACTCGGTGAAGCCGAGCGAGGCGTACAGCGCGCCGGCTGCCTCAGAATACGAGCCGACCGTACACAAAGTCGCGCCCAGGCGCGCCGCGCGGCGCAGCCCTTCGGCCATCACCGCCCGGCCCAAGCCGCGGCGCTGGTGCGCAAGGTGCGTGCCCACCGGCTCGAACGCGGCCGTGCGGGTCACATCATCGAACCAGACGGTGCAAAAGGCCGCCAGCTCGCCATCGGGCGCCACCGCCACCAGGTCCAGGTCACGGCGATAGAGGGGCGCGCGCTGCACGTTATGATACCACACCCAGCCCTCATACTTCTCATCGGGCTCGTCGGGGTGAAATGCTCGCCAGGAGACCCAGCTGCGCGCGGGGAGCTCGCCTTCATCGCCCAGCGCGCGCACGCGATAGCCCGCAGGCGCCTCGAAATCGGGTACGGGGCGCTCCAACGACCGGCGGCGTTGGTATTCAGGATGTCGGCCGCAGGTGTAGCCCCGGCGATCCAAGAGGTCGCGGCGCAGACCATCGCCCTGGTGCGCCCACAGGGTCAGGCGCTGGGCCCCATCGGGCTGCGTCGTGGCGAACTGCGTCTCGGCCGTTGCCATCATCTCCACCTCCAGCTCAGCCGAGCGGTAGGCGGGGTGTACCTGCAAGAACGCCTCGCCCGGCCCGTCGGGATGGAGCACCGCGGCCAGCCGGCCATCGGTGGTCTCCCACAGGAACACGGCCGCCTCCAGGCTGAAGCGGAAGATGTTCTCGTTGACGTGCCAACGCCAGTAATCCCAGCGGTAGAGCGGCCAGCACATCTCGCGCCGACCGTTGAGCAGGAACACCTCGCGCAAGAACGCCCGGATTGCCCAGTAGTCATCCTCGCACTGGTACTTGCGTCGCATCAGTTTCATCGTCGTCTCTCCGCACACCGATGCACCAGGGTTGGCAACTTGCTCCGGCAAGTTGCCAACCCGCCAGTTCAGCGCGCGACCAGATAATGCCCAACCGAATTCAGCACCTTGGCGCCCATCAGCGCGAGCATCACCAACACGGCTTGCTGGGGGCCGGCCACGAGGGGCAGGCGAAAGCCGAAGAAGCCAGCGGCCGCCACCAGCAGGATCGCGCCGCCCAGGAGGTAGCCCAGGATGGCGAGGGGGTGCGCCCATTGGCCGGTGGACGCCACAGCGCCCAATCCACCTTGCGCGCACATCACCATGCCCAGGACGAGCAGGACGACCACACCTACCCTCGGGTTCGAGAGCAGCGGCAGGCTCGTGCCGCGCCAGGTGAGGATGACCACCAACAGGGCCAGCACGGCCAGGATCACGATGGCCGGGTTGATGACCGATGACAGAGAGAAAGTCTTCATGGGTTCCTCCAAACTCTTGTCTTGATGCTTGCATGATAGCCCCGGCGCACAAAAAACTCCCCCGTCGCGGGGGGAGTTCGGGACTGGTCAAGTGGATAGTTCGCGCCCGCGCCCGATTTGCTGATGCTGCGGATACACCGAGGCAAAGAAACTCCCCCACGGTGGGGGGAGCTCAAGCCGGTCCAAATGAAGAGGTGCGCAGTGGGTGGTTCAGTCGGCCCGTATTGTCCTGACCGCCGCGCGTGTCAGCCGGTCGCGGATCGCCAGGCCCAGGCCGCCCGCGCCGAAATCGCGGCACAAGATCACATCCACGCCTTGCGCGTCCAGCCAGCGCAGACCCGCGTAGAGATGGCGGGCGATGCTGCCCAGATCAGCGCCCAGGCGATAGACAAGCGCGCCGGCCTGCGCCAGCTCGCCGGCGTCGTCGTCCAGGACGAGCGCGCCGACCCTGCGGCCTGCTGCGTGCGCGGCCGCCGCCTCGGCGGCCAACGCCCGGCCCGCGGCCTGACCCCGGAAGAAGACCATCTCGGCGCGGGGCGCATAGTGCTTTTCCAGCAGGCCGGGGGATGGCAGGCCGTGCCCCTCCTGCGCCGCGCCCGATAGCACGGCCACCGGCCCGATGACGGCCTCGATCATCTCCCGGGTGATGCCGCCCGGACGCAAAATGCGCGCCGGAGACGTGGCGGCGTCCACCACGGTGGATTCCACGCCCAGCGGAGCAGCCCCGCCATCAAGGATGATCTCGATGCGGCCGTGCAGGTCGTGCCAGACGTGCTGGGCGGCCGTGGGGCTGGTGTGGCCGAACCGATTGGCGGATGGCGCCGCGATGGGCAGGTCCGTCGCGCGCAGCAGCGCCAGGGCCACCGGGTGATCGGGCACGCGCACGGCCACGGTGTCGAGCCCGGAGGTGACCGAAGGGGGGACAGCCGGCTGTTTCGGCAGCACCAACGTCAGCGGCCCAGGCCAGAACGTCTCGGCCAGCGTTCGGGCCGCGGCGGGGACCGCGCGCACCACGCGGCCGAGCTGATCTATCCCGCGCAAGTGGACGATGAGCGGGTCAGCCGCCGGCCGCGCCTTGGCAGCAAAAATGCGCGCCACGGCCGCGGCGTCCAGGGCATTAGCGCCCAGCCCATAAACCGTCTCGGTCGGAAACGCCACCAGGCCGCCACGCTTCAGCGTTTCGGCGGCCTGGCTGATATTCTCGGGCGTAGCAGGCAGCAGTTGGGTGATCATGGCTCCATTCTAACGCCTTTCCCCGCGGCCAGGAAATCCACGCGCGACGTCCGGGAGAAACCCGGGGCCGCAGGACTACCCGCTCATGCGCAACCGATACCCCACGCCGGGTTCAGTCAAGATGTAATTCGGCCGGGCCGCGTCCGGTTCGAGCTTGTGCCGCAGGTTGCTCATGTTGACGCGCAGCAGGTGCGTCTCGCCCTCGTAGGCCACGCCCCACACCTGGCGCAACAGCTGACGGTGCGTCAGCACTTTGCCCGCGTGCATCACCAGCGCCCGCAGCAGATCGTACTCGGTGGGCGTTAACTGCACCTCGCGGCCGGCGACCGCAACCAGCCGCCGCCCCAGGTCAACGGTCAGCTCTCCGGCCGTGAACACCGGCTCGGTCGCCGGCAGGACTGCGTGGCGCAGGGAGACCCGCATACGGGCCAGCAGCTCGCCCATGCCGAACGGCTTGGTGACGTAGTCATCGGCGCCGGCGTCCAGCGTCGCGATCTTGGCGCTCTCCCGCTCCTGGACGGTCAGGATGATGATGGGGACCTGCGTCCACTCGCGCAGCCGCCGCGTGACCTCGATCCCGTCCACGTCCGGCAGGCCCAGGTCGAGGATCACCAGGTCGGGCCGCTGGGAAGCCACGGCCGCCAGCGCCTCCGCGCCGCTGCTGGCTTCGCTGACGACGTAGCCGTGCGCGGCCAACGAGGTGCGCAGGAAGCGCCGGATGGCCGGCTCGTCATCCACTACCAGCACGCGCGGGCCACTGTCGCTCATGGCTGTGCTCCTACCGATGGCGCGTCCCTACTATCGCGCGACGCCGCAGGCGCTTGCGAAGCGCCTGGCACGTTGGGCAGCGCCACCGTCACGATCAGCCCGCCGCCAGGCCGGTTCTGCGCCCAAATCCGGCCGCGGTGCGCCTCGACGATGCCTTTGCAGATCGCCAGCCCCAGCCCGGTGCCGCTGGCGCCCGCGAGCCGCTGCACGCGGTAGAACTTGTCGAAGATTCGCTCTAAATCCTCCGCCGGCGCCCCTACGCCGCGATCGGCGACCGCGATTTCCAGTACACTCTCGGTCACACGCGCTGTCACCTCGATGGGGCTGTCCGGCGGCGAGTATTTGAGCGCGTTGTCGAGCAGGTTCACCAGCACTTGCACCATCAACACGAAGTCCATCGGCGCCAGCAGGGACGGCACATGGAGCGTCACCGGCCGGTCTGCCAGCCTGGCGCCCAACCGCTCGCAGGCCGCGCCGATCACCTCCTGAACATCGCAGGGTTCCTCGGCCGTCCGCAGCGCGCCGGCCGCGATGCGCGTCATGTCCAGCAGGTTGCCGACAAGACGGTTAAGGCGCTCGGCCTCCTCGCGGGCCATCGCCACCAGGCTGCGCCGGGTCGCCCCATCCAGGCCGGTCTCCTCTTCCTCCAGACTGGAGAGCGCGCCGGTGATGGAAACGAGAGGTGTGCGCAGGTCGTGGGAGATGGAGTTGAGCAAGGCGCTCTGCAGCCGTTCGGCCGCTTGCGCCAGTTGGGCCAGGCGCGCCTGCTCAGCCAACTCGGCCCGCTCGATGGCCAGCGCGGCCTGGCTGGTGAACGCGCCCAGCAGACGCCGCTGCTCGGGCGCCAGGTACGACGTGGGCGCCAGCGGCTTCACGCCCAGCACGCCCACCACGCCTTGCGCGGTCTTGAGCGGCAGGTAGCGCAAGGCTGCCGCCGACAGGGTGTCGGTCCCGTGGCCGGCAGGCTGTCCCTGGCGATAAGCCCATGTCGCAACAGCCAGCTCGTCCTCATCAAGTTCGAGGCCGGGGTCCGACGCCACCCGGAGCTGGAGGGTCGCCCCGGCCGGCAGCAGGATGGCGGCCTCGCGGTCGAAGGTCTGGCTCACGTGACGGATGACGACCTGCAAGATGGCGTCCAGCTCGCTCGTAGCGGCCAGATCGCGGCTGAGCTCGTAGAGTGCGACGGCCTGCGCTTCGCGGCGCTGCGCCACGTCCGCCTGTTCGCGCGACCGGGCGGCCAGGGAGCTAATCACCAGGCTGACAACGAACAGGCCGATGAAGGTGATGATGTACTCCGTATCCGCCACGGTCAGGGTCAGGCGCGGCTCGGTCAGGAAGAAGTCGAAGGTCAGGACCCCCAACACCGAGACCAGGACCGCCGGCCCGCGGCCCAGGTAGAGCGCCGCGGCAACGACCGCGGCCAGGTAGAGCATCACCAGGTTGGTCGGGGAGATGATCTGGTGGATGGGGATGCTGATCGCTGTGGTCGCGACCACCAGCAGCACGCCCCATAGATAGCGCAGCCAGGGGCGATGCGGCCGCCAGGATGCAGTGACGGGCGCGGCTTTGCCCTCGACTTCGGCGCTGACGACCAGGACGTCAATGTTGCCGCTGCGCTGAATCATGCGGTCCACGATCGAGCCGCGTAGCAGATCGCGCCACCGGCCGGGCCGCGGTTTCCCGGCGATGATCTTGGTGATGTTGTGCTGCCGTGCATAGGCGAGGATGGCCTCTGCCACGTCATGGCCGGGCAGGGTGATGGCCCTGGCTCCCAGCTCTTCGGCCAGGCGCAGGGCGCCGATGGCCTGATCCGCGTCAGCTTGCGAGGCGCGGGCAGCGCGCAGCGTCTCGACGTGGACAGCGAACCATTCGGCCTTCAATTGGTCGGCCAGGCGCCGGGTCGCGCGCACCAGACGCTCGCTCAAGGGGCTGGGGCCGACGCAAACCAGCAGCCGCTCGCTCGCGGGCCAGGGGCCGGGGATCGCACGGGTCTGCATGTAGCCCCGCATCTGCTCATCCACCCGCTCGGCGGTGCGGCGCAGGGCCAGCTCGCGCAGCGCGGTCAGGTTGCCCATGCGGAAGAACAGCTCGATGGCCCGGGCGGCCTGTTCGGGCACGTAGACCTTGCCCTCGCGCAGGCGTTGCAGCAATTCGGGCGGGGGCAGGTCAACGACCTCGATCTCGTCGGCGTCATCCAGGACGCTGTCCGGCACCTTCTCACGCACGGTGACGCCGGTGATCTGCGCCACCACGTCGTTAAGGCTTTCCAGGTGTTGTACGTTCATGGCGGTATAGACGCTGATGCCGGCCTCGAGCAGCTCCGCGACGTCCAGGTAGCGTTTGGGGTGGCGGGAGCCGGGCGCATTCGTGTGCGCCAGCTCATCCACCACCGCGAGCTGGGGCCGCCGCGCCAGCACGGCGTCCACGTCCATCTCCGGCAGCGTGGCGCTGCGATAGGCCACCTGTTGCCGCGGGATCACTTCGAAGTCAGCGACGAGCGCCTCGGTCTCGACCCGGCCGTGGGTTTCGACGTACCCGACCGCGACGTCCAGGCCCTCGGCCTGGCGCTGGCGCGCGGCTTCCAGCATGGCATAGGTCTTGCCCACGCCCGCGGCGTAACCCAGGAAAATTTTCAGCTTGCCCCGGCGCTGGCGCGCCTCGTCAGCCTGGACACGGGCCAGGAGCACATCAGGGTCGGGGCGCAGCAGATCGTCAGGCATGGGCCTATTCTACCCCATCCAACGCCAGGTTCAACTTCAGCACATTGACGCGCGGCTCCCCCAGCACGCCGAGTTGGCGGCCCTCGGCCTGCTCGGTGATCAGGGCATGCACGGCGGCCAGCTCCAACCCGCGCGCGCGCGCCACCCGCGGGGCCTGGTAGCGCGCGACGGCCACGCTGATGTGCGGATCGAGCCCGCTGGCGGAGGCTGTAACCAGATCCACCGGCACGGCCGCGTCGTTGCCGGGATCGGCGGCGCGCAGCGCGGCGATGCGACCGGCGACGGCCTCGGCCAGCGCCGGGTTGCTCGGCCCCAGGTTGGAGCCGGCCGAGGCCGCGGCGTTGTACGGGAACGGCGCGGTCGCCGAGGGGCGACCCCAGAAGTACCTAGGGTCAGCGAAGGGCTGGCCGATGAGCGCCGAGCCGACCACGCGGTCGCCTGACCGGATCAGGCTGCCGTTGGCCTGCTGGGAGAAGACCGCCTGGGTCACGCCGGTCACAGCCAGCGGGTAGGCCAGGCCTGTCAAGGCCGTGAAGATCGCCAGCAGCACGCCAGCCGGCCGCATCAACGATTTCACGGGACGCGCTCCACTGCGATGGACTCATTGGCGTCCCCCAACTGCGCAAATCGGCCGTCGCGACCGGCCTCCTGTTCAGCGTCACCGGCGGGATAGCCCCGGACAACAGGCTCAGCTGGGCCGCGCTCGTTGATGACCAGCAGGGTGCGGGAGACGACTTCGGCATCCGTGCCTTCACCTGCCATCAGGCCAGGGTTTCTTTCCACCCACCGCAGCGCCAGCAGGCAGATCACGACCGCGATGCCCGCAAGCAGGCTCAGGCGCCAGGACGGGGTGAGCGGCGCAAAATCATCCAGCACGATGAGCGTCACCGCCAGCGGTATCAGGGCGAACAGGCCCCACCATTTGAGTTCTTGGCGCAAGCGACGCATTATGTCCTCCTATGTCAGTTTCAGGAACGTCAGCAGCATGTCAATCAGTTTGATGCCGACGAACGGCGCGATCAGCCCGCCGAAGCCGTAGATCAGCAGGTTATCGCGCAGCAGGCGCGCGGCCGGCACGGGCCGATAGGCTACCCCGCGCAGCGCCAGCGGGATCAATGCGATGATGATCAACGCGTTGAAGATCACGGCCGACAAGATGGCGCTGGCCGGCGTGCTCAGGCGCATGAAGTTGAGTGCTCCTAACGTCGGATAGGTCGAGGCGAACGCCGCCGGGATGATCGCGAAGTACTTGGACACGTCGTTGGCAATGCTGAAGGTCGTCAGCGCACCGCGCGTCATCAGCAACTGCTTGCCGATCTCGACGATCTCGATGAGCTTGGTGGGGTTGCTGTCCAGATCCACCATGTTGGCGGCCTCGCGCGCCGCCTGGGTCCCACTGTTCATGGCGACGGCGACATCGGCCTGGGCCAGCGCGGGCGCGTCGTTGGTGCCGTCGCCGGTCATCGCCACCAGCCTGCCGCCGGCCTGGTACTCGCGAATCAGCTTGAGCTTGGCTTCGGGCGTGGCCTGGGCCAGGAAGTCGTCCACGCCGGCCTCCGCCGCGATGGCGGCCGCGGTCAGCGGGTTGTCGCCGGTGATCATCACTGTCTTGATGCCGATCTGCCGCAACTGCGCGAAGCGCTCCTTGATGCCGCCCTTGACGATGTCTTTCAAGTGTACCACGCCCAGCGCCGCGCCGTTGCGGGCCACCACCAGCGGCGTGCCGCCCGCGCGTGCGATGCCATCTACGGCAGGCCGCAGGTCGACCGGCAGCGGCCGGCCAAAGCCCTGGAGATACGCCAGCATGGCATCGGGTGCGCCTTTGCGGATGCTGGCGCCATCCAGGTCCACGCCACTCATGCGCGTCTGCGCGGTGAAGGGGATGAAATGCGCGGCCGCTGGCGCTTCAGGCCCGGCGCCGACAGCCCGGCCGCGCAGGCCGTATCGCTCCTTCGCCAGCACCACGATGCTGCGGCCCTCCGGGGTCTCATCGGCCAGCGAGGCGAGCTGCGCGGCTTCCGCCAGGGCGCGCGGCGCCGCGTGGTTCACCGGGATGAAGGCCACCGCCTGCCGGTTGCCCAGCGTGATCGTGCCGGTTTTGTCCAACAACAGGACATCCACATCGCCGGCCGCCTCCACAGCCCGGCCCGACAGCGCGATCACGTTGCGGCGGATGAGCCGGTCAATGCCCGCGATGCCGATGGCCGGCAGCAGGCCGCCGATGGTAGTCGGGATCAGGCAGACCAGCAGCGCAACCAGCACCGTGATCGAAATCGGCGCGCCGCGGCCGGCCGCGGCCACGCCGTAAAGCGAGTAGGGCAGCAGCGTCCCGCACACCACCAGGAAGATGATGGTGAACCCGGCCAGCAGGATGTTCAGCGCGATCTCGTTCGGCGTCTTCTGCCGCCTGGCGCCTTCCACCAGGGTGATCATGCGGTCGAGGAACCCTTCGCCGGGGTCGGCCGTGACGCGCGCCACCAGCCAGTCGGACAGCACGCGCGTGCCGCCGGTGACGGCGCTGCGGTCGCCGCCGGCCTCGCGGATCACGGGCGCGCTTTCGCCGGTTACCGCGCTCTCGTCCACCGAAGCGATGCCTGACACAATTTCGCCGTCGGCGGGGATGATGTCGCCGGCTTCGACCAGGAAGATGTCGCCGCGGCGCAGCGTGGTGGACGCGGCCGGCTCGTAGGCGGACGGCGCGCTGCGCAACCGTTCGTAAAGTCCCGACTTCGGCAGGGCTTTCGCCTGGGTCTGATGCCGCGTCTTGCGCAGCGCCTCGGCCTGGGCCTTGCCGCGGCCCTCGGCCACCGCCTCCGCGAAGTTGGCGAACAGCACCGTGAACCACAGCCAGACCGCCACTGCGGCGGTGAAGCCCGCGACCTCGCCCCCCGGCCCGCGGGGCACGACCCCTCCCCCAAACCCCCTCCCCTGCCAGGAGAGGGGGAGGAGCAGCGTCTGGACGAAGAGGAGTGTGGTCAGCAGGCTGACGACCTCCACCACGAACATCACCGGGTTGCGCGCCATCCGCCGTGGGTCGAGCTTGCGGAACGCGTCCACAACCGCGCGGCGGTAGAGTGAGCTGCGATGACTGGAGGGTCTTTGCGATTTCATGATCAGAACCCCACCATCAACTGCTCCGCGATCGGCCCCAGGGCCAACGCGGGCAGGAAGCTGAGCGCGCCGACGACGATCACCACGGCGATCAGCCAGCCGCTGAACAGCGGCGTATGGGTCGGCAAGGTGCCAGGGCTGGCCGGGACCTGCTTCTTGCCGGCCAGCGCGCCCGCGATCGCCAGCATCGGCACGATGAGCCAGTAGCGGGCAGCCAGCATCGCCAGGCCGAGCGCCACGTTATAAAACGGCGTGTTCGCGTTCAACCCGGCGAACGCGCTGCCGTTGTTGTTGCCCGCCGACGAGAACGCGTAGAGCGCCTCGCTGAAACCGTGAGGGCCGGGGTTAAAGATGCTCGCCCGGCCAGCAGGGGTGGCCACGGCCAGCGCCGTGCCCGCCAACACCAGGATCGGCGGGATCAGGATCACCAGGCTCGCCATTTTGATCTCGAAGGCCTCGATCTTCTTGCCGAGATACTCCGGCGTGCGGCCCACCATCAGCCCGGCCACGAACACCGCGACGATGACGAACGCCAACATGCCGTACAGCCCGGAGCCGACCCCGCCGAAAACCACTTCGCCGAGCTGGATCAACCACATGGCGGCCAGCCCACCCAGCGGCGTGAACGAGTCGTGCATGGCGTTCACCGAACCGTTGGACGCCGCGGTGGTCGCGGTGGCCCACAGCGCCGAGTTCACGATGCCGAAGCGCACCTCCTTGCCCTCCATGTTGCCGCCGGGCTGGCTGGCGCTCATGGTCTGGTCGGCGCCCAACGAGGCCAGGGCCGGGTTGCCGCGCCCCTCGGCCCCTACCGCCAGCCCCAGCAGCAGCACGAACAGGATCGTCATCGCGGCCAGGATGGCCCACCCCTGCCGGGTGTCGCCGACCATGCGACCGAAGGTGTAGCACAGCGCAGCCGGGATCAGCAGGATCGCCAGCAGCTCCAGAAAGTTCGATAGCGGCGTCGGGTTCTCGAAGGGGTGCGCTGCGTTGACGCCAAAGAACCCGCCGCCGTTGGTGCCCAATTGCTTGATCGCGATCTGCGACGCGGCCGGGCCGACCGCGATGGTCTGCTGCGTGACCAGTTGGCCGTCGGCGCCCACGGTCGGCTGCACCAGGTCGGCGACGGGATACGGCCGGAAGGTCTGCACGACCCCCTGCGAGACCAGCGCCAGCGCCAGCACCAGCGCCAGCGGCAGCAGGATATAGAGCACGCCGCGGGTCAAATCAGCCCAGAAATTGCCTACTCCCTCCGCCTGGTAGGGGGAGGGTTGGGGCGGGGGTTGCCCCTGCGAGGGGGAGGGGAGGGTGGCGGTCGCGGGGCGCCGGGCGAAGCCGCGCGCCACCGCCGCCAACACCGCCATGCCCGTCGCCGCGGAAACGAAATTCTGCACGGTCAGCGCCAACATCTGGGTGAGATAGCTCATGGTCGTCTCGCCGCCGTAGCCCTGCCAGTTGGTATTTGTGGCGAAGCTGACCGCGGTGTTGAACGCCGAGTCGGGCGACACCGCAGCCAACTGCGCCGGGTTGAGCGGCAACAGGCCCTGGAGCCGCTGCAGCAGGTAGACGGCCAGCAGCCCCATGAAGTTGAAGACCAACAGCGCCAGCGCGTAGGTCTTCCAGCCCATCTCGGCCGCGGGATCCACCCCGGCCGCGCGATAGATCAGCCGCTCGACGGGCCCCAGGACGCGTGCGAGAAACGTCCGCTCGCCGCGGTAGACGCGCGCCATGTACAGGCCCAGCGGCTTGACCAGCGCCAACAAGGCGGCCAGGTAAAGGGCCAGTTGCAGCCAGCGCCATATGCTCATCCAAACCACTCCGGCTTCAGCAGCGCCACGAACAGATAGGCCAGCAGCGCCAGGGCGATCAGCCCGGCGCAGATATATAATAGATTCACGCGTCCCCCTCTTTCAGCCAACCGCAAACGCGCACGAATCCCAAACTGGCCCCGGCAAAGGCCAGCAGGATGAGAACAACCACCAGGTCGAGCATCGCACCTCTCCGCTCTATAAGAAACTCCGTTTCTGCGCGCAGTTAACGGAGCTGCCCCATAACGCACCATAAGTCTACTCGGAAACGCATCAAAAAGGGGACAAGAAAGCGGCCGGACAGGTCAAGAAAGGGTCAAGGTTTCCGCCAAAACCCTTGACGTAGGGAGTTCATGGTAATAGGATGGAGATGTGTTCGACGATGGGGCATGGGCGCCGCCTGTGCCCCTTTTCGTTGGGCCGAAATCAGACCTGTCATCGGTTGCATTGGAGACTATGACCACGCTTCGTTTAGACCTGGACTCTTCCACCATTTATCAAGAGGCAGAATCCCAGCCCGGCCGCTCATGGCGCACCTGGCTCATCGGCCGGCCGCTGGCGACCGCCGACGCGCCGCACCAGACCATCGGCAAAGCGGTCGGGCTGGCCGTCTTCGCCTCGGACGCGCTCTCTTCGACCGCGTATGCCACGCAGGAGATCATGGTGATCCTGGCCGCGGCCGGCACGATGGCCTTTGGCCTGGTGTTCCCGATCGCCCTGGCCATCGTCGGGCTGCTGGCGATCGTCGTGCTCTCCTACGAGCAGACGATCCACGCGTACCCCGGCGGCGGCGGCGCGTACATCGTGGCGCGCGACAACCTGGGCGATCTGCCCGCACAAACGGCCGCGGCCGCGCTGCTCACCGACTACGTGCTGACGGTGGCGGTCTCTATCGCCTCAGGGGTGGCGCAGATCGCTTCGGCCTTTCCGGCCCTGCTGTCCTATCGCGTCGAGCTATCGGTCGCCTTGATCTTGTTCGTCATGCTGATGAACCTGCGCGGGGTGAAGGAGTCGGGCCGCGCGTTCGCCGCGCCCACCTACTTCTTTATCTTGATGATGTTCACGACCGTGGGGGTTGGCATCTTCAGGGCGCTGACCGGTTCCCTGGGCCGCGTTGCTGATCCGCCGCCGCTGGAGGTGTTGGGGCCGGCGCTGACCCTCACGCCGTTCCTGATCCTCCACGCCTTCTCCAGCGGCACCGCGGCGCTAACGGGCACAGAGGCGATCTCCAACGGCATCACCGCGTTCCGTGAACCGCGCAGCCGCAACGCGGGCGCCACCCTGATCTGGATGGGGCTGATCCTGGGATCGCTCTTCCTGGGCATCTCGTTCCTGGTCGGGCCGATCGCTGCGGTCCCATCCGAGGCCGAGACGGTGATCTCGCAGCTCGCGCGCACGGTCTACGATGGCCGCGGCATCCTTTACCTGGCGACCATGGCCGCCACTACGTTGATCCTGGTGCTGGCTGCCAACACCTCTTTTGCCGACTTCCCCCGCTTGAGTGCGCTGGTGGCGGCCGATGGTTTTCTGCCCAGGCAGTTGGCCTACAAGGGCAGCCGTCTGGTGTTCTCGCGCGGCATCGCGGCCCTGGCGCTGATCGCTGCGCTGCTGGTGATCGCGTTCCAGGCCAGTGTGACCGCGCTGATCCCGCTGTATGCCATCGGCGTGTTCCTCTCATTCACGCTGTCGCAGGCCGGCATGGCCCGGCGCTGGTGGCGCGTGGGTCACCTGGCGCCCGGCGCGGAGCAGGTGGAACGCGGCTCGACGCTGCGCTATGAAGCCCGCTGGCAACTGAAGATGGTCATTAACGCCCTCGGCGCCGTGGCGACCTTTATCGTGATGTGCATCTTCGCGCTCACCAAGTTCCACGACGGCGCGTGGATCGTCGTGCTGCTGATCCCGGCGCTGGTGCTGATTTTCGCACGCATCCATCGCCACTACCAACGGCTGGCGAAGCAGTTGTCGCTCGACGAGCCCCTCGACTGCGCTCAGGGTAAATTCGGCGCGGCCCCGCGCATGGGCCGGCATCGCGTCATCTTGCCCATCGGCGGCGTCCATCGCGGCTCGCTGGCGGCCCTTGCCTATGCCAGGGCCCTCACGCCCGATGTCACAGCCGTATATGTGGCGCTCGATCCGCAAGAGGCTGAGACGGTGCAGCGGAAGTGGGACACCTGGGGGGAAGGCGTGCGACTGGTGATCCTCGACTCGCCCTACCGGCTGCTAGTCGAACCGCTGCTGGCCTACATCAACAGAATTGATGCGCAGCGCCAGCCCGGCGAGGTCATATCCATCATCGTGCCTCAGTTTGTGCCGAAGCACTGGTGGTCCAACGCGCTGCACGCCCAAACCGCTCTCTTGCTCCGGCTGGCGCTGCTCTTCAAACGCGGCATTGTGATTACGGATGTACCGTATCAAGTGGGATAGTGGATCCTATTCGGCGGCATCGCCAAAACGGGCATCGGCGTCGCCCGTCCGGTTCAGGTTGGCCTGGGCTGCTGCGTCAGCGCCCAGGCCAGTTTGATGATGCCTTGGGTGTAATCCGGCAGCGTCCCCACGATCATCAGGATGAACACATCGGGCAGCCCCAGGCGAAAGTATGCCAGGTTCGTCCACAGATTGAACCGGTTACCGTAAAACGCGCTCACCTGGCTGAAGACGACGACCAAGATGACGGTGGGGATGATGAAGCTGACGGCGATGTCCAGCGCCCGTTTGGCCGGGGTCATCTGTCGCGCGCGGGCGCGCCAGCCGCGCAGGGCCAGGAAGTTACGGATGTGCAAGCCGATCAGCCCCAGGATGAGCAAACCGATCGCCCAGCCGATCCAGCGCACCGACCAGCCCCGTGAGACCGGCGGCGCTGTCCGGCCCAGGACAACCGCCTCCACACTGTCCGCCACCTGCGCGGTTGAAATGAAATGATCCGCTTGATGCCCCAGGTTGCTGAGTATGACGAACGCGCGGCCGTCTCGCGGGTAGAGGTTGACATCGGTGCGGAAGGTCTGGTTGGCGCCGCCGTGAACGATCTTCGCGCCGCCATCGCGGATCATCCAGCCCATCCCATACGCGCCGAGGTTGGGCGTCAGGATGCGCTGCATCATCTCTGGTGAGACCAGCCCTGCGCCGCCGTCCATGACCGCGCTGGCGTAACGGGCCATGTCCTCGGCGGTGGAAACGATGAAGCCCTCGCCCACGCCGTAGGCCGGGATGCGTTCGCGCATGGGGACGGGGAAGCCAAACACCCGGGTGTAGCCTTGCGCCAGGTCGGTGGCCGTGGCAGGGGCGGCGGTGGAGGCGTCCATGCCCAGAGGGGCCAGGATGTGCGCGCGGATGTAGTCGGCATAGCTTTGGCCACTGACGATCTCGATGATGTAGGAGAGGACGCTGTAACCCATGTTGAAGTATTGGTGCTTCGTGCCCGGCGGCGCCATCAACCGCGCCACGGTCAGCGAGCGCACGGCCTGCTCGGGGGTGGCGTCATCTGCCAGCACGACGCCGTAGCCCGCATCCGCCAGGCCACTGGTGTGGTGTAGCAGGTGGTTCAGCGTAATCAGGCCCGAGGCGGTTTCGTCGGCGACGCGAAACCAGGGGATGTAAGCCCGGACCGGCGCGTCCAGATCGAGCTTGCCCTGTTCGGCCAGCTGTGCGATCGCCAGGGCGGTAAAAGATTTGCTCTGTGAACCGATGAGCATCTGGGTCTGAGGCGTCATCGGCCGGCGGACTCCGGCCGTACCATAGCCTTTGAGATAGGCGATCTGGCCATCCTCGACCACAGCCACCGCCACACCGGGCAAGCCGTGTTTGGTCATCTGCGCAGTGATGGCGGCGTCGAGGGCTGCAAAGTCAGCGCCGTTGGCCGCGGCGTAGCCGGCGACAACCGGGGCCGGGAGCAGGCTGTACAACAGCACTATGAGGGTTAGAAACGATGTCAAGTACTTCAGAAGATCCCTACCGTGGGCAGAAATAGCGCCGGCGCCTTGTCGCATGGGTGCATCCTTGTTTGTGGCTGGTGCAAGGTGGGTCAGATAACCGGACATGAAAGCGCAATTGCCGTGCGGTGTGGTGTGGGCCTGGCCTCGGGCTGCACGGCGCTGGCTGAATGGACCATGGGCGCCAACGCGCAGCGCGCGCGGTGCAGGCGGCTCTTAACCGCGCTGACCGTGGTGGCGGTGGCGTCGGCGATCTCCTCGTAAGAAAGGCCATCCCAGTAGCGCATGATCAACGCGCTGCGATCCTTGGGCGGCAGCGCGGTCAACAACGCTTGAATGGCGTCCTCGCGCTCGTGGCGCAGCGCCACCTCCTCGGGAGTGGCTGAAGGGCTGCGCCAGGCAGCCGTGTCAAACGCCGGTTCGTCATCCAACGAGAGCCAGGTCAGCCGCCGCCGTCGCAAACGATCAATGCAGTAGTGATGGGCGATGGAGAAGAGCCAGGTTTTGAAGGAGCGCGCTGGGTCATAGCTGCCAAACCTGGTGTACGCGCGCAAGAAAGCTTCCTGGCAGGCCTCTTCGGCGTCGTGGGAGTTGCCCAACATGCGATAACAAAGATTGTAGATCGGTGTCTGATAGGCCAGCGCCAGGCGGGAAAATGCACGACCGTCGCCGGCGCGGGCACAAGCGATGAGGCTCGACTCGGGTTCGTTCGATACGATTGAATACATCGAAGTAATCCCCCTGTTGCAGAAGCGCGCCATTACAGCGTCGCAACCAGTGTAACCCAGGAAGGATGATCGCGCATCGGCCAATCGGGCGGTATACACCTGTCCAAGTGGATAGTATGGATCTCGACAGTGTAGGAGCTCTGAGACATCGCACATCGAAGTGAGTCAAATCTTTGCGGCTGCGCCTACTACTCTTTACCCCTTCACTGGCGCCGTGCTGCCAGCACCCACGTCGAGCCCAAACAGCTGGCCGACCCAGTCCAGGTGCGCATCGGGGGCGTATCCGTTTTGTGGGGTTTTGAGGTTGACGATGGGTTCGTGCAACAGCTTGTTGGCGACGGCGTGAGCCAGGGCAGCCACCATCACCTCCTGCTGCGGTGACAGATCCCCCAGCCGGCGCAGCGTCTTCGCCACCTCGGCCTGGCAGATCGCGTCGGCCCGGAGCGGCTGCCCCTCGCGCTGGCTGCGCTACGGGCCGAACGCCAGCCGCTCCCGCACTTCGACGGGGGCGATGGTGTGGTTGAGGCCGAGGAGGAGGTCAGGCACGGGTATTTCGTGGTGCACGGTGCGTGGTGCGTGCTGCGCGCACCAGCCCCTCCGCCCAGGCCGGCACGCCGGCCGCGTGCAGGTGCGTGTACGAGGCCAGGACGTTCCGGTAGACCAGCCCATCCCGGCCCCCGCCGATGCCGTTGCTGCGGGCCAGGCGATAGGCGGTCGTCAATTCACCCGGCGCCGCCGAAGACTCACCTACCCCCCTCCCCCTCCTTGCGAGGGAAGGGGCGCGATGCCCACGAGCCGCGAGTTGTGGAATTCGTGCCCGCGCAGCACCGTGCCAACCGGGAAGAACGGGTTCGGCGCGTCCACGACCGCTTCGACGTAGCCGTGCCCCTGCGGCTTGGCGGTCATCTCCACGTCGCACGGCAGCACGCCGGCCATCTCGGCCGCCCGCCCGCCCCAGATGATGCGCCGCGCCAAATACATCAACCCACCACACTCAACATAAATCAACAGCCCGGCCTCGGCCGCGGCCCGCACGCTGGCCCGCAGGCCGGCGTTGGCCGACAGCTCGTCCATGAACATCTCCGGGAACCCGCCGCCGATCACCAGGCCATCCACGGGGGGCAGCGCCACATCCTGGAACGCATCCACGAAGACCAACTCGGCCCCCGCGTCCACCAACGCCTCCAGGTTCTCCGGGTAGTAAAAGGTGAAGGCGCGGTCGCGAAAGATGGCGAGGCGAATGGGCGAATGGCGAATAAGCGAATGGCGAATGGCGAATGAGCGTCTTCAAGATTCGCTGATTCGCTGATTCGCTGATTCGCTGATTCGTTGATTCGCCGACTCGTTGATTCGCCGACTCGCTGATTCGCTGATTCGCTGATTCGTAGCGCGCGATGGCGAGGATGGCATCCAGGTCGAAGTGGCGCTCGGCGGCGACGCGGCAGGCGGCGAGGGCGGGGAGGAGGCCGGCGTCTTCCCCGCGCGGGACGAGGCCCAGGTGGCGGTCGGGGATGCTCAGCGCCTCGTCGCGGGGCAGCGCGCCGACGACGGGGATGCCGCAGTGGTGCTCGACCGCGGCACGCAGCTTGTCCTCGTGGCGGCCGCGCGCGACGTTGTTGAGGCTCACGCCCGCGATGGGGGTGCCCGGCTCGAAGGTCTGGTAGCCGTGTACCAACGCGGCGACGCTGCGGCCCATTATCTTAATCTAAGGAAAAACTTAGAGCGCAGAAGAGGCAGATATGGGAGAATGAAACGCGGCAGGAATGAGGGAACTGAGGGATAACGAAGGAACAAGCGCAGGTTAATGAAGACACTCTTGCGCAGCTACTTGACCGCCTACGACTTGAAAGCCGTGGAGGACCTGGCAGAACGCCAGCGCAGGGTCTTGAGCTACCTCCTTGCACTGACCTATGAGCCGGAGCTGTTGCTAACCTGGCGTGCCGTCGAAGCGTTCGGCGGTGCGGCCGCGGCCATCGCCGATCGTGACCCGGAGTTTGTGCGGGGCCACCTGCGCCGGCTCTTATGGCTGCTCAGCGACGAGTCGGGTGGGATCGGTTGGCGCGCGCCGGAGCTGATCGGCGAGGTGCTGCGCGGGCGGCCGCGGCTGTTCGCCGAGTTCATGCCCATCCTGGCATCGCAGCTGGATATGGCGCCGGAGGACGCGATCCGGTTCCGGGCCGGCTGGCTGTGGGCCATCGGCCGGGTGGCGGAGGTTGCGCCGGAGGCGATGCAGGCCGCGCGGCCCTGGATCGCGCCGTGCCTGGACGACGCCGACCCGCAGGTGCGCGGGTTGGCAGCCTGGCGCCT
>DAOUAT010000475.1:0-2762 GCA_034433275.1 Anaerolineae bacterium
CCAACACCGCCTCCTCCATCAGCCCGCGGCTATCGGGCGGCTCCGGCTCGTCGTGTTTCGCCGGGCCGATGCGGATGGGGGAGGTCGCCGCTTCCGCCGGCAGATCGCCACGCTCCAGCCGCAGGCTCACGCCGCCGGGCTTGTCGGGCGCGATGTTCATGGCAAACGCGACGTCCACCGTCGCGCCCGACCGGGCTTCGGCCAGCCAAAGATTGCGTTGTGCGATGCGGTCGCTGGCCGCCGGGTCGAAGGCGTCGTCGGCCCGCGCCTCGGCCGAGCCCAGGCGGACCAGCAGCGCCCACGGCCCCGGCCCTGGCGGGGTCCAGCGCAAGGGGCCGAGCACGGTTTCGTCGGGCGGCAGCCAGCGCGCGCGCAGCTGACCCGCGCGCTGCCACTCGCCGGGGCGGGTATAGGGTGCCGCCGGCGCCGCGTACACGTCGGCGGTGACGTCATAGGCGTAAGCCGGCCCACGGTTAAACGCGCGCACGTAGACCACTGCAGGCCCCGGTGCAGCCGGCGGCCGGTGTTCGATCCCCCCGTCCGCGGTCGGCCGCAGCCAAACATCCGGGCTGTTCCAGGTGAGTTCGCTGGCGATGCGCGGTGAAGCCTCACCGCTGCTGTCGCGCAGTGACAGTGCCGCGCCGGCGACCCGGTAGCCGCTGAAGACCGCGGTCGCACAGCGCGAGATGTAGGCGTAGGGGATGTAGCCGTACCCCTCGCGCCAGACGCCCGCCCACGACCAGGGCTGCCACGAGTTGCGCACCAGGAAGAAGCCGCCGCCCGGCGCCTGGGCGTCATCCTGGTAGCCCACTAGCGTCATGGCATGGCCGCCGTTTTGTGCTTCCCCCGGCAGCGGCAGCGTGATCTTGCCCCAGCGCGACGTGGCCGATGACGCGTACCAGCTATCGAACACCGGCACGGAGAACGCCACCGCCCGCCCCTCGGCCAGGCAAGTCTTGATGCCGGTGATGTCCGCGCGGTTGAATTCCTGGGTGCGGACGGTGCGAAAGGCTGGATCGCCTTTGGCAGCCGCGGCCGGAGGCGGACCCTGGCCTTGATCATCCTTTTCAACGTTGACGTAGGGCCACGTTTCTTCCAGTGGCGCGCCGGCGTTGGCCAGGCAGCGCATCCCCACCGAGATATACGTCCCCGAGACCTTGGGGATGCCGTCGTTGGCCTTGCACCACCAGTAGACGTATTGCTCCGACAAGTTCAGATCGCGCGGGGCGCCGGTCGCGAGTTCCAACTGCTCGCGCACGCCGAGGACGGCGTGTGCTACGCACGTGCCGCGGCCGCCCTGGTTGCGCACGGGGGGCAACTGATCCAGCAGGTCGGCGCTTGCGCGCAGCACGGGCCGGCCGCTGGGGGGCAGGTACTCGGGCAAGAGATCGCGCGCTTCCAGCACCTCGGGCGGCTCGTCAAGCAGCGCGCCCAGCCCATACTCGGCCTGCGCCGCCTCTTCGGCCAGTGCCAGGCTGTGCAGGTCGCGCGTGGGCGGGATGAGCGCTTCGGCCGCGGCCGCCAGTTGCGCCAGCGCAGTGCGAGAGAGGCCCAGGGCCGCGGCCAGGCGATTGCGCAGCGCGTCGTTGGTGTTGTGCAGCGCCACGAGCTCCTGGGCCGTGAGGATCCAGGCGTCGGCCAGCGTCTTGATTTGAGCTGCCGTCAGCCCAGGGATGCTGGCCAGCAGCACGCCGTTGGGGATCAGTTCGGCGGAATTCATGGACACGCTCCTTGTCGTGACACACTGCCTGTCGGGCGCCCCCTCCGCGGTCGCCGGGTGTGGGGCGACCACGGAGGGTCGCCCCTACGATATCAGGCCAAGTTCCTTGCCCACCTTCTCGAAGATGGCCAGCACGCGATCCATCTGCTCGAAGGTGTGGGTGGCCATGTAGGAGGTGCGCAGCAGCTCGCGGCCTGGCTGCACACCGGGTGACAGCACCGGGTTGACGAAAACGCCGGCATCGAAGAAGCGCCGCCATGCGAAGATGGTCTCCATGCGGCCGCCGATGATCACAGGGATGATGGGTGTGGTCGAGTTACCGATGTTGAAGCCGAGCTGACGGTAGCCCTTGCGCATGTAATCGGCGATCTCGTTCAGGTGGTGTACCCGCTCCGGCTCCTCGCGCATGATTTTGAGCGATGCCAACGCCGCCGCGGCGTTGGACGGCGGGATGCTGGCGCTGAAGATCAGCGACCGCGCATGGTGCTTGATGTAGTGTACCACCGGCTCATCGCCCGCGATGAAGCCACCCAGCGAGGCAAACGACTTACTGAAGGTGGACATGATCAGATCCACCTGGTCGGTCATGCCGAAGTGGGCCGCGGTGCCGCGGCCGCCGCCCAGCACGCCGATGGCGTGCGCGTCATCCACCATCAGCCGCGCGCCATACTTCTTGCACAGCGGGACCAGCTCGGGCAACGGCGCGATGTCGCCTTCCATGCTGTAGAGGCCATCCACCACTACCAGTTTGCCTTTCCCCTCCGGCAGGCGCGATAAAACACGCTCGAGCTCTTCCATATCTTGATGACCGAAGCGCTTGGTCTCGCCGTAGCTCAGCCTGGCGGCGTCCACAATGCTGGCATGATCTTCCTTGTCCAGGATCACGGTGTCGCCGCGGCCCACCAGCGCGCTGACCGCGCCCAGGTTGGATTGCATGCCGGTGGAGAAGACCAGCGCGGCTTCCTTGCCGACGTAGTCCGCCAACTCGTGTTCGAGCTGTTCGTGCAGCTCTAACGTGCCATTCAAGAAGCGCGAACCGGTG
>DAOUAT010000476.1:0-4306 GCA_034433275.1 Anaerolineae bacterium
CTGCCGCTGAGACTGCACCCGGGCATGGAGGAGGCGGAGCACCCCTACTGGAATGAGATGCCGTTCCGCCAGGACAGCCCGCTGGCGGCCTGGGATGAAACCTGGCAGCCGGACCCTTTGATCACCCCGCACTACACCGCGTTCCGGGAGCGCATCCACGAGAGCCTGGCCCGTCTGCTGTCGCAGTACACCGGCGAGACGGTCATCGTGGTGGCCCACGGCGGCACCATCGGCACCATCCTGCGCAGCCTGTTCGGCGGGCACCACGTCAGCATCTTCACGGAAAACAGCGGCGTGACCCACCTGGCCTGGGAGGGGCGCAACTGGCGGCTGGCCTATCACAACAGCACCGCCCATCTGGATGGCATCCAGCCGGCCGGCGAACTACCTCTCGCTGAGCGGGCTGCGCCCACCAGCCCGCAGGCCCCACCCGGCCAACCTGAGGCAGTGGCTCGCCACTACCGGAACGTGGCCGCGGTCTTGCCCGTGCTGCCACCTGTGCTCAGCGACCGCGACCTGCGCGAACTGGTCCGATTGGCCGAGACCAAGGCAACCGATCGTGTGCTGGACGCGGCCGTGGGTGCAGGCGCCCTCGCCCTGGCCTTCGCGCCGCACGTGGCCAGCGTGCTGGGGGTGGACCTCTCGGCCGCGATGCTGGAACACGCGGAAAGGGAGCGCTCGACCCAGCACGCGACAAACGTGCGCTACCGGCTGGGGGCGATTAACGAACTGTCACTGCCTGAAGGCGGCTTCGATCTCATCCTTTGTCACGACCTGCTGCGCTATGTATCCGAACCCATCACGCTGTTCGATCGTTTCCGGCAGTTGCTCAGCCCTGACGGCAGGCTGCTGATGGACGAGATCGTGGGCAGCGATGACCCGGTCAAGCGCGCCACGCAGAACGCGATCGAGTTGCGCCGCGACCCGGCAATCACCGAAATCCGCAGCGTCAGCGATATCGAGCGCGACCTGGGCGCGGCCGGGTTCCTCATCGGCCGGAGCGGGCGCTACACCCAGCGCGTTGACCTGGAGCAGTGGCTGGCGCAAGCAGCGGCCGACGAAACGACGCGCGGCGCGGTGCAAAGCATGATCGAAGCCGGTCTGGAGGCCGATTCGGCCGGCCTGGCCGCGCGGCGCAGTCGCGAGGGGCAAATCACACTCAACCAGACCCGGCTGCGGCTGCTGGCACTCCCGCGCAGCACCCGGAACTGACGGGATAGGTTAGGGCTGCACGATTTCCAGCAAGGCGCGCCAGATCTGCTCCAGCAGCGACGGCGCACTCGGCGTGGCGGTTGGGGCCGCTTCCAGCGCGTCCGGCAGGATGGGGGTCAGGCCAGGCCGCGGGGTGCGCACGGGCGGCGCTGGCGTTGCGGTCGGCAGGCGCAACAGCGGGGGCGCCGTCACGGTCGGCTGGCCCAGCACCCCCGCGCCGGCGCGGCCCAGGGCGACCTCGACCGGTAACGTGGCGGTGGGCTGCGGTTCGGCGTCCCCTGCCGGCGACGGGGGCGGAGCAGCGGCGGCGCCCGGCGTCACGACGGGCGTCGGCGTGGTGATGATCGGGGTCAGCGGCGGCGGCCAGAGTGGCCTTGGCGCGGGCGGTGGCGCCGCGACAGTCGGCGTCACTCCGGCGCGTGCTACGGGTAACCGCGTCGGCCAGGAGGTCGGCGTTGGGAGCACCTCGGACGGGGTGGCGGTCGGCGCAGTGATCACGACCTGGCCGGCCGGCGCCACCAACGGGGCCAGCGCATGAACCGGCCGGAGCGGGCCGGCGGACGCATCGGCCGGGTCCTCCAAAACGGTGACACCGCCCAGGGGCGCGTTCATGCCCCAGATCTGGCCCAGCTCATAGCTGACATCCACCGCCCAACCGCGGGCCAGCAGCAGCGGATAATCCTCACGCCGCGCGCAATCCACCACCAGGAACGGCCCCACCGGCTCGTCGCCGGGCGCCTGGAGCCAGACCTTGCGCCCGATATCGCCCGCTCGCAAGAGCGCCACCGCGCCCACGCACTCCGGGCAAGCCCCCACCTGACCCTGCCCCAGGCGGTAGTCCCGCACATAATCCATCAGGCCGTCGGCGTAGAACGTAGCCAGGCCGGTGAGCGGCAGCGACGTGCGCTCCCAGTAGCCGGGGTCGGCTTGCTGGTCGGCCCGGCGGTTGGAGATCGCGGCCAGGCCGGGGGCCCGGCGGTGGGAAACCGCGGCCATCTTTGCCAGCACTTCAGCGAACTCAGTCGAGCCGTCGGCCGGCGCCGGCTGGAGCGCGCCAGCGGTGAGCACGGCCGCAGCGAAGCGGTCAGGCCCGTAGGACGCCGGGCAGGCGCTCAGCACACAGAGCGCGGCGAGTCCAAGAAAGACAACCCTCACCGCGCTGCGCCGCACGCGCGTCGGGCGCCGTCCTTTCAACTTCGCTGCCCCATGTGCTATACTCTCGTCAATCTCGCTCATAGGCTCATTATACACATCTCGCCGCTACCAGGAAAGGATCGCCATGCGCCTGGGATTCGTTGTCAAGCCGCTGGCCCGGCCCGAGCTCAAGAGCCATGATAGCCGTCGCTGGCAGAACAACCCGCACCTCAGCGTGAGCCTGGCCTACTTGCGTGATATCTTCGCTTACCTGGCTTCCGCACGCATCGGCATGTACCGCATGGCCGATGACCTGGCCCCCTACGCCACCCACCCGGAGATGCCCCAATTTCACCGGCAGGTGGACGAGTGCGCGGCCGAGCTGGCAGAAATCGGCGCCCAGGCGCGCGCGGCCGGGATCAGGCTTTCGTTTCACCCCGCGCAGTACATCCTCCTCAACGCGCCGGACGAAGGGCTGGTGGCCCGCAGCGCCGCGGAACTGGCCGTACAGGCCGGCATCCTGGATCGCATGGGGCTGGGTCCCGAGGCAGTGATCGTGACCCACCTGGGCGGGGTGTACGGCGACCCGACCGCGGCGCGGGAACGGTTCGTGCGCAACTTCGCCGCCCTCCCCCCGGCCGTGACGCGACGTCTGGTGTTGGAAAACGACGACACCCGTTTCGGTGTGGTTGACACCCTGTGGGTACACGAACGCACCGGCATCCGCCTGGTCTTCGATAACCTGCACCATCGCTTGTGCAACCCCGACGGCCGGACACCCCGCGAGGCCCTGGCTGCTTGCCTGGCCACCTGGCCCGCAGAGGAGCGCCCCAAGATCCACTTCAGCACCCCGCGCACCGAATGGCGCGTCGAAGGCGAACCGGATGGCGAGGACGCGCGCGTTAAGCGCACCCGCTGGAATTATCATTCAGATTATGTCAACCCATTCGAGTTCATTGACTTCCTGACCCAGGCCGAAGGGCTGCGCGCATTCGACGTGATGCTGGAAGTGCGCGCCAAAGATATCGCCCTGTTGCAGCTGCGCGAAGACCTGGTGCGCTTTGCACCGGCCCTGGCCAGCACGCTGGAGCCGAAATGAACCGCGGGGCGGGGAACGCGGCCGGACATCGCAGGTTGTTGTGTACTGGCCCGGACGGCGCAGCTTGCTGCGTAACCGGCGCCCGGCACTTTGCCCTGGTTATCCTCTTCCTGGCGACAAGCCTCTGCGCACCCGCACCTGTGATCTCACTCGGCCAGACCAGCACGCCGACGCCATCCTTTTTCATCTACCTCCCGCTGATCCGGCAAGACGCGCCGCCCTGCCCGGCCACCTCGCCCCGGCAGTACGCCATCATCCCGGTGCTGCCCCCCGTGACCGATCGGCCCGCAGCGCAACATGCCGACCTCAACCTGGCGTTGCGCGGCGCACAACCGGTGGCCGCACCGTTAACCCTGGTAGATTACGGCGGCGCGACCGATCCCGATGCGCCGCAGCTCGCCGGCATCTTCAGCGATGACAGGACGCCGACCTTCGTATCGGCGGCGCAGGTGCGTGCGTGGGACTGGATGTGCGGCACGGCGACGGGCTGCCGCGGCGAGGCCATCACCTGGCCCCCGGTGACCCTCCTGGCCGTGCGCACGATGCCCGACGAACCGTTAGCCATCCCCGACCGCGCGGCCGAAATCTTCGGCGGCGGCTACGTCGCGCTGGTGCTGTACGCTGAGGAGCAGCGGCTGACGCTCAAGTATACGCGCGAAGACAACGTCGTGTACGGGTACACCGTTCACCTGGAGGCCCTGTGCGTAGACCCCAATCTGCTCGCCACGTATCGCCGGGCCAACAGCCAGGGGCGCAGCTCTCTGCCTGGGCTGCGCAATGGGCAGGCGGTGGGGTCCGCCCGGGGCGGCCAGGTGCAAGTGGCGGTGCGCGATGTAGGCGCGTTCATGGATCCCCGCTCGC
>DAOUAT010000477.1:0-3335 GCA_034433275.1 Anaerolineae bacterium
TCCTCATCCTGTCGGCGGCCGCCGCGCGCAGCGGCCGCATCGCTCTGGTGCTGGCCGTGATCGCCCTGGACGTGTTCACCTACAACCCGGCCCATCACGCCGGCCCGATAGCCCAGGCTGACCTGGAACAGCATCGCGCTCTCCTCTCCGCGCCCGCTACCGATCCGGACGCATTTCGTGTGGTCAACGAAGATGTGCTGCCGCCGAATTACGGCATGCTCTACCGGCTGGAAGACCTGGGCGGCGCCAGCCCGCTGCAACTGGCGGCCTATCAGCAGTTTCTTGAACGGATCCCCGCCCCGCGGGCCTGGCAACTGCTCAACGTCAAATATGTGCTGACCTGGCGAGGCGCCCTGGAAGTTCCGGCCGAACGGCTGGCCGAGTTGTCCGGGCCGGAGGGCAAACCGATCTACGTCTATCGGCTCGCCCAATCTGGGCCGCGCGCGTGGCTGGCCGGACAGGTCATCGTGGCGGCCGACCGGGAGCAAGCCTGGTCGCGCCTGGCCGCGTCGGACTTCGACCCCGTGCGCCAGGTGGTGTTGCCGAGCCTGCCGGCCGGGTTTGGCACGGCGGCTGCGTGCGGCGGGCAGATCACCTGGCAAGAACGCACGCCGGAGCGTCTGACCTTACAAGTCGCCACCGAACAGCCGTGCGTCCTTGTCCTGAGCGAGCTCGACTACCCCGGCTGGCAGGCAAAGGTGGATGGCGCGCCGGCGCCCATCCTGCCGGCCAACACGATCCTGCGGGCAATCACGCTGGCTCCTGGCTCGCACCAGGTCAGCTTCGTGTACCGGCCAAGCTCCGTCCGGTGGGGCGGGCTGGTCAGCCTGCTAACGATCGGCCTGGCGCTGGCCTGGCTGGCAACCGGTTGGCGAGCGCGACGGCCATGACACCGGCGCGGTACGAGCCAATGGCGACCGCCATCCGACGCTGGGCGCCGCTGCTGGCCATCCTGGCCGGCTTCGGGCTGCGGGTCTATCACCTGGGCTTCCAAGAGCTGCGCGGCGACGAGACCTTCGGCTACTTCTTCAGCCAGCAGCCGTTCGGCGAGATCGTCCGGGCCACGCTGGCGTTACGCGAGCCGCACCCCGTAGCCAGCTACTTCGTCGAAAAATCGTGGCTGACGCTGGCCGGAGACTCCGAATTCGCCCTGCGCTTCGTGAGCGCCTGGTGGGGTGTGCTGGTGGTGGCGCTGCTCTACCGGCTGGGCCGCCGGCTGGCCCTGGGGCCCGGCGCCTCGGCGCTGGCCGCGCTGCTCCTGGCCGCCAGCCCCTACGCGGTGTGGCACAGCCAGGACGCCCGGATGTACACCATGAGCCTGGCATTGACCCTGGCCGGCGCGTGGCTGGCGCTGGCGGCCGTCGGCAGCGGGCGTTGGCGCGATTGGGCCGCGTACATTGCGGTTTCCTGGCTGGCGCTGCAAACCCACTATTTCGCTGCCTTCGTGATCCTGGCCCAAAACCTGTTCATCGTCCCGGCGGCGCTGTTCATCTGGCGCCGGCCGCGGAAGGCGCTGGCCTGGGCCGGCGCCCAACTGGCAGTCGGCCTGCTCACCCTGCCCTGGCTCATCCTGGCCCGTGACACCCTGCTGGGCTACGGCGGCAACGGCGACTCCCCGGCCTTTGGCCCCATGCTGGTGCGCGCCCTGAGCGCGTTTGCCGTGGGCGAGACCAGCCCCGCGGGGCAGCGGCTTCTCTGGGCTGCGATCGCGGGCCTGTTGGTCATTATCGGCATGGCCCGCCTGCTGTCAGCCGGGCCGCGCCAACGCGAGGCAGCCGGGTTTCTGACCCTCTATCTGTTCCTCCCGCTACTGGTCACCTGGGCCAGCGCGCTGAGCCGGCCCATCTTCAACGAGCGCTACCTGGTGGCTGCCGCGCCGCCGTTCCACCTACTGCTGGCGAGCGCCATCTTCGCCGCGCCGATGCGCCTCGGGTCAGCTCCGGCCGCGGATACGCCGCCCGTGCGCGCTCGCCGGCTGACGCTGAAACGGCTCCTGGTCGTCTTCGCCGCTGTGGCCTTGCTCGTGCTGCAGACCGGCGCGGTGCTCTCCCTGCAGCGGTATTTCACCGATCCCACCTACAGCAAGACCGTTGGCTGGCGAAAGCTGGCCGCCGCCCTGGCAGATCTGGCGTCCGGGCTGCCCGTCGAACAAGTACGCATCGCGCAGAACTTCCCGGACCCGACCTTGTGGTACTACTACCGGGGCCCGGTGACGCACAGGGTGCTGCCGCCCCAGGCCCTTGATGAGATCGCGACAACACAAGAGGTCAGCAGTCTGGTGGTGGCCGGTGTCCGCCGCGTGATCCTGCCGGTGCAGCCCGCGGCCTGGTGGGATGATCGCGGCATCGCGGCCGCGGCCCTGGCCGCCAGTTACACCCCGATCGGCGAACGCACGGTGGCCGGCCGGCCGGTTCGGGTCTATGTGCGCCCACCTGAGGCATTGCCGGCCATCGGGACGGTTTTCGCCGGTGGGCTGACGCTCGAGGCGGGGCAGGTGGAACCGGTCGAATCGCGGGCAGGGGGCATGTTGGCCGTCCATTTGCGCTGGCAAGGGCCCGCCGGTGCAGTCCCGGCCGGCGAGAAGCTCACCTTGCAACTGCTGAATGCGCACGACAAAATCGTCGCCCAGACCGATCAACCTGCGGTGGCCGCTGAATTCGCGGGGCGGACCGCCAGTTATGGTATACTGCTGCCGGACGCGGGCCTGGCGCCCGGCCAATACCGGGTCATCCTGGCCCTCTATAACCCGGAGCAGGCCGGCGCCCCGCGGCGTCTGACGGCGGCGGGTGCGGATTTCGTGCTCCTGGCAACCGTTCGCATCTCCGCTCCCCGCTGAGGATGAACAGGATCGTTCGCATGTCTCGTGGTAGCAAAGTGAAGCTGGTGCGCCTGGCCGTGGTTGGGCTGGCCATCCTGGCCGCGTTCGCCCTGCGCCTCTACCGGCTGGACGCCCAGGATATCTGGTGGGACGAGGCGCGCAACCTGGACGTGGCGGCCCGGCCGCTGGCGCAGATCGCCACCTCGGGCGAGCTGGACATCCACCCGCCGGTCTATTTCTACCTGCTGCACGGCTGGCTGCGCCTCGGTAGGGGCGAGATCGCCTCGCCCACAGTCGCGCCGACTGGAGATGACGCGTTCGCGGTCCGTTTCCTGTCGCTGTGGTTCGGGGTGCTGTTGGTCGCCTTGATGATGGCGCTGGGGCGCAGGGTCGGCGGCTTCTGGGCCGGGCTGGGCGCGGCGCTGGCGGCCGCGTTCTTGCCGTTCCTGCTGGGCGAGGCGCAGGAAGTGCGCATGTACACCGTGACCCTGGTCTGGCTGGCGGCGGCGGGGCTGGC
>DAOUAT010000478.1:0-3813 GCA_034433275.1 Anaerolineae bacterium
GCGTGTAATCTCCGCTTGACTCTGCGCCGGAGAGAGATATAATGATGTACATCCAGTTCAAATATTACAGGAGGTACAGACCATGACGGCAGGCGCATTAAGTGTCGTGGAGGCGCGGCGGCAGTTTGCCGACCTGCTCGGCCGGGTGGCCTACGGCCGCGAGGAGATCGTGATCGAACGCACCGGCCGGCCGATGGCCGTGCTGATCAATCTTGAGGAATACCGGCGGCTTAAGGCGCTCGAAGCGGAGCACCGCGCGGCTGAGCGCGCGGCGCGGTTTGCTCTCATCCGCCGCGCCGGTGAGCGAAACGCACTGGACGACGAGCAGGCGTTTGCGCTGGGACTGGCACTGACTGAGGAAGTGAGACGCCCCGATGGCGGCCGATGACCTTCTGCCAGCAGCGGATTTGCGGGCGGTGGTGGACACCAGTGTGTTCGTTGCGCTGCTGTCGGGGCACGGGGACATTTGCGTGCGGCTGCTTGATCTATGGGAAAGCCGGCGCTTCGTCGTGGTCACGTCGCCGCAATTGATCGATGAGCTGAGGGAAGTTCTGGAGCGCCCGAAAATGCGTGCCCACGTAGGCGCTGCTGAGGCGCAAGCCCTGCTCGCATCGCTCGAGCTGGATGCGGTCGTTGTGTCGGGAGAGTTGACGTTACCAGGAGCGACGCGTGACCCGAAAGATGACAAGGTGCTGGCCTGTGCGCTGGAAGGCGAGGCGCACCGCATCGTCACACTCGGCCCGGACACGTTGGCCCTGGCAGCCTTCCAGGGGATACGGATCGTCAGCCCGGTGCAGTTTGTGCGGGAATGGGAGGCTTGAAACCGGTTGCACACCGCTGCGGCGAGCAGTATAATCTGTGCAGGCTTGCGAACTATGGAGGTAGAAGATGAGCGATGGTATGGCATTAGCTGAAAAGCTCCAACGCGAAATCCTGGAGCTGCCCCCGGAAAGCTTGCCGGACCTGGAGAAGTTTGTTGAGTTCTTGCGCTTTAAAGCGAAGCCTAAGAAAGCCAGAAAGATCACAGAGGATGTACCTCTGAAAGTGGTCAACCTCAGAGGCATTCTAAAGGGCTACGATTTCTCGCCGGAGTTCATCAAAGAGTCAAGACGCGAGATGTGGCGCAAGTTCTATGTTGAGGATGAAGAGTGAAACGCTACGTCTCAGACACGCAGTGCATCATCTGGTATTTTGCCGATGATGAGCATCGGCTTCCGCGTGAGGCCCGTGCTGCATTTGCTGCGGCCGATCAAGGCCGCGCTCAAATCCTGGTGCCAAGTATAGCGTTGGTCGAGACTGTGTTCTTGGTACAGCGGCATCGCGTAACTCAGAGCGTGCTTGAGCGTTTGTTGGCCCTTTCCGACCAACCCGATGCGACCATATTCGTTGTACCCTTGGACCTCATTGTTGCTCGCGCTGTAGCGGACTTCGGCCCGGCCACCGTGCCCGAGCTCGCCGACCGGATCATCGCGGCCACAGCCCGCGCCCGCAACCTCCCCCTGCTGACCACAGACCCGGCGATCGCAGCCAGCGGCCTGGTGAAGGTGGCAAAGTAGACCCGGGCTGCCTTCGATGCGTACTCCGAAGCGAATTGTCCGACATTCTTCAAGAGAGACACCCATGAACTTACAAGCTATCATCTTCGACCTGGATGGCGTGATCACCGACACCGCCGAATATCACTATCGTGCCTGGCAGCGCCTGGCCGACGAGGAAGGGCTGCCCTTCAGCCGCGCCATGAACGAGCAGTTGCGCGGCGTGGGCCGCCGCGAATCGCTGGAGATCATCCTGGCGGGCCGGCCAGCGGCCGAGGCTCGGATCACCGAGCTGACCGAGCGTAAAAACCGCTACTACGTCGAGATGCTCAACGAGCTCAGCCCGGCCGACTTGCTGCCCGGCGCGGAGGCGCTGCTACACGAGCTGCGCGCGGCCGGCATCAAGATCGGCATCGGCTCGGTCAGCCGAAACACGCCGGTCGTGCTGGAGCGTTTGGGCATCACCGGGCTGCTGGATGCGGTGGTTGATGGCCACGTGGTGGCGCGCAGCAAGCCCGCGCCCGACATCTTCCTGAAAGCGGCCGAGCTGCTCGGCGTGGCGCCCGCGTTCTGTGCGGTCGTCGAGGACGCGGCCGTGGGTGTGGATGCGGCCCTGACCGCGGGCATGTGGGCGGTGGGCCTGGGGCCGGCCGGGCGCGTGGGGCACGCGCACCTGCGCTTCGAGAGCCTGGCCGACGTGACCCTGGCGGACGTCCGCGCCGGGCTGGCGGCGGCTGCATGGATCGTAGCAGAGAGCGCGTTCAACCCGGCGGCTGTGCAGCACAAGGGCACGGTCTTCACCACGGGCAACGGCAACTTCTGCGTGCGCGGCTGCTTCGAAGAAGGGTATCCCGGCGAGAACGCGGCCAGCTTCATGCACCGGGTTTGGGATGACATGCCCATCAACATCACCGAGCTGGCGAACCTGCCGCGCTGGTGGGGCGTGGACATCTGGGCAAACGGCGTCCGGTTCCGGCTGGATCAGGGCATGGTGCTGGGATACCGCCGCTGGCTCGACCTGCGCACAGGCGTCCTGGCCCGCACGGTGCGCTGGCAACCGGCCGAAGGCGGGCCGGTGCTCGATCTGTGCTTCGAGCGGTTCGTCAACCTGGCCGACCCGCACTGCGCCGCCCTGGACGTGTCGGTGCGCATCGCGGCGGGCCAGGCCGACCTCCGCCTGCGCACGGGGATCGACGCGCACGTGGAGAACACCGGGCTGGTACACTGGGACCTGATGGCGCAGGACGTGACGCCCGACACAGTCGCGGTGCAGGTCCGCACGCGTGCGACCAAAGCCGACCTGGCCGTGGCGATGGCCATCAACATGTCCGGCTCCGTCCGGTGGCAGCCTCAGATGTGCGATGCGGACGGCCAGCCGGCCATCGAGCGCCGTGCGACCCTGGGCGCCGGGGACACGCTCCGGCTCCAGAAGTTTGTGGCGGTCGTGCCCAGCCTGGACGCGGCCGATCCCCTGGCGACTGCGCTGGCCAGCGCGCGGCGCGGCCAGGCCGAAGGGTACGCGGGCTGGCGCGCGGCTAACGACGCCGAATGGGCTAGACTCTGGGATGTCTCGGATGTACAGATCGAGGGGGACATCGAGGCGCAGATCGCGCTCCGGTTCAACATCTTCCAACTGCTGATCGCCGCACCGCGCTTCACCGACCGCGCCAGCATCGGCGCCAAGACGCTGTCCGGGTTCGGCTACCGTCACCACGCGTTCTGGGACACCGAGATCTTCATGCTGCCGCTGTTCAGCTACACCCAGCCGGCGCTGGCGCGCAACATGCTGATGTACCGGTGGCACAACCTGCCGGGCGCGCGCGCCAAGGCCGCAGGCAACGGCTTCGAGGGCGCACAGTTCCCCTGGGAGAGCGCGGGCGACGGCCGCGAGGTGACGCCCACCTGGGTGCCGCACTTCGCCGACGCCAGCCAGCTCGTCCGCATCTGGACCGGCGACATCGAGATCCACATCACCGCGGACATCGCTTATGGCGTGATGCAGTATTGGCGCGTGACCGGCGACGATGCGTTCATGGCGGATCATGGAGCCGAGATCGTGCTGGACGGGGCCAAGTTCTGGGCCAGTGCGGCGCAGCGTGAGGCCGACGGCAAGTATCACTACCGCAATGTCATCGGCCCGGACGAATATCACGACCGCATTGACGACAACGCGTACACCAATCACCTGGCGCAGTGGCACCTGGAGACCGCGCTGGAGGTGCTGGCATGGCTGAAACGGGAGCACCCGGAAAAAGCGGCGGCGCTGGTCACGGCGCTC
>DAOUAT010000479.1:0-22283 GCA_034433275.1 Anaerolineae bacterium
TTTTCGACAGCAGCCTGCGGAGCGCCTTCCCAGACTCGATGTGCGAGAACTTGCGCGAAACCACCATGCCCAACGCGCCGCCATCCTTCAGCAGGTCATCTACCGCGCGCTCCAAGAAAAGATAGTACTTGTCGAACTGCCTGCGCGCTGTGTCGTAATGTCGCAGATAGAACGTATACTCGGCCGGCTCCGTGGCCCTGATCGCTTCGGTCTTGAGATAGGGCGGATTGCCAACCACGAAATCGTACTGACGGGGCAAGTCCACGCCCCATGTCAGAGGTGGGCCAACGGTTTCGGCGCCAGGTGCTTCGGCGTAGAGCCGGTCGTCTACCAGCGAATCGCCGATCACGACGTTCCGCGCCAGTGAAGGCAGTATCCGGCCGTTCTGCGGCAGCGAAGCCGGTGTTTCGTCTTCGAGCAGCTTCACTAACAGGCTGAACCGCGCCACCTCCACCGCTGCAGCATCGCGATCCACGCCGTAGATGCACGCCTGGAGGAGCCTGCACTTCTCCTCGAAGGTGAGCTGCCAACCGTCGCCGGTTCGATAGACCGCCCGTCGGTTGCCCGCGAAGACATGGGCACTCGTTGACGTATCGCCTAGAAGATCGAAGGCCGAGATCAAAAAGCCCCCGGAGCCGCAAGCCATGTCCAGGATGCGCCGGTCGAGAAGGGCCGACACACTCAAGCCCTGCAACCTGGGGCCGAGGGTGTCTTGGACGATCCGATCAATGAGCGGTTGGGGCGTCGGAACGATGTCGCGGCCTTCGTTTTCGGGTTTCGGCGCCAACACGACCTGCCCGGAGACGATTATGAGGCGATCCTGGAGAAAATGCTCGTAGACGCTGCCCAGAAATTGCGGCTTGAACACGGCAAACGTGTACGGCGCCGCGGGAAAATAGAGCGCATCAACGATGTCTGCGACCGTCTGCTGGTTGAGTCGAATGCCAGCTTGCCCCGTGGCGCACAGCGGGTCGTTGCGGGTATCGAATAGATCAGAGTCGAAGCGCCGATCTGCTCTGATAAGGAGTTGGACGAGTTGATCCCAATCGTCGGCGCGGGCGACCTGGCGCAGCAATTCATAGGTTTCAATGCCGCGATCTTCGCACATGCGCAGGAAAAGAACTCGCAGCAAAAAACGTTGGGCTAGTTCATTGAGAGCACGTTCGCCGATATTCGGTCTGGCTCGGAGGATATCCTCGCCCAACCGCAGCCGCCAGCGGTTTAGCTGATGGAGCAGCACGGCGTCCACTGTTTCGGAGAACTTGCGGGTTGGTTGGATGAAGGTCGCATCGAATTGGCCGGAGTAGATGGCCTCGCGCGACAACAAGCCCGCAATCTCATCCAACCGGTCGGAATATTCGGTGTAGTGGAAAAGACTCAGCCGAGCATGAGTCGCAGGTTGATCGGCTTGCGGCTCGATCGTAGTGTCATAGATTGCCAGATGCTCGAAGTTGGTGACTACTGAAATCGCCAGGCCGGCAGACCAACCGTAGCGGCGAACCTGAAACGCCGCGGCAGGCGAATTGGCGATGTCTACACCTGGTTTCTTGACCTCAACAAAGAACTTTCGTTCAGGCCCCAACCTAAACTCGTAATCCGGACGTTTGACGTGTTCAGAACCGACCACATGCGTCTCGCGGATGACCTCTCGCAACCGGCGAGACAGGGCGTGTGTATTTGCCACGTCCCACCCCAGAGCCGCAAAGAAGGGATCGATGAAGTCAGCGCGTGTGTCACTCTCGTTGTACGCGCTGGTTCGCTTCAGATACTCGTCGCGGTTGCGCTCATAAAGCGCAACCAGGCGCTTGATCTCAGTATCCAACAGCTTGTTTCCCTTTCTCCGCTCAAAATGCCACGCGGCCATTTTACTTCGGAACGGCCCGGTGGTCAAACGGCCTCGATAAAACGACTGCAAACGCCGCACCCCGATTGTTTCAAGGTTAGGATCGTGATATACTCTTCCTGGTAGTCCATCCGATGGCGGCCTGACAGCCCAAACCACCGACACCGCCGAAAAACGCCTGATGACGAGCGCCGGTCGCGGCCTCTTCCTGATCGCCGAGATGCGCGATGCGCTGGGCCGCGGTGTGATGGTTCGCGTTTAGGGATGCGCGTATGATCGAGCGCGTCCGCGCATGGCTGGCCGATCAAGATATCGAGTTATTAGTTGCTGAAGGAGGAACAGACGATGCCTGACGAAAAACCGATCACCCTGGCACAGGCGGTGGATCAGGTCGTTGCTGAGTTAGATGGCCCTACCCCCGTGACCGAAGTCATCCAGCGCGTGCTGGCGATGCGGCCTTCCGCGGCCAAACAGCCGGAGAAACTGGTGCGCAACCATCTCAGCGGGCATTGGGACAAGTCCTGGGTCTACCTGGGGGCCAAGACGGTCATCTCGCTGCGCGTGACGATGCGCGGCGCCCGTTTTCGACTCGTCCTGTCTCGCCTGGAAAGCCGGCGCGGCATCCTGTTTCTGGAGCCCAACTTCTCTGGATTCGTGAAACGCGGCCTGGGCCCATCGGATGTGACGCTGTGCAATGTGGACGGCCGCCCCATACCTGCTAAGCCCACCACGGTCAAGCTCGAGCACAAGTCCCCTTTCGGCGACTACACCACTGAGGCCCCTGTGTGGGAGCTGGCCGCCTGGTTCAAGAGCCTGAAGGCGCGCGACGGGGATAGCCTGCTGGTGACCATAGAGGACTGGGAAGCAGGCCGTTACCGCCTGGAGCACGAGCCTGCCGGTCGTCGCCACTTCGATGCGGTGGACCGCAAGAACCACGAGCTGGCCGACCTGCTCTTCCAGGCTTTGGAGGAGGCATCCGCCGAGCGCGTGTATGGAACCGACGCGGTCCCGAAAGCCTACGCCCGGATGACCGATCCCGCTGGCTACCCCGGCGATCACTGGACGACCGTGATCGAACGGGACGCGCGCATGAAGCTGTACGACCGCGAGATCCGCTATGCCGAATCGCACACCCTGCTGGATACGGCCCTGGGCCGGGAGAAGACCAAGCCGAAGGCCGCGGTCTACTCCCCTGAACTGGACCAACAGGTTTATCGCTTCAAGGCCAGCCTGAAGTACCGGCGCGACCTCTGGCGGCGCATCGAGATTCAGGGCGTCCAAACCTTGCAAGACCTGGATGACATCCTGCGCCGTGAATTCAATCACGACTTCTCCGATCACATGAGCGGGTTCTGGCACAAGGTGCGCCGCGGGGACACGAAGCGTATCCGCGAGCTGGAGCTCGCCACCCTCGCGCCGTTCGGCGGCGAGAGCGAAGGTGAGAACACGCGCGTCGCGGCGATCGGCCTGGCGGTCGGCGATGAGGTAAAATACGTCTATGACTTCGGGGACTGGGTCGAGCACACGTTGAAGCTGGAAGCGGTGAGCGCGCCGGAAGAGGGCGTCCAATACCCGCGCGTGGTCGCGCAAAACAAACCGCACTACCTGGACTGTGAACGTTGCGCGCGCCAGGGGCGGCAGACGCGCGCCACCTGGATCTGCGTCCACTGCTCCAATGACCAGGGGCGCGATGTGGTGGTGTGCGAGGATTGCATGGTTGCCCAGCATGGAGACCATTATGTGGATGAGATCATGTATTGAGCCGCGCAGGGGTCAGTCAAGATGAATCTTCCACCCGCCGACACGGACCTTTTCTGCCCACCTCCTGCGTCATACCACATCGCCGGCGGCCTGACCCCCGCCGACATTCACAAGATCCACGACCAGGCGTTGGGCCTGATCGAGCGGGTCGGGCTGCGCGTGCCCCACACGCCGACCCTGCGCTTGCTGTCCGATTTTGCAGGCGTACACGTGCGGGGGGAGCGGGCCTGTTTCCGGCCCGAGTTGGTGCAGGCGGCGTTGGCCGCGCAGCGCTACCCGCCGCCCGCCGAGCTAACCGACCGGCCGTTCAGCATCATATCGGGCGCCTACGAGATCAACATCATTGACATGGAGTCCGGCGCGGTCCGCCAGGCGACCTATCGGGACCTGGTGGCGATGACCCAACTGGCGCACGCGTTGGGCATGTACGGTTCGGCGCCGGTTAAGCCGATGGATCTCCCGCCGCTGCTGCAAGAGCTGGCGCACTACAAGGTGTCATGGGAGTACAGCGATCGGCGGCCGGGCGGCCTTTTCGACGCCAATCCTGTCTCCTCGATTCGGGCGGCCGATTACATCCACGAGATGGCGCAGGCTGCGGCCAAGCCCTTCTCGCTGGGGCTCTGGATCGTCAGCCCCTTCCGGGTCACAACGGAAAACCTTGCGCTGCTCTATCATTTTCGTGGGCGAAATGTGCCCTTTTGGATCGCCACGATGCCGGTGGCCGGCACGACCGCGCCGATCCACATGGCCGGCGCGTATCTGCAAAGCGTGGCGGAACTGCTGGCCGGCCTGACGCTGATCCATCTCATGGCCGACGGCGCGCCGATCTATTGCAGCGTCATTGACAGCATCCGGGCCTACCCCTTCGACATGCGGTATGCGGCTTTCGTCTACGGCTCGCCCGAAGACCTGCTGGCGACGCTGATCCAGATCCAACTCAACTGCTTCTATGGCATCCCGGTGGTCGCCAAGTCGCTCCTGACATCGTCGAAATGGCCCGATGCCCATGCGGCCGCGGAGAAAGCCGCACACACCCTGGCCGCGGCCCTGCTGGGCGCCCGTATCTTCACCAACGCCGGCCTGCTCTCGGTAGACGAGATCTATTCGGCCGAACAGGTGGTGATTGACTACGAGATCGTCCAGTACGTCAAGCGGGTGTGCGAAGGCTTCGCCGTCACCGAGGAAACGCTGGCAGTGGCGGCAATCGAAGAGGTGGCGCTCGGCGCGGGGCATTTCCTGACGCATCCCACGACCCTGGAGAACTACCGCAGGGCCACCTGGGATCCCGCCCTGTTCACACACTCGACCATGCGGCAATGGTTGGACAAAGGCATGCCGGACCTCATCGGCCAGGCGCGCAAGATCGCCCGGAAGCGGATCGCCGAGCATGACTACCGACTGGACAGCGCTATCCGACGCGAGCTGGACCGCATCTACGCGCGGGCCGCGCGCGATGCCGGAGAAAACTAACAAAAGAAACCCGGAGGAACCCCATGACCGACAAACTCGCCTTCATCCGCGCCGACATGGATGGTCTGCGCGAGAGCAATCTGCTGATCACCCTGCGCACCATGGACTCGCCCGCGGATGCGTGGATGATCGTGGACGGCAAGAAGGTGCTGAACTTTTGCACCAACAACTACCTGGGGCTGGCGAACCACCCCGCCATGAAAGCGGCCGCCACGGCCGCGATTGACCGCTGGGGTGTCGGGCCGGCCGCGGTGCGCTCCATCGCGGGCACCCAGGCGCTGCACATCGAGCTGGAGCGCCGGCTGGCCGCGTTCAAGGGCGTCGAGGACGCGCTCTACGTGCAGAGTGGTTTTTGCGCCAACCAGGCCGCGCTCCCGCCCCTGGTGGGCAAAGAGGACGTGATCTTCTCCGACCGCCTGAACCACGCCTCGATCATTGACGGCGCGCGGCTCAGTGGCGCCAAGATCATCGTCTACGAGCACTGCGATCCGGCCGACCTGGACGCCAAGATCCGGGAGCACCTGCCCAACTACCGCCGCGGGCTGATGGTGACCGATGGCGTCTTCAGCATGGACGGCGACATCGCGCCCCTGGACGCGCTGATGGCCGTGGCCGACCGCTACGGCGTGCTGACCATGGTGGACGACGCGCACGGCGAGGGGGTGCTGGGCCGCGGCGGCCGCGGCATCGTGGATCACTTCGGACTGCACGGCAAGTTCGACGTGGAGATCGGTACGCTCAGCAAGGCGTTCGGCGTGGTGGGCGGCGTCATCGCGGGCAAAAAGACCATCGTGGACTACATCCGCCAGAAGGCGCGGCCGTTCCTCTTCTCGTCCGCGGTGACGCCGGCGGACACGGCCGCCTGCCTGGCCGCGGTAGACCTGCTGGAGGGGTCCGAGGACCTGGTGCGCGCGCTGTGGGACAACGCGGCCTACTTCGGCGCCGAGATGCGGCGCCTGGGCTTCGACACCGGCCGGTCGCAGACCCCCATCGTGCCGGTGATGCTGGGGGACGCGGGGCTGGCCAAGCAGTTCAGCCGCGAGCTGTTCGCGGCCGGCGTGTTCGCCATGAGCATCGGCTTCCCCACCGTGCCGCGCGGGATGGCGCGCATCCGCGTGATGAACACCGCCGCGCACAGCCGGGACGACCTGGATCAAGGCCTGGCCGCGTTTGCCGCCGTAGGCCGGCAGCTCGGCGTGATCCCGTGATCTCACATTGACGCTGTGTCATGTGTGTGGTAGGATTGTGATAGCAAGTGATTTGCACAAAACCCGCTTCTCATGCATCGGAGGCACAGGATGAGCGACCGTCTTCGCCTGCTCTTGATTATCGGCATTTTGATTGTGTTGAGCCTGGCGTTGGCCGCGTGCCAGCGCGAACGGCCCCCCGTGACCCCGGCCGCAACCGGAACGACCGCGCCGGCGCGCAGCACCGTGGCCCCTTCGCCCACGCCGCCCATCGCGCTCACCCAGGTGACGCTGCCCGGCGCCACTGGCGCCACCGGCGCAGAAGCGCCCCCGGCCACGCCCGTCCCGGCCGCGCCAGGCACCCCCGCTGCGCCCACCCCGGTGCCGGTGGTGATCAGCCCCGGCCAGCCCAGCGGCGCTTCCGGCGGTCAGACCTTCATCTACACCGTGGTCGCCGGTGACTCGCTGGGCGCCATCGCGCAACGCTTCGGCGTGTCGGTGGAGACCCTGGTGCAGCTCAACGGCATCGCGGACCCCAACACTCTGATGTTGGGCCAGCAGTTGAAGATCCCCGGCTCGGCCCCGGCCACCACGGGCGGGACTGCGCCTGCTACGACGGGCGGTGCTGCGCCTGCCACAGGGGGCGCCACGACATACATCGTGCAGGCCGGCGATACGTTGGCGGCCATCGCCCGGCGCTACGGCACAACGGTTGACGAACTGGCGCGCCTGAACAATATCGCGAACCCGAACGTGCTCTCGCTCGGCCAGCAGTTGACCGTGCCTGCGGCCGGAGGCGCAGCTCCCGCCCCCGGCGGCACGAGCACCGGCCAGGGGCAACCTTACGTCGTCCAGCGCGGGGACACACTGCTCTCCATCGCCCGGCGCTTCGGCGTGACGGTCGCGCAACTGCAGGCCGCGAACAACATCACCAACCCCGATCGGATCTATCCCGGTCAGGTGCTGGTGATCCCATAGCGCGCGGCGACGCGAAGAGTATTTCGTAAGGCGCCACCCTGCCTGCTCGGGTGGCGCTTTTGTGTCTGTCTCACAAATCCCTTGACAGTCTCCCGACAAAGGACTATACTAACAATGTACTGCACTCCCTGTGCCGCGCGGGCACACGCAGGAGCCAGGTATGGAATATAAGGACTACTACAAGATCCTCGGCATTGATAAGACGGCTGACGAAAAAGAGATCAAGAAAGCCTATCGGCGGCTGGCGCGCCAGTTTCATCCTGATATGAACCCTGGCGACAAGGCCGCCGAAGCGCGTTTCAAGGAGATCAACGAGGCCAACGAGGTGCTCAGCGCCCCCGAGAAGCGCCGCAAATATGACGAGCTGGGCCAGAACTACCAGCGCTGGCAGCAGGCCGGCGGCCAACCGGGCGGATTCGACTGGAGCCAGTGGATGGCCGCTGGCGGTCAGCCGGGCGGCGTGCGGGTCGAGTACGGCGACATCAAGGACTTGAACGACCTCTTCGGGAGGTCCGGTTTCTCCGATTTCTTCGACGCCATCTTCGGCAGCATGGCCGGGCAGGGCGCGGCGCGCCGCCCCGGCCGCGCGCCGGCCCCGGCCGCGCAGGACATCGAACAGGAAGTCGAGATCACCCTGGAAGAAGCCTTTCGTGGCGCCCAACGCCTGATGGAGGTGGATGGCCACCGGTTGGAGGTCAAGATTCCACCGGGCGTGAAGACCGGCTCCAAGGTGCGCGTGGCCGGCGAGGGACTGCCCGGTGGCCGCAACGCGCCGCGGGGGGACATCTACCTGGTGATCAAGGTCCTGCCGCACGTCACCTTCGAGCGGCGCGGGGATGACCTGCACTGCGAAGCACCGGTGGACATCTTCGCCGCGCTCTTGGGCGGCGAGACGCGAGTCCCCACATTGGATGGCCCGGTAGCCTTACGGGTTCCGCCCGGCTCGCAGGCGGGGCGCACCTTCCGGTTGACCGGCCAGGGCATGCCCCGCCTGAAAGCTGGAGGCCGCGGCGATCTCTACGCCAAGCTGCGGCTTGTCTTACCCGAGAAACTCACTGAAGACGAGATGCGCCTGGCGCGCGAATGGGCCAGGCTGCGAGGCGTGACCACCGGTTGAGTCACGTCGGCACTTTTTCAACCGAACAGCGAGCAACCGGCAGTTGCGCCGGCCCACATCGGGCGCTATCCCAGCGCCCTACTGCACCACAGAGGAGCGTCGCCGATGATGCAAGAACACGATCTGCAGGAATTGGCCGAATTGGTCAGTGAGGAGGCTCCGATCTTGAGCCTGTACCTCAACATGGAGCGGCACAGCCGCTCGCCGGAAAGTTTCAAGCTGGCGCTGCGGGGCCTGTTGGCCCAAGGCGCGACATTAGGCGCAGCGGCAACCGACATCGAGCGTTGTGAACGCTTTTTCGAGCACGAGTACGACCGTCAGGGCCGCGGCGTGGCCTGTTTTAGCTGCCAGGCGCGCAAGTTCTGGCGCGCGTATCCGCTGCTGGCGCCGGTGCAGAACGTTGTGTTCGTCGGGCGCCGGCCCTTTGTTAAACTACTCAGCGACCTCTGGGACAACTACGATCGTTTCGCCGTGCTCATGGCCGACCGCGAGGGCGCGCGCGCGTTCGTGTATCACCTGGGCGCCCTGGTGGACACCGCCGGCACTCTGGGCGCGGAGGTCAGGCGCCACAAACAGGGCGGCTGGGCAGCCCAAAAGCTGCAACGCTACGAAGATCAAGAAGCCCGCCACAACCTCAAGGAAGCGGCTGAGTGGGCCAATACCTATCTGGCCGGACACAAAGTGACCCGCGTGGTGTTGTCCGGCACCGATGAGACCGTGGCCGAGTTTCGCACCCTGCTCCCGCGCACCTTGCTCGACAAAGTCGTCGGGCAGATCGCCCTGGACATGACCGCGACGCCGGCGGATGCCTGGGAGCGGGCATTTGAGATGGCCCAGGCGGCCCAGCACCAGGCCGAGACAGCCTTGCTGGAAGAGGTGATCACCCTGGCGCACAAGGGCGGCGCAGGCGCCATCGGCCTGACCGATACGCTGACGGCCATGCAGCAGGGCCGCGTCCACCAACTGTTGCTCGACCCCGAACTGCACGTGGCGGGCCAGCAGTGTACGAACTGCTGCGCGGTGATCCTGGAGGCGCTGCCTGCCTGCCCCTATTGCAGCGGCGCGCTGGCCCCGTCGGCCGATGTGGTGAACTTGACCGTACACCAGGCCCTCGATGCGGGGGTTAAGGTGTCGGCCCTGGCGCACAGCGACCGCCTGGCCGAGGTGGGCGGGATTGCCGTGGTGCTGCGCTATTGAGTGTTTGCGTTGTGTTAGAGTTTGGCCCTTTGGAACAGCTCATACGCTGGCGCTAACACGACCGTGCTACAATCACGATTGAGCAGTCGATCGGCTACAGCCAGCTAACTCGCAACCCGCAGCCAGCCGCTGCGCTGTGATCGGCGCAACGCGACGCTGCGGGTTGTAGTGTCTTTGAGGGATGTACATGCGATTTGATCGTTTCACGGAACGCGCCCAAGATACCGCCATGCGCGCTTACGAGATCATGCAGCGGCACGGCCAAAGCCAGGTGGATGTCGAGCACCTGTTCCTGGCGCTGTTAGAGCAACCCAAAGGCCTGATCGCCGAGATGCTGGAGCGCATGGGCGCGCCCGTCGAGATCATGAAGGAACGCCTGGCCGATAATCTACAGCGCACCCCGCGCACGCCCGGCCCGCCCATGTATCAGCAGGCCGTGGCCCAGGTCTTCATCACCCCACGGCTGAAACGGGCCATTGACCAGGCCACCGAAGAAGCCCGCCAGTTGGGCGACGAATACATCTCAACTGAGCACCTGCTGTTGAGCATCCTCAGCGAGCGCGGCGGCTTCTCCGCTGGCCTGCTGCGCGAGGCGCGCATCAGCCGCGACATGGTGCTGGGGGCCATCAAGGAGGGCCGCGGCGGCCAGAAGTCCAGCAGCCCCCAGGCCGAGAGCCGCTATCGCACCCTGGAGAAGTATGCTCGCGACCTCACCGCGCTGGCCCGCGACGGCAAGCTTGACCCGGTCATCGGCCGCGATGCCGAGATCCTGCGCGTGATCCAGGTGTTGAGCCGGCGCACCAAGAACAACCCGGTGCTGATCGGCGAGGCCGGCGTGGGCAAGACCGCCATCGTCGAGGGCCTCGCCCAGAAGATCGTCCAGGAAGACGTGCCGGAGGGGTTGATCGGCAAACGGCTGATGAGCCTGGACCTGGGCGCGATGATCGCCGGCACCCGCTTCCGCGGCGAGTTCGAGGAGCGGCTGAAGGGCACCATCGAAGAAGTGCAGCGGGCCGAGGGCGAGGTTATCCTCTTCATTGACGAGCTGCACACCGTCGTGGGCGCGGGCGCGGCCCAGGGCGCTGTGGACGCCAGCAACATGCTGAAACCGGCCTTGGCCCGCGGCGAACTCCGCTGCGTCGGCGCAACGACGTTGGATGAGTACCGCAAGTACATCGAGAAGGACAGCGCGCTGGAGCGCCGGTTCGCGCCCATCTACGTGGACGAGCCCTCCATTGAGGACGCCATCGAGATCCTGCGCGGGGTGCGCGACCGCTACGAAAAACATCACCAGATCGCGTTCACCGACGAGGCGCTGGTGGCCGCGGTCAAGCTCTCGCACCGCTACGTGACCGACCGGCGACTGCCCGACAAGGCCATTGACCTGATGGATGAGGCCGGCGCCGGGCTGCGCGTGGCCCTCTTCACCATGCCCGAGCCGCTGAAGGTCGTCAAGAAACGGTTGGCGACGCTGCGGGCCGAAGAAGACAAGGCGTACGCGGAGAACAACTTTGCCGAGGCCGCGGTGCTGAAGAGCGATCGCCTGAAGCTGGCCGGCCAGTATGAAGCCGATCATGCCGGTTGGAAGCAGACCACCGGCCTGGATGAGGTGGTGGAGGCGTCCGACATCGCGGGGGTGGTGGCGCGCTGGACCGGCATCCCGGTGAACACCATGCTGGAGGGCGAATCCGCCAAGCTGCTGCGCATGGAAGAAGAGCTCCACCGCCGCGTGGTGGGCCAGGACGAGGCAATCCAGGCGGTGGCCGACGCGCTGCGTCGCGCCCGCAGCGGCCTGAAGAACCCGCGGCGGCCCATCGGCAGCTTCATCTTCCTGGGCTCCAGCGGCGTGGGCAAGACCGAGCTGGCCAAGGCGCTGGCCGAGTTCCTGTTCGACGACGAAGACGCGCTGGTGCGCATTGACATGAGCGAGTACCAGGAGCGCCACACCGTCAGCCGGCTGTTCGGCGCGCCGCCCGGTTATGTGGGCTACGACGAGGGCGGCCAGCTCACCGAGGCCGTGCGCCGCCGGCCCTACCGGGTGATCCTGTTCGACGAGATCGAGAAGGCGCACCCCGAAGTGTGGAACGCCCTGCTGCAGATCCTGGAGGACGGCCGCCTGACCGACGGCCAGGGGCGCGTGGTGGACTTCCGCAACACGGTGCTGATCATGACCTCTAACATCGGCACCAGTTTCGTGAAGTCTGGCGGCACGTTGGGCTTCCTGAAACAGGATGGCCTGAGCGCGCAGGAACGGCAGCTGCGCGAGAACATCGAGAGCGACCTCAAGCGCACCTTCCGGCCCGAGTTTCTGAACCGCATTGACGAGATCATCATCTTCCACGGGCTGACGCAGCAGCACGTGCGGCGCATCGTGGATCTGCAGATGAAGGAGATCGCCGGCCGCCTGGCCGAGCACGGCCTCGGCATCGATCTGACCGACGGCGCGCGCGATTGGTTGGCCCGCGAGGGCTACGACCCACAGTTCGGCGCGCGGCCCGTGCGGCGGACGCTGGAACGCCATGTGGAGAACCCGTTATCGAAGCGGCTGCTGGCCGGCGAGTTCAGCGCGGGCAGCACGGTGATCGTGGACGTGGCCGAAGGCGCGGATGGCGACACCCACCTGACCTTCACTGAGCGCGCGCCCGAGCCCATCATTGTTGAGCTGCCGCTGGGCCAGGTGGCCGGGTGAGCCGGGCCAGAGGACTGATCGCGCTTTTTCTCTAGCGAAGCATCCTGAACGGATGCTGTCATGGCCGTTCGGCCACCGTACTGCACGAAAATGACGCAAGCACCCTGAGCGGAGGGCCGCAGCCCGGAGTCGAAAGGGCGGCCATCGCGCAAGACGCATCCTTCGACTGGACATTATTCGTTGAGCGCCTTGACTTACAGACCCGCTCAGGATGCGCGCTCATTTTCAGACCAGTGTCCATGTCGCAGGCGACACAAGCGGCGATGAAAACACAGTCATCCGCGTTTATCCACGCTCGTCCGCGTCCCATTTTCGGGTTAGTTTTTCATGCTGCGGGCGGCGCCACGGCGCGTGGCCGTGTAGCACAATCCGCCGGATTGTGGCCGCACCGCCACGCGCAATCCAGCGGATTGCGGTACAGCCCCATTTCCAGGGCAGCCGGGTAGGTCCCCCCGGCGCAGTTTTGACGTCCGCCCCGGCCTACGCTAGACTATACCCGTTCCCTAAACAGCATCGCACAGGAGGCTCTCATGGCGCAACCCGCCCAGCCGGCCACACAGATCAACATCGAGTTGCCTGCCGACCTGGAAGCCATCTACAGCAACTTCGCCATTATCAACCACTCCCCCTCGGAGATCGTCGTTGACTTCGCGCGGCTGCTGCCCGGCGTGCCCAAGGCCAAGGTCCATGCGCGCGTCCTGCTGACCCCGCTCAACGCCAAGCTGCTGCTGAAGGCGCTGCAGGACAACCTGACCAAGTACGAGGAAAAATTCGGCGAGGTGCGCCTGCCCAGCGACGCCGGCTTCGAAGCGCCCGATCGTGCGATCGGCTTCAAGCACTGAGCTTAGAACCCCAGCCCGCGTTCCTTCAAGCTGACCCACCGCGCCTGGCAGATGACCAGGTGGTCGAGCACGTCAATGTTCAGCAGCTTGCCGGCCTCCACGATCTGGCGCGTCACCAGGACGTCCTCGGACGAGGGGGTGGGGTCGCCGCTGGGATGGTTGTGCGCGATGATGATGGCCGCGGCGTTGATGCGGATGGCTTCGCGGAACAGTTCCCCCACCCGCACCACCGCAGTGTTCAGTGAGCCGATGTAAATGGTGTGAACCTTCAAGACATGGTTCTTCGTGTCGAGGATGACCGCGCGCAGGTGCTCCTGATCCAGCAGGCCCATTTCCAGCATCAGCAAATTGGCCGCATCGGCCGGTGATTTCACCATCGGGCGCTCGTGCGGAGCCGCGACGAGCAAGCGCCGGCCAAGCTCAAAGGCGGCTTTGAGCTGCGTGGCCTTGGCCGGCCCCAACCCTTTGACCTCGATCAGGTCGCTGAACGACGCCTGGGCCAGCCCCACCAGCCCGCCGTAGGTCGTGAGCAACCGCTGGGCCAGGCGGATGACATTCTCATCTTTGTTGCCGACGCGGAGGATGATGGCGAGCAGCTCGGCCACACTCAGCGCGCCCGCACCGTAATGCTCCAGCCGCTCGCGCGGGCGCTCGCCCTGGGGCAGCTCTTTGATCGTTGGGTAGTATTCTACAATGGATAGTTCGGCCGGCATGCGCGCACCTCCCGAGTGTAGTCACGTGGGGGAGGCGTGACGGCGTGGGTATGGGGAGGATTATACGCCACTGGGCTGGATTCGCCAAGCTGATACGCACTGCGCGGATCGTCTGCTATCAGCCTGGGTTGGTTGTCGAAATCGGCCCGCTATTGTACAATATCTCGCAGGCACGATCATCAAGGAGGCAACATGCGCATTCTTGTCACCGGCGGCGCGGGGTACATCGGCAGCCACACCTGCCTGGAGCTCCTGCACGCCGGGCACGATGTGGTGGTGGTGGACAACCTGAGCAACAGCAAGGAAGAATCGCTCCGACGGGTGCAGGCGTTAGCCGGCCGGCCGTTGACTTTTCACCAGATTGACCTGCTCGATCGCCGCGGGCTGGACGCCGTCTTTTCAGCCGCGCCAGTGGACGCGGTCATCCATTTCGCCGGGCTTAAGGCGGTGGGCGAATCGGTGACCATCCCCTTGCGCTACTTCCACAACAACGTCACCGGCACGCTGAACCTGTGCGAAGCCATGGTCGCGCACGGCGTGCGCGACCTGGTGTTCAGCTCGTCGTGTACGGTGTACGGCGACCCGGCTTCGGTGCCCATCACCGAGGACTTCCCGCTTTCGGCCACCAATCCCTACGGCCGGTCCAAGCTGTTCATCGAGGAGATCCTGCGCGACCTGTGGCGCGCAGACCCGCGCTGGAACATCGTGCTGCTGCGCTACTTCAACCCGGTCGGCGCGCATCCCAGCGGGCACATCGGCGAGGACCCCAACGGCATCCCCAACAACCTGATGCCCTACGTGGCCCAGGTCGCCGTGGGCAAGCTGCCGACGGTGCGCGTGTTCGGGAACGACTACCCGACCCACGACGGTACCGGTGTGCGCGACTATATCCACGTGGTGGACCTGGCGCACGGCCATCTGCGCGCGCTCGATCGGCTGGCGGCCGCGCCGGGGGTTGTGGCCTACAACCTGGGCACCGGCCAGGGCTACAGCGTGCTGGAAGTGGTGGCCGCGTTCGGCCGCGCGGCCGGCCGCGCCATCCCCTACGAGATCGTCGGCCGGCGGCCCGGCGATGTGGCCGCGTCTTACGCCGACCCCGGCAAGGCGCGGGCGGAGCTGGGCTGGGCCGCCAGGCGCACCCTGGACGATATGTGTGCCGATGCCTGGCGCTGGCAGTCGCAGAACCCGAATGGCTACGCGTAACAGCACAAAGCGTCTGATCGAGCACCCTGCGATGAACTCAGGGTGCTCCCTCAGACGTTGATGCCGGAAAATGGACGTCGCAGCTTGCTGCGTAACCGCTGCTCCGCCTACTTCCCGGCCGCGGCCGCGGTCTCGTCGAACAGCGCCTCCAGCGCCTTGAAATCGGCTGTCTTGAGGCTGTCCCCTCGGCCGCCGCCCCGCAGCCACTTCTTGAGCCCCTTGGCTTCCAGCACCGGTATGGTTGGCTCCGTCACCTGAAGCTGGGCGCGCTCGTCAATGAACACGATCGCCGGCTGCGCTGTCACCGCCACGCCGGGCAGCTTCTGCTTCAGCCATTCATTGAACCGGGCAACCTGCGCCTGCGCCTCCTGGGTGGGGTTCCCCAGGCCCTCCTGCGCGAAGAACATCAGGACGCGGCTCACGCTCCACCGGGTGCGCCAAGTCGAACCTGTCACCGCGACCTGGCCAGTTTGATCACGGGTGATAAAGGTGTACAGGCCGTTCGGACCGAGCAGCACATACGGCGCCGGCAGCGACCAGGCGTAGAGATGGTAGCGCTCGTCGAAGCCTTTCATGGCGAGCTCCAGCACCTGATCAGGGCGCGGTTGGCGGCCATAGCGACGCAGGTTATAGCTGCCGAATTGGGCCAGCAAGAAGCCCAAGACCAGGGCGACCAGGGACACCCAGACGAAGGTTTGGTTGCGGTTGAGTGAAACCACCATCCCGACGACCAGGATCGCGATCCCGCCCAGGCTGGCGGTCATGCCCAGCTTGCTGCGGCGGCGGATAAGTTTGGTGTTTGTGGTGAGACGCATGAGTGGCATACCTCAGAAGTAGATGTACGTGTCAGACAGGATGGTGCTTGCCCAGCACGACGCAGGCGTTCTGGCCGCCCAGGCCGAACGAGTTGGACATAGCGACTTCGACAGGCATCTGCCGGGCCACGTTGGGCACGTAGTCCAGGTCACAGGCCGGATCGGGCGTGTACAGGTTGATGGTCGGATGCACCGTATCGGTGTAGACTGCCATCACGGCTGCCAGCGCTTCCACTGCGCCCGCGGCTCCGAAGCAGTGGCCGATCATGCTCTTGGTGCTGCTGATGGCCAGGCGATAGGCGTGCTCGCCGAAGACCCGCTTGATGGCGGCGGTCTCCGCGGCATCGTTCTGCACGGTGGCGCTGCCGTGCGCGTTGACGTAAGCGACCGCCTCCGGCGGGACGCCGGCGTCCTGCAGCGCCCAGCGCATCGCACGCGCCGGGCCGAGCCCGGTGGCTTCCGGTTGTGCGATGTGATAGGCGTCGGCCGAGGCGGCTTGCCCCAGCACCTCGGCGTAGATGCGCGCGCCGCGGCGCAGCGCGTGCTCCAGCTCCTCCAGCACCAGCACCGCCGCACCCTCGCCGATCACGAAGCCGTCGCGGTCCGCGTCGAAGGGTCGGCTGGCCTGTCGGGGCGCATCGTTGCGCGTGGAGAGCACGCGCATGGCCGTGAATCCGATGAAGAACAACGGGTTCACCTGGGCTTCCGCGCCCCCAGCCAGCACGATGTCCGCCGCCCCGCGGCGGATCAGCGCCAGCCCATCGCCGATGGCCTGCGTGCCGGCCGCGCACGCGGTCGTCACGGTGGACAGCGGCCCCAGGCAGCCGTGCTCCAGCCCCACATGGAACGCCGGCATGTTGCACAGGCTCTCGATGGCCTGGAACGGCGTCACCCGCGCGAAGCCTTCGTTCGCCAACTTGCCGATGGGCTCGACCAACAGCTCCAGCCCGCCCATGCCGGTGCCCAGGATCACGCCGACGCGCTCGCGGTCCTCCTGCGCCCAGTCCAGCCCAGCGTCGGCCACGGCCTCGCGGCCGGCCACGATGGCGAGCTGCGTGCAGCGGGCCACGCGCCGCGCCTCTTTCAGCGGGATGTGCGCGCCGGGGTCGAAACCCTTCACCTCGGCCGCGATCTGCGCGGCGTAGGGGGCCGCGTCGAAATGGGTGATGGGCGCCACGCCCGACGTGCCGGCGACCAGCGCGGCCCACGTTTCCGCGGCGGTGTTGCCCACCGGTGACAGCGCGCCCAGGCCAGTGATCACCACCCGCCGGCGGCCGGGCACGAGATTGGTTGCAGATTGCATGTCGCTCAGGATTGTCTCCGTTCTGTTGATTTTCGCCATCAGGCCGGCGCGGCCAGGGCGTCGCGCAAGGCGCCCACCAGGTTTTGCTGGACGCTCTTCTCGGCTATGCGGATCATGCTGCGGATCGCCTTCTCATCGCTGCGGCCGTGGCCGATCACCACGACGCCGTTCACGCCCAGCAGCGGCGCGCCGCCGATCTCGCGCCAATCCACGCGTTTCTTCAGGTCGAGCACGCTGGGCAGCAACAACGCCAGGCCGGGCAACATCAGGATCGCGCCGGGGATCATCAAGGCCAGGGCCGCCTTGTTGCGCGCGCCCGCAGTGAACTGGCGCTTTAGGAATTTAGCCAGGAACGAGAGCAGCCCTTCACTCAGCTTCACGATGACGTTGCCGGTCAGACCGTCGGTCACCACCACGTTGGCCAGCCCCTTGCCGATGTCCTTGCCCTCCACGTTGCCCACGAAGTTCAACCGGCTGGCCTTCAGCAGCGGGTAAGTCTCGCGGATCAGCATGGAGCCCTTGTCTTCCTCCTCGCCGTTGGAGATGATGCCGACCGTGGGCCGGTCGAGACCGAACATGATGCGCGCGTACGCATCCCCCATCTGTGCGAACTGCACCAGGTACTCCGGCTTGCAGTCCGCGTTCGCGCCGATGTCTACCACCAGGCACGGCACGGGCGCGGCCGGGTAGATGCTGCCCAGCGCGGGCCGCTCGACCCCGCGGATGCGGCCCAGGCCGAACAGCGCCGCGGCCATCACCGCGCCGGAGTTGCCGGCCGAGGCGAACCCGTCCGCCTTGCCCTCCTTGATCAGCCGCATGCCCACCATCAGCGAGGAGTCCTTCTTGGCCTTGACGGCCAGCGTGTGCTCCTCCATGGCCACTACCTCGGACGCATGCACCACCTCGATGGGCAAGCCGGCGGCCCCGCTGTGTTTGGCCAGCTCGGCGCGCACCTGTTCTTCAATGCCCACCAGGATGAGCTGTGTGCCGCGCGCGCGCGCCTCGGCGACCGCGCCCGCGACGACCACAGCCGGCGCGTGATCCCCCCCCATAGCATCAACGATGATTTTCATAATGATTCCGCCTTTGAGAACATCGGATTTTGCCGCACGTGTCGCGTTGGCGACGAAGGCATAGTATACGCCAGATAACGGCGCTTGACAAAACATACCGGTTTTTGATTTGACACGCGTCCGTCGCGGTGCTAAGATAGCTTCTGTCTTGGGCCTGGCGAGGTTGTGCCATCTTTGACATCTATCAGGGATCGGGTATAATGCCCATCAATGCCCCCGTGGTGGAATTGGTATACACGGCAGGTTGAGGGCCTGTGCCCATAAGGGCGTGCCCGTTCGAGTCGGGCCGGGGGCATATCCTTTCTCCTCTCTATCCCTCATGGTGTCATGTGTTGGATCAGCAAAAGCGCAACCATGAATCAGGAAGCAAACAAGAGAACGGCCTTGCCAGCGGTGACACGCCACGGAAGGCCGCTTTTTTTCTTTGCGATCATGTACGGGGCGGCTGTCGTAGCACCCAACAGGCTATCCTGGCTCCGGCGCCCCGGTCAAAATCTGGTCTGAGTGTCTGCTGAGCCCGGCCGGCGGCCGGAAGCTGAAGCTTTGGCAGCGCCCTGCGGAGCTTACCCTTTACCTGTCACTTATTCATGGAAAGAGACTATGAAAGATCAATTCCTGACCAAGATCGCACGCCATGAAGCGACCGTGGCCATCGTGGGCCTGGGTTATGTCGGGTTACCGTTGGCCGTGGCCTTCGCCGAGCGCGGCTTCCCAGTAGTAGGCATTGATGTGGATCCCTGGAAAGTAGGCGAGCTGAACAGCGGCCGATCCTATGTCCAGGATATTCCCGCCGAACGGCTGCAAGGCATCTTGCCCCGCTTTGCGGCCACCACCGATTACGCCGCGCTGGAACGTTGCGACGTGGCCATCATCTGCGTGCCTACGCCGCTGAACAAGACCCGCGACCCCGATGTGCGCTATCTGATCGCCTCGGGCGAGTCGGTGGCCAGACACATTCATCCCGGCATGCTGGTCGTACTCGAATCCACCACCTATCCGGGCACCACGGTCGAGCTGCTGCTGCCCATGCTGGAAGAGGGGATCGCGAATTACCGATCGCGTCATCCAGATTCACCGGAGCAGAATCCGCAATCCGCAATCCGCAATCCGCAATCAGTGGTCCGGGATTTCTTCCTGGCGTTTTCGCCGGAGCGCATTGACCCAGGCCGGCAGGATTACATGGTCGAGAACACCCCGAAGGTCGTCGGCGGTGTGACGCCGGCCTGCCGCGAGGTGGCAGTGGCGCTTTACGGCGCGGCCATTCACACCATCGTGCCGGTGTCTTCCACCCAGGCCGCTGAGATGGTCAAGCTGCTGGAGAACACCTTCCGGGCCGTCAACATCGCGCTGGTCAACGAGGTCGCGATCATGTGCGACAAGCTGGGCATTGACGTGTGGGAGGTGATCGACGCGGCCGCGACCAAGCCCTACGGCTTCATGAAGTTCACCCCGGGGCCCGGCGTGGGCGGCCACTGCATCCCGTTGGACCCGCACTACCTCTCCTGGAAGCTGAAGACCCTGAACTACAACGCCCGCTTCATCCAGTTGGCCGGCGAGATCAACACCGAGATGCCGCGCTACTGGGTGGACAAGGTGCAGGAGGCGCTGAACGATGTCGGCAAGGCCATCAAGGGCAGCCGGGTGCTGGTGTTGGGCGTCGCGTACAAAAAGGACATTGACGATCTGCGCGAATCGCCGGCGCTGGACATCATTGAGCTGCTGCGCGGCAAGGGCGCCGACATCCGCTACCATGACCCTTACATCCCGACGCTGTCGCACAACGGCCAGGGCCTGACCTCCGAACCTGACCTGGACGCAGCGCTGGATGCGGCCGACTGCGTCATTATTGTCACCGATCATTCCATCTATGACTGGCCGAAGGTGCTACAACGCGCGCGGCTGGTAGTGGACAGCCGGCACGTGGGGTAGCGCCTCTCACACAAGGAGGGACGCACCATGGACATCCAAGAGATCCCGATCTGGGCCTTCATTTTGGTCGGCTTCGTGGCGCAGATGATTGACGGCGCGCTGGGCATGGCGTACGGCGTCAGTTCCACGACTATCCTCACCAGCCTGGGCGTACCCCAGAAATTCGCCAGCGCCGCAGTACACGCCTCTGAGGTGGTCACGACGGGTGTCTCAGGGCTCTCGCACTGGCGGTTGGGCAACATCCACTTCGATCTTGCCAGGCAACTGGTGATCCCCGGCGTGATCGGCGGTGTGATCGGCGCGTACCTGCTGTCCAACCTCGAAGGCGATGTGATCAAGCCGTTCGTGGCCGTTTACCTGGCAATCATGGGCCTGATCATCATCTTCCGGGCGTTCCGCAGCCTGGCCCCGCGCCAGGTGCGTTCGTGGATCCTGCCGCTGGCGCTGGGCGGCGGGTTCATGGATGCAATCGGTGGCGGTGGTTGGGGACCCATTGTCACCTCAACGTTGGTGGCGCGCGGCAATATGCCGCGCTTCACTGTGGGGTCGGTCAATGCCACCGAGTTCTTCGTCACCCTGGCCCAGTCCATCACCTTCGTGATCGCGCTGGGCAGCGGCGAGATCCTCAAGTATGGCAACATCATCCTCGGCCTGTTGATTGGCGGCGCGTTGGCCGCGCCGCTGGCAGCCGTGGTCGCCAAGAAGCTGCCCCACCGGCCCTTCATGCTGCTGGTGGGCTGTCTGATCCTGTTTCTCAATGTGCGAACGCTAATCTTGACGCTGCGTTAACGCGTCAGGCTTGGTGCGCGATAGCGTTCTAGCTTGGGGTTGGAGGTTGTATGAAAGGCATCATCCTTGCCGGCGGCGCCGGCACGCGGCTGTATCCCCTCACCATCGGGGTCAGCAAACAACTCCTGCCGGTGTACGACAAGCCGATGATCTACTACCCGCTCTCGATGCTGATGCTGGCGCGCATCCGCGAGATCCTGGTCATCAGCACGCCTGATCAGCTGCCGGCGTTCAAGACGCTGTTGCGCGATGGGCGCCAGTGGGGCCTGCGCTTCGAGTACGCCGAACAGCCGGTGCCCCGTGGGCTGGCAGATGCGTTCATCGTGGGCCGCGAGTTCGTCGCGGGCGGGCCGGCATGCCTGATCCTGGGCGACAACATCTTTTACGGACAAGGACTGCCGGCCAAGCTGCGCACAGCGGCCGAGCTGACCGAGGGCGCGCTGGTGTTCGCCTACCCGGTGAAAGATCCCGAACGCTACGGCGTGGTTGAGTTCGATGCACGCGGCCGAGCCATCAGCATCGAAGAGAAGCCCAAACAGCCCCGATCGCACTACGCAGTGCCCGGCCTCTACTTCTACGACAGCCAGGTGACCGAGATCGCCGCCAACCTGAAGCCCTCGGCCCGGGGCGAGATCGAGATCACCGACCTGAACCGGGTCTACCTGGAGCAAGGCCGGTTGCGCGTGGAGCCCATGGGACGCGGGGTCGCCTGGCTGGACGCGGGCACGCACGAGAGCTTGCTGCAAGCGGCCGGCTTCGTGCAGGCTGTGCAAGAACGGCAGGGCATGATGCTCTCCTGCCCGGAGGAGATCGCCTATCGGATGGGCTTGATTGATCGTGAGCAATTGCGCAGGCACGGCGAGGCGATGAAGAGCAACGAGTACGGCCGCTACCTGCTGCGCCTGGCGCGCGACGAGGAGCTGCCGCGGCCGGATAATGGCTAGAGGAGAGCCCAGTTTGACCGTCACCGGTGCGGCCGCCTTTCTGCAGCAAGCCCATCGCAACAACTGGCAGCGCTACCTGGCATCGTTGCAGACGGACGCACGCCGCGGCTGGGATGTGTGCGTGCTCACCGCCAGCGACGAGCGCCAGGCGGACATGTACCGCCGGCAGCTCGACTGGCGCCGCGCTGCGGGCCTGCTGCCCCACGGCACGCAGTTCCTCGTCCTGCCCGACCCGCACGGTCAACGCATCGGCTCCGGCGGCGCCACCCTCCGCGCCCTGGTGTTGGTTGAAGGTTGGAGGTTGAAAGTTGAAGGTGGCACCTTCAACTTTCAACCTCCAACCTTCAACCTCCAACCTGATTCCCGCATCCTGATCATTCACTCTGGCGGTGACGCCAAGCGGCTGCCGCACTGTTCGGCGGTGGGCAAG